>NZ_CP011487.1:306290-612580 GCF_001653475.1 Helicobacter pylori | reverse complement strand
AGATACCGCTGATAAAGTCGTGTATATCAATTCTTGCCCTAAAGAAGAAGAGCCAGAAAATTCAGAAAACCCTCCTACACAATTGTTTGAGTGATGCGTTTTTTTTCATTCTTTTATTTTTTATTTTATTTTTTAGGGGTTTCTTTGCATGCTCTCAGCCCCCTAGAAGATCAAGAATTTTTAATTTCGTACCGCTTGAAAATCGTTGATTCTAGAGTGATGGGCGAAGAGTATTCTGTCTCTAAACCTATCGTTAGCCGCATTAAAACAGCCCCCTACGTTTTAGACTATCATTGCTCCATCATCACTCGCAACTCACCTACTTTGAAAGACTCCTTGCTCCCAATAAAGCTAGAACGCTTCCTTTTAGAAATAGCGTTAAAAAAAGAAAAAGAGCGAGTCATAGACTGCATTTTAAAAAGCCAAGTCGCTATCACGCATTATGATCATAGCTATAAAAACGGCACCACTACCACAAGCATTCTTAACCTCAAAGCCTTAAGCGTTAGAGCGAGTTTAGTGGGAGATGCGTTATTTTTAGATATTTTTAGAAAGGAAGAAGAATGAAAATCGCCATTGTAGAAGATGATATTAACATGCGTAAAAGCCTGGAGCTTTTTTTTGAGCTTCAAGACGATTTGGAGATTGTGAGTTTTAAAAACCCTAAAGACGCTTTAGCGAAACTTGATGAAAGCTTTGATTTAGTCATTACAGATATTAACATGCCCCATATGGACGGCTTGGAATTTTTACGCCTTTTAGAAGGCAAATATGAATCCATTGTGATTACCGGTAATGCGACCTTAAATAAAGCCATTGATTCCATTCGTTTAGGCGTGAAAGACTTTTTCCAAAAACCTTTTAAACCAGAATTGCTTTTAGAGTCCATCTATCGCACCAAAAAAGTTTTAGAATTCCAAAAAAAACACCCTTTAGAAAAACCTTTAAAGAAACCACACAAACACAGCTTTTTAGCCACTTCAAAAGCTTTAGAAGAAACCAAACGGCAAGCCTTAAAAGTCGCAAGCACGGACGCTAATGTCATGCTGTTAGGCGAAAGCGGGGTGGGTAAGGAGGTTTTTGCTCATTTCATCCACCAGCATTCGCAACGCTCCAAACACCCTTTTATAGCGATCAACATGTCCGCTATCCCAGATCATTTATTAGAAAGCGAGCTTTTTGGGTATCAAAAAGGGGCGTTCACGGACGCCACAGCTCCTAAAATGGGGCTTTTTGAAAGTGCTAATAAAGGCACGATCTTTTTAGATGAAATCGCTGAAATGCCTATTCAATTGCAAAGCAAACTTTTAAGAGTGGTTCAAGAAAAAGAAATCATGCGCCTTGGGGATAATAAGAGCGTTAAAATTGATGTTCGTTTCATTTCCGCTACCAACGCTAACATGAAAGAAAAAATCGCTGCGAAAGAATTCAGAGAGGATTTATTCTTCCGCTTACAGATTGTGCCTATAACGATTGCGCCTTTAAGAGAGAGAGTAGAAGAGATTTTACCCATTGCTGAAATCAAGCTTAAAGAAGTGTGCGATGCGTATCATTTGGGGCCAAAATCTTTTTCAAAAAACGCCGCGAAACGCCTTTTAGAATACTCTTGGCATGGAAATGTGCGAGAGCTTTTAGGAGTCGTGGAAAGAGTGGCGATTTTAAGCGAAGGAGCAGAAATCCAAGAAAAAGATTTGTTTTTGGAAAGGTAGTTTGCAAAACTTCTATTTGAGATTTTTGCTTAAAGGGATTTAAAGATGAGGATTCAATTAACGAGAAGTTTTTATGTTAGCGAATGATTTTATTGTTAAGAAATTAAAAAGCAAGGAGTTGCATGGTTTGTTGTGTAACAAATTGAGTGAAAGAGCGGATAGATTTGGCTATAGAGTGATTGGTGTTGGAGCGGGTAAAGAGACTAACGAAGTTACAATTGAGTGAGGAAAAGATTGTCAGATTGAATAGCAAAACCGCTTTAGCAAATGATGATGGTTTCATGTCGGATATTTTTGATGAATTTAATGAATTAAAGGCTAATAAAGAACCACAGAAACCTAACTCGATCTATTATGGGTATGGTAGCTCTTATAAGATCATTGATGTTCTTAACGATAAGGATGGTGATTTTATCAATTGTAAATTGTTTATCGTTAAGGAATTAGGGATTGATGAGTGTTTAGGGTTTTTGTGCCCCATGTGATTGATAATAACAACACCACTCTTGCTGATTTGCTTGAAAATGGCGAGCCTACAATATATTATGAAGTTAATTCTGCAAATATCAAGCGTTTTTTGGATAGAGGGCCTTACAACCTTGAGTGGTTGATAAGGAAGTATATGGAGGTTGGGTTTAGGAGTTACAAGGTAGAGCGGATACGAGGAACGGGATTTGCGATCAAATTCCACTATAAAAAGTGGGGGATTATGATTGATAGAGAAGTTAAAAGGCAATTCCCCAAATATCTTAAAGACTCAAAGAGGGTAGCCGTTAAAATAACAAGCAAGGTGTTTTACGAGTTGTCGAGAGGATCTCTGTTTGGCAACCACATCGGCAAAGATCCCATTCAGGCGATTCTAATGCGGGTGGAAAATAATAATCAATAGAATCTTGTTGGGTCTTAATCTTCTTATTTTTTAAATTAAAAGTCATTTTTTAACCCCTAAGACCGCACTGCAAAAATTATTGCACAATTAAAATCAAGCTCTTTAATATTGATTATAAAAATGCTTTTTATCATTTTTTATCATTTATGATTAACACTATTTTACAAAGGTTTGAGACGCTATAGAAGGCATGGCTTCTTTGCTAACTCTTGCATGATCAAGTGGCTATTATTGCCACTAGCCTTGTAATTTTGATGATACTATAGTGTCTTCTGCTCTCTAATATTTAGCTATCTGTTATTTTACCCTACATTGTTTTAACAAACAAATCCCATGCAAGCTATTTCAATTCCAAAGCTAAAAATTTTCCTGTATAGCTTTGGGTTTTTTCACAATTTTGTGCCACCTCTAAAGGCGTGCCGCTCGCAATGACTTTTCCGCCCCTATCCCCCCCATCAGGCCCCATGTCTATAATGTAATCAGCGTTTTTGATAATGTCTAAATTATGCTCAATCACTAGCATGGAATTGCCTAACGCCACCAAAGAATGCAAGACTTGTAAAAGGTGATTCACATCTTCAAAATGCAAACCGGTGGTAGGCTCATCTAAAATATAGAGGGTTTTGCCTGTGTCTTTTTTACTCAATTCTTTAGCTAATTTGATCCTTTGAGCCTCCCCCCCACTTAAAGTCGTAGCGTTTTGCCCTAAAGTGATATAGCCCAAGCCCACATCCATGAGCGTTTTTAACTTCACAGCGATTTTAGGGAATTTAGAAAAAAATTCATAAGCTTCTTCTACGCTCATATTCAACACATCGGCAATGGATTTGCCTTTCACCTTGATTTCTAAAGTTTGGGGGTTGTATTTAGTGCCCTTACAGCTATCGCATTGGACTAACACATCAGGCAAAAAATGCATTTCTATTTTAATATCCCCATCGCCTTGGCATTTCTCGCACCGCCCTCCTTTAACATTAAAGCTAAAACGGCTCGCGCTATAGCCTAAAACTTTAGCTTCTTTTTGCTCGGCAAATAAAATCCTGATTTCATCCATCACTCCCGTGTAAGTGGCAGGGTTGCTTCGTGGGGTTTTGCCTATTGGGGCTTGATCTAAATAAATCACTTTATCCAAATGCTCCAACCCTACAATCTCCACCCCATTCAAGCTTTGAATTTTTTTAGCATGGTTTAAAAGGGTTTGAGCGGTGGGTAAAAGGGTTTGTAAAATCAGCGAGCTTTTACCGCTCCCGCTCACCCCTGTAATGCACACCAATTGTTTTAAAGGGATTTGAACGCTCAAATTCTTAATGTTATTGATATTGACATTTTTAATTTCTAAAAAATGCTTTTCTTTAGGGAGTTCCAATTTAGGACGCTCAATCTTTTTAGTGCCGTTGAGATACAAGGCGGTAGAATGGTTATTTTGCAATAACTCTTCCACGCTCCCGCTAAAAACCACTTCACCCCCATGCCTTCCAGCCTTTGGCCCAATATCCACAACAAAATCCGCATGCTTAATCGTCTCTTTATCATGCTCTACAACAATGAGCGTGTTCCCCTTTTTTTGTAAATTCCTAAGGGTGTTGATGAGTTTGAGCGTATCCTTTTCATGCAAGCCAATGCTAGGCTCGTCTAAAACATACAAAACCCCTGTCAAACCGCTCCCGATTTGACTAGCGATTCGTATCCTTTGGCTCTCCCCTCCGCTAATCGTTCGCACATCCCTCCCTAAAGTCAAATACCCTAACCCCACATCGTATAAAAAAAACACCCTTTCTAAAATCTCTTTTAAAATGGGTTCAGCGATCTTTTTTTCTTGCTCGTTAAGATAGCTAAAATGCGTGGGATTATTAAAAAAGTGATAGACTTCTTCAATAGGCTTAGTTAAAAAATCCGCCATTTTCAAGCCAGCGACTTGGACGCTCAAACTTGAGGCTTTCAAACGATGCCCCTCGCACGAAGAACAGGTTTTTTCGCTCATGTAATCGCTCAAATCCTTTTGCTCTTTAAACATGTCATAAGCGATTTGAATAATGCCTTTCCAAGGGCGTTTTAAAGGGTTATTTTTAAAATGAAAGCTGATTTCAGTGCCGTTCCCATACAAAAGAGCGTCCTGTTGCTCTTTATCCAATTCGTTAAAACAAAGCGCAGTATCAATGCCATTATGTTCACAAAAGCCTTCAAACATTTGAGCGTAATAACTGCGGTTATACCCAAAAATCACTTTAATCGCTCCTTGATTTAAAGGCGTGTTAGGATCTAAAATCTTACTAATATCTAAGCTGAATTTTGTCCCCAAACCCAAACAGCTCTCGCACGCCCCTTTAGGCGAGTTGAATGAAAAACTCAAAGGCTCTAATTCTTCAAAACTCATCTTGCATTTAAAGCATGCCTTATGCTCGCTGTAATGCTTCCTGATGCTTGGCGCGTTGTCTTGCAAGATTTCCACTTCTAATTCCCCATAGCTTTCTTTAAGGGCTTTTTCTACTGCGCTAGCGATCCGTGAAGAATTTTCGTTATTGATAACGACTCTATCCACCACCGCTTCAATGGTGTGTTTTTTGGTTTTGTGCAAATGGATTTCTTCATCTAAACGCACCATCACCCCATCAACAAAAGCTCTCACATACCCCTTTAAACGCAAGCTCTCTAATTTATCGTTAAACGAACCTTTTTTATCTTTAATAATGGGGGCTAGAATAATGATTTTAGAATTTTCTTCTAAATGACAGATTTGAGAAATAATATCGCTCGCGCTCATAGAACTAATGGACTCTAAACATGTGGGGCAAAATTGCTCCCCAATCCTTGCAAACAACAACCTTAAATAATCATAAATCTCAGTGATCGTCCCCACAGTGGATCTAGGGTTTTTAGAAGTGGTTTTTTGATCAATGGCAATCGCAGGGGTTAGGCCTTCAATTTTATCCACATTAGGCTTACCCACTTTGTCTAAAAATTGCCTCGCATAGCTGGACAAACTCTCTAAATAGCGCCTTTGACCTTCAGCGTATAAAGTGTCAAACGCCAGAGTGGATTTACCCGAACCGCTTAATCCGGTAAAAACAACAAATTGGTTTTTAGGGATTTCTAAAAAAATATTTTTGAGATTATTTTCCCTAGCCCCTTGAATAATGATCTTATCCATAATGGTTTTATGTTGCAAGAGTTTCCTTAAAATAAGAAAGTGGATTAAAAGGAGCTATTATACTTCAAAAAAGAATGGTTTTATTATCATTTCTTATTCATAAGAGTTAAAAATATTTGCTTGATTAAGGATAAACATGCTATTATTTTGTGAGAAAATTTTAAAGATAGGAATGTAAAGGAATGGAATTTATGAAAAAGTTTGTAGCTTTAGGGCTTCTATCCGCAGTTTTAAGCTCTTCGTTGTTAGCCGAAGGTGATGGTGTTTATATAGGAACTAATTATCAGCTTGGACAAGCCCGTTTGAATAGTAATATTTATAATACAGGGGATTGCACAGGGAGTGTTGTAGGTTGCCCCCCAGGTCTTACCGCTAATAAGCATAATCCAGGAGGCACCAATATCAATTGGCACTCCAAATACGCTAATGGGGCTTTGAATGGTTTTGGGTTGAATGTGGGTTATAAGAAGTTCTTCCAGTTCAAGTCTTTTGATATGACAAGTAAGTGGTTTGGTTTTAGAGTGTATGGGCTTTTTGATTATGGGCATGCCGATTTGGGTAAGCAAGTTTATGCACCTAATAAAATCCAGTTGGATATGGTCTCTTGGGGTGTGGGGAGCGATTTGTTAGCTGATATTATTGATAAAGACAACGCTTCTTTTGGTATTTTTGGTGGGGTCGCTATCGGCGGTAACACTTGGAAAAGCTCCGCAGCAAACTATTGGAAAGAGCAAATCATTGAAGCTAAAGGTCCTGATGTTTGTACCCCTACTTATTGTAACCCTAACGCTCCTTATAGCACCAACACTTCGACCGTCGCTTTTCAGGTATGGTTGAATTTTGGGGTGAGAGCCAATATCTACAAGCATAATGGCGTAGAGTTTGGCGTGAGAGTGCCGCTACTCATCAACAAGTTTTTGAGTGCGGGTCCTAACGCTACTAATCTTTATTACCATTTGAAACGGGATTATTCGCTTTATTTAGGGTATAACTACACTTTTTAAACCCTTTAAAAAAGGGCATCTTTAAGTCCTTTTTAGTCTTTATAAAAAGGATTTTAGTTTGGGTTTTCGCATCTTAAAAAGCTAAGGTTGATTATAAAGAAACTTTTGAATGTAACCAACAAAGCCAATACCATTGAGCAAGCGTTTGGAAAATTCATCTAGAGGTTTTAAGGGGATTGTTTGCAAGAAATAGAGAGTTTGCACCAAAGCGTTTTGTTGCAAGAAGTTTTGCAAGCGTTCATGCCTTTAGAAGAAGGGGTTTTGATAGATTGCACTTTAGGGTTAGGAGGGCATTCTAAAGCGATTCTATCCCAAAAACCGCACCTAAAACTCATTGGCATTGATAAAGATAAGTTCGCTCAAGAAATCGCTAAAGAACGATTGAAAGCCTTTGAAGGGCGTTATCATCTCTTAAGTGGAGGTTTTGCCAAACGCTTTAAAGAAACCCTAGAGATTCATGGCGAGCGAATCAAGGGGGTTTTAGTGGATTTAGGGGTGAGCTCTTTGCAGCTTGATGATGATAACAGAGGGTTTAATTTCCACTCGCACACTCTGGATATGCGCATGGATTTAGAGAGCGGTTTAAACGCTCAAAAAGTCATCAACTCCTATTCTGTAGTGGCGTTAGAAAAAATCTTTAGAGATTATGGCGAGATCAAAGAATACAAAAAAATCGCCCATAAAATTGCAGAAAGGCGCGCTAAAAAACCCTTTAAAGACGCTAAGGATTTGAGCGATTTTTTAAGCTCTTTTTCTAAAAATAAAAAAATCCATCCAGCGACTTTGGTGTTTCAAGCCGTTCGCATAGAAGTCAATAGCGAATTAGAAGAGTTAAAAGAGTTTTTACAATGCGCTAGAAACCTTAAGGGAGCGATTTTGTGCGTGATTTCTTTTCATTCTTTAGAAGATGCGTTAGTGAAAAACGCTTTTAAAGATTACGCTAAAAATTGCATTTGCAATCCTTTAAGTTTCAAATGCGCTTGCTCTAACAATCACGCTTTAGGCGAAATTTTAACCAAAAAGCCCATCACTCCAAGCCCAGAAGAAATTAAAAACAACAGGCGTTCACGGAGCGCTAAAATGAGGGTTTTTCAATTCAAACCATGAACAAGTCCTATGAGTAAGCCATGAGTATAAAAAACAATTCTTCAAATGAAAAAGAACGCTTTGTGCGTATAGAAGAGGACGAAAAGAAAGAATTATTTGCTGGAACTGCAAATGAAAATTTGCACGGCCTTTCTTTAATGGCTTTAATAGGGGTATTGGTTTTTGGGGGCGCGTTTTTAGCTCTGTTGGTGCCTAAAATCTATTTGAGCAATAATATCTATTATATTAGCCGCAAAATCAACACCCTAGAAGATCAAAAACGCTTGCTTTTAGAAGAACAACAAATCCTAAAAAACGAATTAGAAAAAGAGCGTTTTAAATATTATATAGAGAATAGTGAAAATATTGGCGATATTGCGTTTTAATTTGTTTCAATACGAAATTTTAATCCCTTGTAAAAGCTTTAAATTTCAAAAAACAAACAAACAATCCCCTTAAATTGTATAATAAAGACACTATAAACTAAAAAGAGATAACCATGAGAAAACTATTCATCCCGCTTTTATTATTCAGGAAATAATATAGATGAAAAAAACGATTCTAGCGTTGTTTTTGTCAGTGTGCGTAGGGTTATCGTCTGTTTATGTAAATAACGCTTTGATTTTACAAACAGATTTTGGCTTAAAAGATGGGGCCGTCTCAGCGATGAAAGGCGTCGCTTTCAGCGTTGATTCTAATCTTAAAATCTTTGATTTAACGCACGAAATCCCCTCATATAACATCTGGGAAGGTGCTTACCGCTTGTATCAGAGCGCTAGTTATTGGCCGCAAGGTTCGGTATTTGTGAGCGTAGTTGATCCGGGCGTAGGCACTAAGCGTAAATCGGTGGTATTGAAAACTAAAAACGGCCAGTATTTCGTCTCGCCGGATAACGGCACGCTGACTTTGGTGGCGCAAACTTTTGGGATTGATAGCGTGCGTGAAATTGATGAAAAAACTAACCGCTTGAAAGGTTCTGAAAAATCCTATACTTTCCATGGTCGTGATGTGTATGCTTACACTGGAGCACGCTTGGCTTCTGGGGCGATCACATTCGAGCAGGTCGGGCCAGAGCTTCCCACAAAGGTTGTTGAAATTCCTTACCAAAAAGCGAAAGCAACAAAAGGGGAAATGAAGGGTAATATCCCGATTCTTGATATTCAATACGGCAATGTTTGGAGCAATATCAGCGATAAACTGCTCAATCAAGCAGGGATCAAACGCAACGATATATTGTGTGTAACTATTTCTAAAGGTTCCAAGAAAAAATACGAAGGGAAAATGCCGTATGTTGCAAGCTTTGGCGATGTTTTAGAAGGCCAGCCGTTGGTCTATTTAAACAGCTTGTTGAATGTTTCCGTGGCGCTGAATATGGATAATTTCGCGCAAAAACATCAGATTAAATCTGGTGCTGATTGGAATATTGGTATAAAGAAGTGCACTAAGTAAAGCACTTTTTAGAAAAATTGAGAGATTCGAAGATTCTACCAAACTTTTATTAACACAGCCTAATTAATGTTAAATTAGCCCTAAAACAAACGCTTGTTTTTAAAATTTTGTTTCAATACGAAATTTTAATCCCTTGTAAAAGCTTTAAATTTCAAAAAACAAACAAACAATCCCCTTAAATTGTATAATAAAGACACCATAAACTAAAAAGAGATAACCATGAGAAAACTATTCATCCCGCTTTTATTATTCAGCGCTTTAGAAGCGAATGAGAAAAATGGCTTTTTCATAGAAGCTGGGTTTGAAACCGGTCTCTTAGAAGGTGCACAAACCCAAGAAAAAAATTACACCACGACTCAAACGGCCACAAAAACCACCACGAACAATTACAATTATTTACCCCTAAACTCCGTTTTGCAAAGAGCGGCTAATCTGTTTAAGGATGCGGATATATCCAAATTATCGTTTTCCTCTTTAAGCCCTGTTAGGGCGAATTTAGATTTGAGTGGCCATTTAACGATAGAAAACTTCCTACCTTATAATCTGAGCAATGTTAAGCTCAGTTTTACAGACGCTCAAGGCAATGTGATCGATTTAGGCGTGATAGAGACACTCCCTAAGCAATCTAAAATCGTTTTATCTTACCAGCAATTCAATGAAACCAAACAGATTTTTGATAATATTATGGAGGAGCACAAGAAGTTCTATGAAAAAGAAGCTGAACGCAGGAAAAATAAAGCAACTAGCAGTGCTAGTGGAACTAAGCCTAGCTTCACTTTCCCCACTTTTGAAGTCTTGAGCACGCCCCATTCTGATCCTAACACGCAAAGGGTGTTTGAAGCGCTCAGTAAAATCAACACCGATCTGGTCATGAAATACAGCGATACAAATAATTTTGAAAGCGCCAAAGATAAGACGGAAAAATTCACCGCTAAAACCGCCGAAGAATTCACCAATTTAATATTAAACATGGTCGCTGTCTTAGATTCCCAATCTTGGGGCGATGCGATTTTGAACGCTCCTTTTGAATTCACTGATAACAAGGAAAGTGGCGAATGCACCAATAAGGGCGATAGTAATGATAATTGCGTCTATCCCCAAAAAAATGGGCTTGTCAAATCTAATGTTGATAAAAAATATGTGTTAAACAAGCAAAGCATCGTCAATAATTTCAGAGGCAAAACGGATTTGGATGTGAGTCTTTTGAAAAATGCTGGGGTTGATGGGCTGGGTTCTAATACTACTCCCACAAATAATGATGATGGCAAGAATTACGGCCAATTAGCCGTAGTCGCTTCGGCTCTAAACCCCCAAAAACTCTTTAATAACAACCTTAAGACGATCAATTTAGAGGATTTAAGAGCGATCTTGCATGAATTCAGCCACACCAAAGGCTATACTCATAACGGGAACATGACTTATCAAAGGGTGCCAGTAGTTGGTAGTGACGGCCAACAAGAGAAAAAAAATGATGGTGCATTAAAAGACTCAGATGGTCTTACCTATAATGTGTGTTCGCTTTATGGGGGGTTGTTGGATTTCATCACCACTTACTCCAATAAAAATAACTCTATAGGCATTCAAACCAGAAGGAACTTTTCATCATCTTTTGGCATCTTTGGTGGGTTAAGGGGCTTGTATAACAACTACTATGTGTTAAATAAAATCAAAGGAGCAGGAAATTTGGATGCAGTGACAGGGTTTAATTACCGCTATAAGCATTCTAAATATTCTGTAGGGATTAGCATTCCTTTAATCCAAAGAAAAGCGAGCGTCGTTTCTAGCGATGGCACTACTACGAACTCTTTGGTTTTTAATGAAGGGGCTAGCCATTTTAAAGTGTTTTTTAATTACGGGTGGGTGTTTTGAGCGTGAAATCCATTGATAGACATAATCTTTTTTTAAATAAAAGCCTTATTTTTGTCTTTTTTTCGTATAATAAGATTTAGTTAGTATTGATAGTGGTGCGTTAAGATTTTTCAATCTTGCGTGATCAAATCAATATTTCTTAATCAGATCATAGCTTTAATATTCAAAATAGTATAAAAAGGAAAGTTATGTATGCGGCTCATCCTATTAAACCCCTAAAAGCCCCTAAACTCAAAACTCAATTTTTAAGGCGTGTGTTTGTGGGTGCGTCTATTAGGCGTTGGAATGACCAAGCATGCCCTTTGGAATTTGTGGAATTAGACAAGCAAGCCCATAAAGCGATGATCGCGTATTTGCTCGCTAAAGATTTAAAAGACAAGGGTAAAGACTTAGATTTAGATCTTTTAATCAAGTATTTTTGCTTTGAATTTTTGGAACGCTTGGTTTTAACCGATATTAAACCCCCTATTTTTTACGCCCTCCAACAAACGCACAGCCAAGAATTAGCCTCCTATGTCGTGCAAAGTTTGCAAGATGAAATCAGCGCGTATTTTTCTTTAGAGGAACTAAAAGAGTATTTAAGCCACAGACCCCAAATTTTAGAAACCCACATTTTAGAGAGCGCGCATTTTTATGCGTCTAAGTGGGAGTTTGATATTATTTATCATTTTAACCCTAACATGTATGGCGTGAAAGAAATTAAAGATAAAATTGACAAGCAACTCCACGATAACGAGCATTTGTTTGAAGGGCTTTTTGGGGAAAAAGAAGATCTGAAAAAATTGGTGAGCATGTTTGGGCAGTTGCGTTTCCAAAAGCGTTGGAGCCAGACCCCAAGAGTGCCGCAAACCAGTGTTTTAGGGCATACCTTATGCGTGGCGGTGATGGGGTATTTGTTGAGTTTTGATTTAAAAGCTTGTAAAAGCATGCGGATCAATCATTTTTTGGGCGGGCTTTTCCATGATTTACCCGAGATTTTAACTAGAGACATTATCACGCCCATCAAACAAAGCGTTGCAGGGCTTGATCACTGCATTAAAGAAATTGAAAAAAAAGAAATGCAAAACAAAGTCTATTCCTTTGTCTCTCTGGGCGTTCAAAAAGATTTGAAATATTTCACCGAAAACGAGTTTAAAAACCGCTACAAAGACAGGTCTCATCAAATCATTTTCACTAAAGACGCTGAAGAATTATTCACGCTTTATAACAGCGATGAATATTTTGGGGTTTGTGGGGAGCTTTTAAAGGTGTGCGATCATTTGAGCGCGTTTTTAGAAGCTCAAATCTCTCTTTCTCATGGCATTTCTAGTAACGATTTGATTAAAGGAGCTCAAAACCTTTTAGAATTGCGATCCCAAACAAAACTGCTTGATGTGGATTTAGGGAAATTGTTTAGGGATTTTAAATAGCGCGATTTTAATCAACACATCAAAATAGGTTTTTCAAGCACGCATCAAATAGAGCTTTTTCCTTTCGCTTGAAGAAGCGATGTTGAGCAGTTGGCGGTATTTGGTGATCGTTCTTCTTACCATTTTCAAATGGAATTTTTCTTCAATGAGTTCTAAAATCTTAGCGTCGCTCAAAGGCTCTTTTTTGTCTTCGTTTTTAATCAATTCTAAAAGATAGTCTTTAATCACAGCGTTTGAAGTCTCGCTATTGTCTAAGGCGGTGCTAAAGAAATGCTTAATAGGGAAAACCCCCCTTTCGCATGCCAAATATTTATTAGAAATGGCCCTTGAAATCGTGCTTACAGAGTGGTTAAACTCATTGGCTAAATCCAATAATTTTAAAGGGCGTAATTCCTTACCCTTAAAAAAATCGTATTGATATTCTAAAAGCATGAGGCCGATTTTATAAATCGTGGCTTTTCTCAAATTTAGCGCATCAATCAAATCTTTAGCCTCTTTTAATTTTTCTTTTAAATAACCGCTATCTTTAAAGCAATTTTCTTCTAAACTGATCGTCGGGTAGCTCTCATCATTCAAACGCACGATGATTTCATCATCCACTTCTACAATAAAAAGCTCAGGAATGACTTCTATTTCTTTTTCTAAAAACTCAATGGCTGGGGGGTTTTTAAAGGATTTTAAAATCTTTAAAGCCTTTTCATAATAAAAATCTTTAGAAAATTCATGGTGTTTTTCTAAATTTAAAATGATTTTTCGCGTTTCTTCATAAAGCTCATTATTGTCCAATTCCCTACTCTCTAACTGGAATAAAAAGCTCTCTTTCACATCTCTAGCGCCAATGCCAGCGGGATTAAGATAACTAAAACGCTTGCGCACTTTCTCATAAACTTCGCTCTCTACCCCTAAAATTTGAGCCCTTTCTTCAATGCTTTCTTCAAAATACCCTTCACTATCCAGTCCGTTAATAATATCCATAGCAATTTTTTGAGAGGTTTCAGTGGGAAAGAGGGGGGGAATGATTTGAGCTTCTAAGGTTTCAAAAAGGCTTTTAGATGCGATTGTTAAATTTTCTAAATGATCGCTGCTATTTTTAGCGCTAAAACGATCGCTAAAATTTTTGATGCGTTTGTTTTCAATTTTGATTAAGGGGTTATCCAGGGCGTTTTGTTTCAACACCTCTTCTAAATCTTCAAGCTCGCTTTGTAAAATAGGAAGCCACCCTTTTAAGGTAGCGTTTAATTTGTTTTTAGGGCTAATGTTTGTGCGTAAAACCGCCATGTCTATACCTTAAAATTTTCCCCTAAATAATACTTACGCACCAAAGCGTTTTCATAAATTTCATTAGCGTTCCCGCTCGCTAAAAGCGTGCCGCTTTTAATCACATACGCCCTATGGCACACGCTCAAAGTCTCTCGCACATTGTGATCAGTAATCAACACGCCGATGTTTAATCCAATCAAGCTTTCAATGATTTTTTGAATGTCAATCACCGCAATCGGATCCACGCCTGCAAAAGGCTCATCTAATAGCACGAATTTAGGGTTTTTCATTAAAGCCCTAGCGATTTCTACGCGCCTTCTTTCTCCCCCACTCAAGCTCATGCCCTTGCGCTCTCTTATGGCTTGGATATTAAAAGCGTCCAACAAGCTTTCCATTTTTTCTTCACTCTCTTTAGAGTTTTTAAAAGTGCTCTCCCCTGCTAGGGCTAGATTCTCTTCCACGCTCAATTCTTTAAAAATGCTGGATTCTTGGGGCAAATAGCCTATGCCTAAGTTAGAACGCTTGTGTAAAGGGTATTTAGCTAAATTCACATCGTTTAAATAAACGCTCCCCCCACTAGGCTCTAAAAGCCCGCATATCATATAAAAGGTGGTGGTTTTACCCGCCCCATTAGGCCCTAAAAGCCCCACCACTTCGCCGCTTTTCACTTCTAAAGAAACATCTGAAACGATTTTGGTTTTTTTAATCTGTTTGTTTAAATGCTCTGCTTTTAAAATATCCATTCAAGCGACCCTTTAAGCGATCTTTATTGTATAAAAACGGCTAGTTAATTCGGTTTTAATTTCCACAACCTTAATAGCTAAATCGTATTTTTTTAAAATTTTTTCTAATTTTTCATCGCCCCATTCCACAAAATGGATCCCCTTTTCTAACAAGCACTCTAACATGCCAAGCTCCAAGCAAGCCTCTAAATCGCGCATGTAAAAATCATAATGGAACACGCTCTCGCTATAAGCATGCATCAAGCTAAAGGTGGGCGAAGTCGCTTGAATGTCTAAACCCAAGTATCTCAAGCACGCTTGAACTAAAGTCGTTTTACCGCTCCCCACAACGCCTTTTAAAAGCACCACCCCCTTAAAACCATCTTTTAAAATTGCAACAGCCACTTTGTCTAACTCGTCTAAACGCGCTCTCATAACAATTCCACGCTTTTGATTTCAAACTCGCTCTTAATCTCTTCAATGAGATTGGAATGGTTAGCCATAAATTCTTGCAAGGCTGTAGGGGTTTCTTTTGATTGGGTTTCTTTAACCTCTTTAGTTTCTTTTTCTTGAACCTCTTTTTCTTTAGTTTCATTTTTTTTCATTTCAGCCGTCGTTTCTGTGGTTGGTTTGGGCTTTAAAGAGAGGAATTTATCTTTAGTTTCTTCTGAAGCGCTTTTATTTTCTGAATGATTTTTTAAAGCGATTTTGATGTTTTCGCCCTTGCCAAAAACCTCATCAACGATACTTTTCACGATTTTAAAACGCTCTCTTAAAAGCTCTTTATCTTTATGGGTGGCTAAAGACTCCCAAGTCAAGGTTTTAGTCTGGCTGTCAAAATCAATAAAACGGATATTTTTTTCAAACACCGCCCCTAATTCGTAGTTGCGATCAGAAACCTTTGTTTGGACTTGCTTGAAAAGGTTGTGAAAAATGCGATCTTTGGCTGAAAGCATGGGAGTTTGCGGGGTTTCTGCACTCTCTCTTTTTTCTGACTTTTCTATTTTCTCTGCACTTTCTTGTTTAAAGGCGTTAGCGTTTTGGTTTAAGGGCTTTAAAGCGCTTTCTTTGCTTTGCTCTAATTCCAAAATCGCATCGTCTAGGGCTTTGAGTTTCAAAGCCTCTTTGAATTTCATTTTCAATAACAACAGCACAAAACTGGCGTTAGCCCCTTCTTTCAAAAGGCTCAAACCGCTCATAATGATTTTAAAAAAGCGCTCTATTAAAAGGATGGAATAAGTATCAGGGCTTAATAATTTCGCTTTCAAAAAAAGCATCATTTCTTCTAAAACGCTTTCGGTTTCATAATTTTCTAAAATGGCATAACGCTCTTGCAATCGCGCTTCATCTTGGTTGATTAGGCTTTGAAAAAAATCTTCTAAAACGCTCCTGTCAATCGCTCCTAACATTTCAGCCACTTTGCTTTCTGTGATAGCGTTATCGCAATAATTGATGGCTTGTTCTAAAAGAGTGATCGTATCCCTCAAGCTCCCTTGACCGCTGTGAGCCAGTTTTTCTAACGCGCTGTTTTCATAACTCACTTGTTCTTTTTCTAAAATGGTTTTTAAATGAGAAATAACGGAATTTTCAGGGATTTTTTTAAACCTGAAGTGCTGGGTGCGGCTGAGTATGGTAGCGGGCAATTTCAAGGCGTCCGTTGTCGCTAAAAGGAATTTCACATGGCTAGGAGGCTCTTCTAAAGTCTTTAAAAGCGCATTAAACGCTTCGGTGGTGAACATATGCACTTCATCAATGATAAAGATTTTATAGCGCCCAAAGCTTGGTTTGTAGCGCGTTTGCTCTATGAGATTACGGACATCATCAATCCCCCTATTAGACGCTCCATCCATTTCTATAATATCTATATGGTGGTTGTTTAAAGCGCTTTTGCATTGGGTGCAAGTATCGCAAGGCACGGCTTTTGGCCCTTCTTCACACATTAAAGCCCTAGCAAAAATCCTAGAAGAGCTGGTTTTCCCTGAACCCCTTAACCCGCTGAATAAATAAGCGTTAGCCAAACGCTGGTTGTCTAGGGCTAAAGAAAGCGTTTTAGCCACGCTCTCTTGACCGACTAGCTCGCTAAAATGTTTGGGGCGGTATTTTAACGCTAAAACTTGCATATTGATTGTAATCCTTAAAAACTCATTTAGGAGTATTGTAATGCAAAATGGCTTAAAACTAGCCCCTTTTTAGGTTTTACCCAATAGCGCTAAAAAATCCCTAAATAAAGTAACGCTAAGCGTTCCCATGATAGCGGTTACAAAGAGATTCACGCCCATAAAAATTTTTTGGTTGTTTAAAAGTTTAGAGCCATAGCGTAGAGATAGGGTGCATAACAATAAAAGCCAAGAAAAAGCAGCCGATAAAGTGCCGGCTAGAAAGACAAATTTTTGCGCTAAATCAAAAGACAAAGCGCTCGCGCCAATTAAAAACACCATTTCCAAATACACTTGAGGGTTGAGTAAGGTAACGCCTAAAGTGAATAATAAGGTCTTTTTTAAAGATAGTTTTTTGGGGGTTTGGACTTGCTTTTTTTTGAAGGTTTGAAAAAGGGTTTTTAAAGCTAAAAAAGCGTAAAATCCAGTAAAAGCCGCTCCAAATAAATTCAAAAACAAGCTCAAATAAAGATTTTTAGCGAAATAAGCCCCCACGCCAAACACGCCCATGCTCATTAACACAATATCACACATAAAACACAGAGCGCAAATCAAAAACACATAATTCCTAGCCATCCCCCTTTCCACAATAAACAAGGATTGCGCTCCCACAGCCGCGCACAAAGAAATCGCTAAACCGAAACCTTCTATAAAAACCACAAACATCTTGCTTAATCCTTTCACTCAAAATAATCCAAAAACTACCAACACCATACAAACAAATCATTCAAAATGGTATTTTAAAATTTTAGGGTTTAAAACGACCTTTATAAATAAAAATTAAATGATGACACACAAGGCTTGCACGAAATTTAAAAACCCCATTTTTTAGCGCTATTAGAAGCGTTTGAGAATAAATTAAAATTAACATGATAAAATGCCAAAATTTGCTGTCGTTATGCGGCAAAAATTCAGACAACAAGGAATTGGGAATGAGAAGGAGTTTGGCTTTTTGCCTGTTAGCTTTGCTTGGATTACAGGTTTTAGGCGCTAGGGATTTTTCGCAACTCAAAGATAAGGAGCTTTTAGAATTAGCAGGAACTCTGCCTTCTAATGAAGCGATTGATTATCGCATGGAAGTGTCTAAACGCCTTAAAGCTTTAAACGCTGAGGACGCTAAGAAATTCCGCACGAATTTCAGCCGGATCGCTAGGAAGAATCTTTCCAAAATGAGTGAAGAGGATTTCAAAAAAATGCGTGAAGAAGTGCGTAAAGAATTAGAAGAAAAAACCAAAGGTTTGAGCGCTGAAGAGATCAAGGCAAAAGGACTTAATGTGAGCGTTTGCAGCGGCGATACGAGAAAAGTTTGGTGTAGGGTTGTTAAGAAAAAAGACGAACATTGCTCTCCTAAGTGAGATAAAATTTAATTTAAAAGGATAAAACATGAAAAAAGCGTTGAAAATACTTTCTGTTAGTGCATTGCTATTTGTGGCTTTAAACGCCAAGGATTTCAGTAAAACAAGCGATGAAGATTTGGCTAAAATGGCTGGCATTGTCGCTCCTCAGGATATTGTGGATTATAAAAAAGAGTTGAGAATGCGCATGAAAAAAATGCCTGAAGACAAGAGAGAAGCCTTCCATAAGCAGTTGCATGAATATGCAACTAAAAACACAGACAACATGACCGTGGCGGATTTTAAAGCCCGCCAAAAAGCTATTAAAGAAGCGCTTAAAAAAAGTAACATGAAGGACATGGATGATGATTTGGGGTTGAGATCATGCAAGCATGGGAAAATGCACAAACACGATAAGCATGGTAAGAAGCATGGCAAAAAACATGACAAAGATCATGATAAAGATCATGACGATAAAGATCATGACCACCATGATGAAGATCACAGCGATAAACACTAAAGCTTAAATGACACCACTTTTTCTATCAAAGCTTCAAACTCTTTAAGCAGAAATCCTAAACGCTTTTAGCGTTTGGGATAGAAGCATGCTATTATATAAAATATTATTAGTAATTTTTTATTGTTTTTTTTAACACCGCAGTTTTTAGCGATCAGCCAAGCGTGGGATTTATCATTAAAGGCGACTTCTACCCCCCAACCACGATTTGATTAAATTCCAATCAAAAATAAAAACCTAAAACCGCTTCAGTGTTTCAAACCATTCTAAAGAATGTTTCAATACTCTTCAAACATTTCTTGGATTTTTGCTTTATCGTTCGTTTTGGTTAAAGCGAGTTGTAAAAGCACCCTGGCTTTTTGGGGGTTTAAATTGTCGCTTGTGATAAAACCATAAGCCTTGTCATCAATCTCGCCTGAAGTGACTCCACCGCTGCCTACCCTGCTAGAACGAACAATAACCACCCCCATTTTGCTCGCTTCTTGCATCGCTTTTAAAAACCCAGCACTCACATTCCCATTACCCACCCCAGCTATCACAACGCCTTTTGCATGCGAGTTTAGGCTCGCTTGGAATAAATCAAGGGTCATGCCGGCATGCGTGTAAATAATATCCACTTTAGGCAAGGGGGTTTTGAGTTGTGAAAGAAAAAATTCGCTCTTTGTGGTGTGTTTTCTCAAAGGCTGCATGTAATAGCGTGTTTTGCCATAATACACGCTCCCTATCGCACCGCTATTTAGGGCTTTAAAGGTGGAAGTGTGGGTGGTGTGCGTTTTAGCCACTTCTCTAGCGCTAAAAATACTATCATCCATCACCACCAACACGCCTTTATTTACGCTTTTTTCATTGAGTGCTACGCTCAGCGCGTTATACAAATTCAAAGCCCCATCCGCACTCAAAGAATCAGCATTACGCATCGCTCCCACTAGCACGACCGGTTTTGTGGAGTGTAAAACTAAATTTAAAAAATACGCGCTCTCTTCTAAAGTGTCCGTGCCATGCGTGATGACCACGCCTTGAATGCGGCTATCATCTAGCCATTCTTGGGCGCGTTTGGCGAGCTTGAACCATACCTCTTCATTCATGTCTTGTGAGCCGATGTTAGAAATCTGCTCCCCTTGAATGCGAGCGATCTTGTTGAGACTAGGGATAGCCCTAAGAAGCTCTTTGATGCCCAGCTCACCGCTTTTATAACTACCCGAACTCGCGCTCGCACCACTCCCTGCAATCGTCCCTCCTGTCGCCAGTAAAGCAATGGTGGGTAAATTTTGAGCCATAACTTGCCCCTTCAAACAAAATAAAAGAATCAACAATTTCAAAAATATTCTCATTATAGACCACCTTTTGAAATTTAAAAGGTTTTATAGTATAGTAAAACATCGTTAAAATAAATTTAAAAAGGGTTAATAGTGGATGCCTTTTTTCAAATTGTAGTGTTATTTTTTTCGCTTTTTTTAGGGGCAAGGCTAGGGGGCTTGGGAGTGGGCTATGCGGGGGGTTTGGGCGTGCTTATTTTATGCTTATTTTTGGGGCTAAATCCGGGCAAAATCCCTTTTGATGTGATTTTAATCATCATGGCAGTCATTAGCGCTATCAGCGCGATGCAAAAAGCAGGGGGCTTGGATTACTTGGTCAAAATCGCTGAAAAAATTTTAAGAAAACACCCCAAGCAAATCAATTACCTCGCTCCAAGCGTGGCGTATTTTTTAACGATACTAGCGGGCACTGGACACACGGTTTTTTCTTTAATTCCGGTGATTGTGGAAGTGAGCCAGAGCCAAAACATCAAACCCAAAGCGCCTTTAAGCTTAGCGGTAGTCTCCAGTCAAGTCGCTATTACTGCAAGCCCGGTGAGCGCGGCGGTGGTGTTTATGAGCGGCATTTTAGAGCCTTTAGGAGCGAATTACTTGACCCTTTTAATGGTTTGGATCCCTACGACTTTTTTAGCATGCATTCTCACGGCGTTTGTGATGGGTTTTACGGATTTGAAATTAGACAGCGATCCGCATTATTTAGAGCACCTGAAAGCAGGAAAAATTTCGCCCCCTATTATCAAAGAAGAAAAAGAAACCTCAAAAAGCGCGAAATTATCGTTATGGATTTTTATCGGTGGGGTTGTAGCGATCGTTTTTTATGCGAGCGCGATTTCTAAAAATATCGCTTTGATTAACCCAGTGGTTTTAGGCAGAGATTACGCGATTGTGTCTTTCATGTTGAGTGTGGCGACTCTAATTGTGCTTTTTTGTAAAATTAACGCTAATGAAATCGCCCATTCAAGCGTGTTTAGATCCGGCATGCAAGCGTGCGTGTGCGTGTTAGGCGTGGCGTGGTTGGGCGATACTTTTGTGAGCAATCATTTAGATGAAATCAAGCGATACGCTTCTTTTTTGATCGCAGATTACCCGTTTTTATTAGCCGTAGCGCTCTTTTTGGCTTCCATGCTTTTGTATTCGCAGGCTGCCACTTCTAAAGCGCTCATCCCAAGCGTGATCACAGCCTTAGGTATTAGCGCTAACCATACGGAGCATTTGTATATTATCGTGGCTTCTTTTGCGAGCGTTTCGGCGTTGTTTGTGTTACCCACTTACCCCACTTTACTAGGAGCGATCGCTATGGATAACACCGGCACCACTAAAATGGGCCGTTATGTGTTTGATCATGCGTTTTTGATCCCTGGGGTTTTAGTCGTGTTTTTGAGCGTGGCGTTAGGGTTTGTTGTCGCGCCGTTGGTTTTGTAGATTTTATCGCCAACGATAAAAAGCTTGGTGTTGCGGTTTTTCTAAACCCCCTTAAAAAAGAGAGTTTGAATCACTCAGTAAGCGAACACATAGTTGAGATACACGCTATAAAGCCTTCGGTATTCTAGTTTGGTGCCTAGAAAAGAATAGTAATTGGTGTTAATGGTGGGGATTTTAATGCCTAATTCTATGCCATGCTGCGCGGAATGTTCGCTGTCTTTTTTCTTAGCTGTAGCGAGATTCGTCCTTAGGCCGAGATTGAACAAAAATTGGAAATTGGAAGTATTGACTTTTGCGCTGTAAGGATTATTGAAAGCGGTTAAATTCACATATTGAGAATTAAGCCATGTAGTCCCTGCTAGTTGGATACCTCCAAAAAGACCCACGGAGAGCTTGTTGTTCTTTCTTGTAATACTATCGTTGATGAAATTCACTAACAAATCGCTCCCACCGCCATAAGTCCATACATCAGAAGAAGAATTAAAAAAGCTTGATTTGATATAGCCGTGGTTGTAATCAAAGAAGCCATAATACCTTAACCCCCACCTTTTGCTTTCGCCAAAGAATTGTTTATAGCCCACTTGCACGCCAAGCCCATTCAAAGCGCCGTTATTGTTTTGAGAGCTGATCATTCCGATATTTTTAAAGGGGTTATTGCTCATCGCTGCTAAAGCTTGAGAAAGATTGGACGCTTGCTCTTGGTTGATTTGGTAGTTGTATTGGCCCGCTGCTGGAGCGTTTTTATCGTAAGGTAGTGTGACAATGTCTTTTGTATTGACTTGATTGTATGGGAGTTTAGAAATCTCTTCGCTCAAATTCTTAGCGTCGTTATAAGTGGTTACAATCTCTGTTTGATTGGATTTTAGGTTATAAACATCTCTAGCCACGCTTAAAGCCGCATCCGTCCGATTACCATAATAACTCACATTGCTTTGAATCGTTTGAATTTCTTGGTTTAAATTCACCTCTTGTCTGTAAGGGTTAGTAGGAGTTTGACCCGCATTGGGTATTTTCAAGTAGGCTTTCTCTAGATATTTATACTGATCTGCAGGGATAGTATTAAAGAGGTTGAAAATATCTTTGGCGTAAGAGATGATTTGCTTCTGGTTTTGAGCGAACTGGTAGATGTCTTTAGCGAATTCAGGGTTTGTTTGAGTTCCTGTAGCTTGAGCTTGCAAGCTAGTGGATAAGGTGTGGTTGCTTTGAGAAAGCGTAACCGCTTGTTGCAAGATAGGTATCATCGCCTTGATGTTGTTAAACACCGCATAGTGCGTTGGGTAATTAGTGGATGTGATACCACCACCGGGCACATTTGAAACACCACTGATGACGATGTTTTTCCACATCATAGCAGTCTTAGTGTTTGCGATTAAATCCATAAGCTGTTGTGCCAAGTTGAGAGCGTTGCTTACGGTTGAGTTTGGTGGGTTGTTGCCTGTTGTGGCGCATCCGGATAAAGCGCAAAGGTTGTTCCCTTTAGTGCTAGCGTTTTGTTGAGCCGCTTGGAGAGCTTCGGCAAGTGTTTTCATCTGATTATAAGTAGTTTCATTCATAGCGCAGTTTTCAATTCCTGGGCAGTTTTCTGTAACCGTTTTAAAAGGAGGGTTACCAGCGGCACTAGATAATGGTTGATTATCCTTACCCACAAAAAAAGTGAAATAATTCCCCGCATAAAGACTCCAAAAACCCAATACCGAAGTGATAACGGCTTGCACAGCGTTAAAAATGGGCGATTGGGTGGTGCTATTATAGTTGTTTTGAGTAAAGCTTTTTAAATAGTTTAAAGAGCTATTGACCAGCTCAATGTTGTTGGCATTTTGAATGCTTTGTTTCAACGAAGCCACTTGATTCAAATACGAGTTTAACTGCTCGTATTTGTCGTTTAAGTTTTTCAATTCACCGGTGTTTTTGACCATTTGCACCGCTTCGCCGATTTGATAGCCCGCGCCCACAAAAAAGCCGTTGTCTTCAGCACAAACCATAGACGCCGCAAGGGATAGAGGAAGTAAAAATCGTTTTTTCATAAAAGTGTTCCTTAAAGTAATTTTTTGTTGCAAAAATATTCTGAAATGGTAATAGATTTACAATGAGTTAATTTTATAATAACTTTTGGATTTCAAAAAAAAAAAAAAGGATTTTTGTGTGTTTTTAACTTATTTATCTTTTAAGTGTTGATTTTTGTAACGATAAAACCATCTTTTGAATTTTATCATCAGTATTTTGGGAATAAAGCCAAACTAAAACAAGAACGCGTAGCTGACAAAAACTTCCTTATTCCTAAAAACGCTGAAGTTTTGTCGGATCGTTTGTTGCTGCCACACATTGCTAGAGCCAAAGTTTTTCCAACTTTGCGCGCTCAAGCTATAATAAGGGATTTTTAGCCCCACATTGAAGCGGTTGCGTTTGCCTATATACAAAGAACCCCCAAAATTCACAAAAAACCCCCCACCCGCTGCAAAAAATTTATCGTCTTGATTGGTGTTTTGGTTTTTATATTGAGGACTCCATAATATTGCGTATTCCACCCCACCCCCACCAAACACGCCTATTTTAAAAAACAGCATTTTTTCTGTTTTTAAAGCGAGTTTTAAAAGGGTGTCTATAGGGAGGTTAATAAACACATTCACATTCAAACCAAACGCCATGAAATGCCCATTATTAAAGAGAAAATCTTGAGGGTTTGGGGTTTTTTGCAAATTCAAAGAGCCTTGAGTGTTTGAAGTGGGATCATAGGTCTTAATCGCGCTCGGGTTGTAATTGGCTTGGGATAAAAGGGTATTACCCCCCACTTTTTGGCCTAATTGCGCTTTAGCGTATTCTATATCCCCCCACACCCTTAACCCTAAAATATGGTATTTATCAATCGCTATTTCATCGCCTATTTGCCCGGTATAAGACAGATTTTTACCCCCTTTATAACGGGCTTCTAATTTCTCGCCATAACACACGCTGCTAGGGCAAGTAGGGTTGTCTTTATAGGCTTGTTGTTGCATGCTTGTGTGCAAATCAGCCCCTGTGCCTAGCCTAAAACCCAAATAAATGTGGTTTTTTGTTTTAAAAAAAGGCGTTTTTTCAATAGTATTGCCCCATAAAACCCCCAAACTGGCTAAAAAAACAAGCGCTTTCAAACGCTTTTTTGATTCAATTCTACCCATAATGGCACTTCACTTTGCAACATTTCTTGATTAAAAAATTCCTCTATACTCTCTCGCATGCTCTTTATCTCTGTAAGGGTATTGACGCAGTTGCGAAACGCGCTCGCTTGCATTTCGCCCTTAGCGTAAGCATGCAAATTTTTCCTAAACATGACTACCCCCCTATCCCCATAAAACTCCACCATTTTATCAAAATGCTCTAAAACCAGGTCTTTTTTCACGACTGCGGGTAATTCGGTGGTGTTGTTTCTGATTTGCCAAAATATCCATGGGGCTCTTAAGGCGGCTCGCCCTATCATTAGCCCATCAGCTTGCGTGATTTGCAAGACTTCAAAGGCTTTTTTCACGCTGTCAATTTCGCCATTAGCTATCACAGGCTTTTTTAAAATCCCTTTCATTAAAGCGATGCTTCCATAATCTATTTTGTCTTTTTGGTATTTGTCGCTTCGTGTCCTCCCATGCACCACCACATAATCCACCGGTGCATCATTTAAAGCATGAGCGATTTCTTTAGGGATTTTTTGATCAAAGCCTAAACGCACTTTCACGCTTGTGATTTGTTTGTTAGTGTTTTCTCTGATTATTTTTAAAAGTTTCACCAAGTGGTTTAAATCCTTTAATAGCCCGCTACCATTACCATGGTTAGCCACTTTAGGAGCGGGACAACCGCAATTAAAATCAATCCCACTCACATGTTCTAAAGCGTTGATTTTTCCAACCGCTTCCTTGACTACGCTCTCTTTAGAGCCTGAAATTTGCGCCATGAAATGATCTTCTAAACAGGATTTTTCTAACATTTTAGAAGTTTTATCAAACGCATACACTAACGAATGCGAGCTCACCATTTCGCTTGTGGTAACATCCACGCCAAATTTTTTCACCACGCTTCTGAAAGGCAAATCCGTATAGCCTGCTAGAGGGGCCAGAAAAAGCCATTTTTTATTCTTAAAGTCCATTCGCTCTCATATCAAAGTTTTTTGCTGTATTGTGACACAATCAAGGTTAAAAAGCGCTTTAAAAACTTATCGCTTGATTGAAATGAAGCTCTTTTATGAAATCCATTAAACTCTGTTTAAAACGGGTTAAAAAATCATGCGTGGGTTGTTTTAAAAACTCTGCGTATAAAACAGGCCGTAAGCGTTTAGGAATATTCAATCTCCTGGCTCTGTCTTTAAAATCCTTTGGCATGCTTAAAGTTTTTTGGGGTTTAAGAGCGATAAACACATGCTCTTCATTCTTTTCAATGATGAATTGTTGAGCGATTTCTAGGCTGAAAAAATTGCGTTTGATTTCTTCTTTTTGAGAAAAGCTCAACACATACCCCTTTTGCTTTAAGATTTTATCCACCATAAAAAGCGCATTGTGCGAATATTGGAAAAAAGTGATCCCATGCATTTGTGAAACGGGCATCAAAGGGTAAAGCCGTTCTTTTTCTTCATCCAAAAATTTAAAACTTTGGATAATGCCCCTAGAATAATGTTGCATCAAGGAGTTGGCGTAATTTTTCCTGAAAAAATTGCGTTTGAATTTTAAGGAAGAATTCGAATCGTCTTCAAAAAATTCCCGATCTTTAACGAGCGTTTTAAGGGTGTCTTTAGGGGTGTAAAGCAAGGGGCGAATAATTGCATAAAACCCTCTTTTTTCATAAGCCTGAAAGCTTAAAAGCGTGTTTAGCCCAGATCCTTTGCTTAGTTGCATCAAAAACCATTCCAGCCTGTCATTCAAGTGGTGCGCTAAAATCAAATGCTTGTAAGAATGCTTTTTTATTAGGGTTTCAAAAAAATCATAACGGATCTTTCTCGCTTGCATTTCAAAATTGCACACGATTTTTTGAGCGTAATGGATATAGCATTTTTTATGGTGCGTTTGGGCGAGTTTTTGAGCGTGTTGGACGATTTCAAGGCGTTGTTTTTGCGTGTTATAATCCACTAAAGCGATGTCAAAAGCGATATTTTCTCTAACTAAAAGATGAAACAAGCAAACAGAATCCAACCCGCCTGAAAAACCCAATAAATTTTTCCCCTCTCTTAAAGGCTCTAAATAGGGTTTAAAATCTCGTGCTATCAAATCGGCATTAAGCATAGATTGAATCCATCGCATTCTTTCATAAAACTTCCTTGCGCATTAGAATGCTTTTTAACAAGCTCGCGCCTTCTACGCCTAAAATTTCATTCCTGAGTTTTCCCACTTCATTCAAACCTGGAGCTTTTGCGTGAACGGCTTCATGGCGGATTTCTTGAATGAGGGTTAAGCTTTTTGAAAAAGGGTAATTGATGAATCGGTTTAAGTTTTCTTCTAAATGGTATTGGATTTTTTCGTGCCTGAGTAAAAATTTAACGCTCCCAAGATTAGGCTTTTGAGTGAAAAAATCTTCAAGTATCAAAGATTTTCCTTGGACTTCATAAGTTAAATCATAAAGGTTGGGATCTTTTGCACAAGCCTTTGAAAGAACTTTTTTAGCAAAACTATAAATTTCGTATTCTAAGGTTTTGGAATATTTGACTATGATTCTTGTAAAATCATTCAAAAGATCGTTTTCGCTTTGTAAAAGCTCTAATTCTGCATGAATGATGTTATTGATGCTATCAGGGTGTAAGAGGTAAAAAAGCCTTTTGCCAAAAACAAAACGCATGAAATTTTCTTGCATAATTAAATATTCTTCGCTTTTATACACGCTCAGATAATGCTTTTCACCGCCTAAAAAATAAGAACGCTCTTCTTTTAACCTCACCGGCAAAGGATAGACATAATTATTCCCATAAATGGCGTAAGTGTGGTTGTTTGGCGCGATGGAATTGGCTAAAAATTGATCTCTTAAAAGGCTGATAATAAAAAAGTCTTCCACTTCCAAATTTTTTTCTTTATAATAACTAGGGATCAAACTCTCATCAATATATTCAGAAACCTTTATCACCTTAGCGACAAATAAATTAGCGTAATCGGTCAAAAAAAGCTGCAAAAAATTTTTTCATTGGTGGCTTTGTAAATCTCTTCTAAGGATTTTTGCTTTTCTTGATCGTTGAGCTTTGATTTGATCTTGCCAAAACCCACTTGGGATTTTTCTTGCAGAATGCTCAAGTGTTGCTGGATGACATCTTGTTGGTAGTAAAGGTTATAAAGGATTAAAAGATGGTTCATGCCTTGCCTTATTTTAAGATTTCTTTGAGATTTTGCTTGATCTCATCAGGATTTTGCTCGTATTCTTGGATGAGATCTTTTAAAATTTCAAACAATTCGTTAAAATCTTGTGGGTGTTCTTTCTTAAAACCCACTACCAAATCCAAAGTTTTACAAGCGTTATCTAATGGATCTTTATCGTCATTAAAAGCGTTTTTTATATCCAAAACCATATTGGTGATGCGAGCGGTTTGCATGGGGCTTGAAATGCGTTTGAATAAAAAGCCTTTAAGCGCGTTTGCAAGCTTAAGAGATGGGCAAATTTTAGAAAACATCGCCTTTCCTTATTAAAAGATTTAAAACGCCGCCTTTTGGTTTAATTAAGCTTATCCAACAAGCTTTTTTGATGCGTTTTTGGAATTTTAACACAAATTCAATTCATTCCTCATTCAGGCTCAACTTCTATAAAATCCCCACCGGTTTTAAAAGCTTCGCCGGTTTGGATCTATTTTTCAAGCCCTTGAACACGCTCTTGCGTTTTTTTAATGCATTCTTCTAGGTCAAACGCGCCCGGGAAACATTGTTGCTTGAATTTGATTTCATCATTGATGAATCCTAAAAGCTCTTTTTTTTGACCTTCAAAATTGGATTTTATTTTTTCTTTAGCTTTTTTAAGTTTTTTTATTTTTTGGTGCGTCTTCCAAGAATCCAATACTTCAAAAGCAACACCGATAAACGGCAGAGCTTTGTTTATGCTTGCTGCCAATTTTACAGCGCCCCATGGTTTGAATTTAAAAAACAAATCCACGCCCACAAAATTTTCCCACAGCCGCTATAGTGTCTCTACCTAATTTGATGTTAGTGGCATTAATAAACCCGCTTTTAAAAAGACCATTCGCAATTGTTCCAAATGCTTTGGCATGTTTTTCAAAAAAACTCCTATCGGCATTAAAAGTAGTCCCGATTTTATTAATTTCATTGCAAATCCCTTGCGTTTGTCTCTCAAATTTCTCATTGACTTTTGTTTCTATGTTGATGCCTATCTTGTCTTCCTCGCCTTTTTCTCCCTTCTTGAAGCCTATTTCGCTCTTAAAAAAAATCATTAAAGGTTTCCAAGCTGGTGCCAGAAACTTGACGGATGAGATCGTCAAAATATCTTATTACGAATCCTTTTAAATTAGTGCGGGCTTGAGAAATTTCTTCATTTAAATTTTGGAGATCCCGTTGCCTTTGTTTTATCATTTCCTCTAAATCTTCCATTTCTCCACCAATCTCTTGCAGCGCTTGTTTCTCCAAAGGAATTTGCCTACAGATAACATCTTGAATGACGCTTTTTTTGGCTTCTTCTATGATGGTTAATTTCCCACCATTCTCTTTAATCTTTTTTTGCGTCGCATCTTGCAAAGTTTTGATATGCGAAAGTTTTTGGAATTCTTCTTTATGCTTTAGCCAGTGTTCAACCCCCAACTCAAAAGGGTTTACAGCGACAGCGACAATGCTCAAACTTTCTCTTTCTTTTTCGCTCAGAGAAATGAGATCGTTGAGTCGGTTTTGAATGTTTGCTTTTTTAATTTTAAATCTTTTGTTGTAATCCTCTTCATCTTCAATATCTGCTTCTTCATCAAAACGACTGATGACAAAGATTGTCCTGGATAAAAGATTGAGCGTTCTGAACAACCAATTCAAATCATCCTTATGGCTTTCTTTGATGGGGTTTGACGGGTCGAGCGTGTATAAAATGAGATGGGCTTCGCTGATATATTTTTTGGTGATATCTTTATAGCGCTCTATTTTGCCGCTATCATGTTCTTTTTCTTTAAACCCAAACAATCCCGGAGTGTCAACCAGCTCAATTTCATTGTCTATGTTATAGATTGTAACTTCATCGCTTGATTCTTGATGGTCTATTTTCATGCTCTTTTCTAGCCGCTCGATCCAAGCTGCCGCTATGGTTGTTTTTCCTTCAGAAAAACCTCCCACTAACGCCACTTTCAGTTTCTGATCGGCAACATTTCCAATCGCATTACGGATTTTATCCTTGAAAGAATCTTCAATAGGGATGCCGTATTTTTCGCCAGTTTGGATAAAGTCAAACAATTTTCAAGATTTTCTTGATTCCTCTTTTGATTTGCTTTGAATTGTTTTAAAGTTTCATTCATTGTGCACTCCTTGTTTTGAATATTATATAGAGATGCCTCGATGCCTCCTAATCTTTGAGTGGCTTTTTCTAATTGCTTTCTCATGCGTTCGTGACCTTCAACAGGTCCGTTAAGAAGGGCTTTGAGTTTTTCAATCTTTTCAAATGCGTCTTTTTTGACATCTTCAAGTTGTCTTTCCATGCTCTTTGTGAGACTATCACGAATTGTATTCAAACTCTTATCCACTGCTTTTCTTTGTTGGGATTTTTGATAGCTTGGACTGAAAAAATTCCATATTGATTTAACTATACCCAATAGCCCTAATCCTATGGCTGCCCAACCTGCAGGATTCCAAAAGTTCGCTGCTCCTGCTCCTAAAAGTCCGAAAATTCCAAAACCCAAACCTCCCATTGAAGCCAATAAGCCTATTTTATCAATACCACTATCCGTATTAATACTGAAATCAAAATCAAAACCACGATCGGCATTGGTGCATTTTAAATAGGCTAGAGACTTTTTAGTATTATATTCAAATTGTCTAATATCTTTTTGCAAGTCGTTACGGAATTGTTCCTCATTTTCTTCAAACCGCTCTTTTATGCTTTTACGCAACTTTCCCATGCCTTGTAGGAATTCATTTTTAAATATTCTTTCACACTCATCATCTCCAATTTTTCTTTCAATATGTGCATGCATTTTTCCGCTCAAGCCAGATTTGAATTGATCGATTCCTCCGTATGCTGATATTCTTAAATTAGATATAAATTTTCCTTTAGAATAATCTTAGGTTGGAGCAAGACTCTAGTTGGCAATTCTTTGTTTCTTTGATGATTGGATTTATCTGTCCGTCAATCGTAGTTTGGATCGCTTCTTGTAGTTTTTCTATCACCCTCAAAGCCTTGTTGCAGGCAGCAACGCCGATGAAAGACCATAAAAAGCCGCCTGGGTGCTCACTGCTGTATAGCCTATGTAGTGTTTGCCTAAAATGTTTCTCATTTCTTTATTCAAACCTCTTAAACTCTTTTTCTCACCTTCATTAATAAGTATATCTTTTAAAGCTCTTGGGTTAGTGATCGGCTTGTTGAATAGGGTGTATACCTCTGTTTGCGAACCGAGTTGTTTCTGGATCTTTTCAATCGTTCCCTCTTTCCCTTTTTCCCTCTTTCCCTTTTTCTCCTTTTTGCAGAGGGGTGGGCTTTTTTGTAACATAAAAAACAGCATGGGCTTTTTGGGTAGCGTCAGAAATTTTCTTAATCACTTTTTTTTCGTCGCCCTCTATCCCTGGAATATCAAGCAAGACAAAGTTTTGATCGCCGTGTTTGAAGGTGTAAGATTTGGTTTCTAAAGTGAAATCGCTCCTCCCATCGCCTATAGCCGCTCCATCTTGCAATTTTTCTAGCTCTAAAAGATCATGCCCACTGCCTCTATTTGAATAGAGCCGCTTAAACCGCTCTTGTTGATCCATTTTGCTTTGTTCTTTAAAAAACAGCCTTAAGCATTCAATGAGGGTTGATTTCCCCGCACCGGTCTCCCCGTAAAATGCAATAGTAAAATTTTCCCACTCTTCACTATTTTTCAAACTTTCAAGCTCTTTTAAGCTTTCAAATTCTAATTTTTGAAACACCTCCAACGCTTTTTGGCTGAATTCTTTTAGTTTTTCATCCCCGCCATCGGTATCCTCAAAAATCCTTTGGAGATCTTTGATGCTTCTTTCCACACTAATATAAATGTTTTTCAATTTTTGTCTCTTGCCTCAAACGAATTTTTCTGACGCATTTTAACAAAAAAAAAAAACGCAAACCCCTGCACTCTAGCCACGCTATAGCCGCACTTTTAGTCTTATGGCTAACTTTTAAAAAGGGCTTAAAACCTTAGCGAGTAAAATATTGTCTTTAAACGCGCTAGGCACAATCGTGTAATGCCCAGGTTTTAAAGGGGTGGCTAATTCGCTGTCATTGATTAAGATTTCCCCATCCACTTCAGGCGCCCATCTCAAATCCCTTGCTTTGTAAAAATACTCGCCCTCTTTATTTTCCACTAACGCCTTGATGGGCTTATTTAACAAAGCCTTAAAGGAATTGTTTTGGTGTTTTAAAGCGATTTTATTCAAGGCTTTAATGCGAGCGTTGATGATTTTTTTAGGCACTTTCTCTAAAGAATAGGCATGCGTGTTTTCTTCAGCGCTGAAAGCAAAAATATTCAATCTGTCAAACCGAAACTCGTCTAAAAACGCGCTCAATTCTTCAAATTCGCCCTCATTTTCTTCCGGATGCCCTACAATGATCGTGCTTCTTATAAAGCTTTCTTTAACCTGCTTCATGGCGTTTAAAAGCTTTAAATGGTGCACTTGGCTAGAGTTGCGCCGCATTTTTTTAAGCATGGAATCGCTGATATGTTGGATGGGCATGTCAAAATAATTTTGAAAAATGGGCGAACTTTCAATTGCACCAATAAGCTCTAAAGTGGTGCTAGAGGGATAGAAGTATAAGATGCGAGCACTTTTTAAGGCTTGCTGTTTGTCAATCGCGCTAATGAGCTGGATCAAGCCGTCTTTTTGCCCCTTATCGTATAAAAATGAGCTGGAATCTTGAGCGATAAAAGTCATATCCTTATAACCTTTAAGAGCCAGATCTTCCACTTCTTTTAAAATGGAGTCTAATTCCCTGCTTTGCAATTTCCCCTTAAAGCTAGGGATAGCGCAAAAAGAGCATTTTTGATTACAACCCTCAGAAATTTTAACATAAGCATGCACGCTCGATCCCGTGATAATGCGCGCATTATAATGCTCGCTTAAAAACACTTGCTCGCTGAACTGATTTTGTTTTTTAGCGATTAAAATATCAATCTTATCATAATCCCCCACGCCGGTAAAAATATCCACTTCAGGGATCAACTCTTTGATTTCATCTTTATAGCGCTCGCTCAAGCACCCGCTTGCAATCAAAATCGCTCCCTTTTTTTTGTCTTTAGCGGCGTTCAGGATGGTTTGGACGCTCTCTTGTTTGGCGCTTTCAATAAAACCGCAAGTGTTGATAAGAATCACATCGGCTTTTTTAGCGTCATTAGTGAGCGTGTAGTTGTAAAGCTTGCCTAACATCACCTCTGAATCCACCAAATTTTTAGAGCAACCTAATGAGATTAAGCAGAGTTGTTTGTTTTCTTTAACTTGCATGTTAATGGCTTTTTAAGTTTTTCAAATCCACTTCCCAAAAGAAATCAATCCATTCAGGAGCGTCTTTTAAAAACGCATCAGCTTTGTATTTCGCGCTCGTTTTTTGGAACAAACTCGTGCTATAAAACTTTTTATCAGGGTGTTTGTCTTGCAACACTTTAAGCACCGCTTCTAAAGAATTACCGCTATCTACGATTTCATCTACCACAAGAATGGTTTTTAGATGATCTTTGATCGTGGGGATATTTTCAATTTTTAGGGCGTTTTGTCGGTTGGTGGTGTCATAAGAAATCGCATTGATGCCATAAACTTCCCTTAAATTCCAGTGCAAACTCAAAAAATGCGTTAAAGTCATGCCCCCTCGCATCACGCACACAAGGGCTTCTGGGACACCGCAAACGCTCTCTACTTGTTCCACTAATTCCAAGCTGTCTTTCAAAAAGGTTTCATAAGAATAATGCATTATAATCCTTAAATTTCATAATATTGCTTCCAAAAGGTTGTGTTCGCCGCACCATCAAATTCTCTTAAATCCAAATCGTTTAGGGCCAATTCTAGGGCGTTTAAAGCGTAAGCGCTTTTGTAAACAGGAATGATCCCCATGTGGTTGATACGAATGAGCGCGTCTTTATAAGGCTCTTGACCACCCGCAAATTGCACCTGGTATTTTTCTTTTAAAAGGTTTCTTAATTCTTTGGCATGCTCGTTAATAATCGTTGTCATGCTCAAGCTCGGGCTTTTAGGGAAAATCTTTAAACCCAAAGCTAAAACGGCCTTTTGAGTGGCTAAAGCGGCTCTTTTAGTCTCCCTATAAAGCGCTTCAAAGCCTCCTAAATTTTGCACCAATTCAAAATAGCGTTGCAACCCTAAAGTGTGTAAAATAGGAGCGGTGTAGCTTGTGGTGTTGTTCCTTTGGTTTTTCAATTCGCTCTTTAAATTGAAATAAAACCCCACATTGCGTTCTTCTATGCGCTCAATGGCCTTCTGGCTCAATGCGATCAAGCTCATCGCAGGAGGCAGCATGAACGCTTTTTGACTCCCTCCAATGAGCGCATCAATATGCGTTATTTCTAAAGGCTCAACCCCTAAAGCGGTGATAGCATCCACAATCACAAAAACATTCGGATTAGTTTCTTTGATCGCTTGAGCGATTTTTTCTACAGGGTGTCGTAACCCCCCACTAGACTCGCATGCTTGAATGCAAAACGCATCAATGTTGGGGTTGGCTTTAAGCGCGTTTAATATTTTATCTACTTGAGCTGGCGTGTCCCATTCATAAACTAATTCATGGGCTTTGATGGAATGGGCTTTAGCGATCTTGCCAAACCTTTCGCCAAACTTACCCGCATTAACAAAAAGCAACTCTTTTTGACACAAAGAAAGCGCGCTCGCTTCCATAGCCCCTGTCCCGCTGCTGCTTAAAAGCAAAACTTCTTCTAAACCTGTCATTTTTTTCAAATTTTCTCGCACGCTTTGGAAAATCTTTTCAAAATCTTTGGTGCGGTGGTGGGGCATTGGCTGAGAAAAGCTTGAGCGCATCTCTTCGCTAATGGCTACAGGGCCTGGAGTGAAAAGCAACATTTTAAAATTAACCTTTAATTTTTGAGAGAATTTAAAAGGTATCATACTAAAACACGCTTAAAATTAAGCCTTATTGCTTAAGAAAATCTCTTTTTAATGCAAATAAAATGCTAAAATGCCATAATTTAAAAAGAATTTAAGGCAATAATTGAATAAATTCAGTCTTCGCGCGTGTTTTTTAACCCTTTTTTTTAGTGGGTATTCTAAAAAAGCTCCAGGAACAATAGGGAGTTTAGTGGCGTTGTTACTGGGCTTACCTGTTTTAATTTTTTCGGCTAACACTTTGTTTTTAGGGGCGGTTTTGATTGGGCTTATCGCTATCGCTCAAATAGATAAAGAAGAAGAAGAGAGTAAGATTCATGACAACTCCTATATTGTGATAGACGAATTAGTGGGCATGTGGCTTGCGATGGCGATTAGCGGGTTATCGTTAGCGGGCGTGATCTTGAGTTTTATCTTTTTTAGGATCTATGATATTACTAAGCCCTCACTCATTGGCAAAATAGACAAGGAAGTTAAAGGGGGTTTAGGGGTTGTGGCTGATGACGCTTTAGCGGGTATTTTAGCTGGATTGAGCGTGTTATTAGTTGTCAATATTTTAGGATTTTTTAACCTTAAACTTTGATTTTTAAGAAAATTCAAAAGCCTTTTTTTAGGTAAATATAGATAGACTTTATTGCAATCGTTTTTAGGGAGTTTGACCGTGGAGTTTTGCGTTTTATTTGGTGGGGCGAGTTTTGAGCATGAAATCAGCATTGTGAGTGCAATCGCGTTTAAAGAAGCGTTAAAGGATAGGATTAAATATTTTATTTTTTTAGATGAAAACCATCATTTTTATTTGATTGAAGAATCTAACATGCATTCAAAATACTTCGCTCAAATCAAAGAAAAAAAATTACCCCCCCTAATCCTTGTGCATAATGGTTTGCTTAAGAACTCATTTTTAGGCACTAAAACGATAGAATTGCCTTTAGTGATCAATCTTGTGCATGGGGGCGATGGCGAAGATGGGAAATTAGCGGGCTTGTTAGAATTTTATCGTCTCGCTTTTATAGGCCCTAGGGTTGAAGCGAGCGTGTTGAGTTATAACAAATATTTAACCAAGTTTTACGCCAAAGATTTAGGGGTAAAGACTTTGGATTGTGTTCTTTTGAATGAAAAAAACCGTGCTAACGCCCTAAATTTGATTAACTTTAATTTCCCTTTCATTGTCAAACCCAACAACGCCGGGAGCTCTTTAGGGGTGAGCGTTGTGAAAGAAGAAAAAGAATTGATTTACGCTTTAGACGGCGCGTTTGAATATTCTAAAGAGGTTTTAATAGAGCCTTTCATTCAGGGAGTGAAAGAATACAATTTAGCCGGTTGTAAGATTAAAAAGGATTTTTGTTTTTCCTATGTTGAAGAGCCTAACAAACAGGAATTTTTAGATTTCAAACAAAAATATTTGGATTTTTCACGCACCAAAGCCCCTAAAGCGAACCTTTCTGACGCCCTAGAAGAACAATTAAAAGAAAATTTTAAAAAACTCTATAACGATTTGTTTGATGGCGCGATTATTCGTTGCGATTTTTTTGTCATAGAAAATGAAGTGTATCTTAATGAGATCAACCCCATTCCTGGCAGTTTGGCCAATTATTTGTTTGATGATTTTAAAACAACGCTAGAAAATTTAGCGCAATCATTACCCAAAACCCCTAAAATCCAAATCAAAAACTCTTATTTGTTGCAAATCCAAAAGAATAAGTAATGGCCAAACGCAGTATCGCTTATTCGGATAGCGTTTTTGACATTTCCTACACTTTTATAGACCACCATAGCCCTTTAAACGCCTTGTTTTTGCATGGTTGGGGGAGTTCTAAAGAAATCATGCAACAAGCGTTTCAAGGCTGTTTTTTAAATTACAACCATTTGTATGTGGATTTGCCCGGCTTCAATCAAAGCCCTAACGATGAAAAAGTGTTAGAGACTAAAGATTATGCTAATATCATCAATCTGTTCTTAAAAAGCGTGGGTAAAAAAGCGCATGTAGCCTTTGGGCATAGCTTTGGAGGGAAAGTAGCAATCTTGTGTGAAAACGAACGAATGATCTTATTGAGCAGCGCAGGGATCTTAGAGCCAAAACCTTTAAAAGTGCGTTATAAAATCCTTTTAGCTAAAATCTTTAAAAAATTAGGCTTGAATTTAGGGTTTTTGAGGAGTAAGGACGCTATGGGGCTTAATCAAGCTATGTATGAAACCTTTAAAAAAGTAGTTAGCGAAGACTTTAGCGATCATTTCAAACGATGCGAGAAAGAAGTTTTATTGTTTTGGGGTAAAGACGATAAAGCAACCCCCTTAAGCTCGGCTCAAAAAATGCAAACCTTATTGAAAAAGAGCGCATTATTCGTTTTAGAAGGGGATCATTTCTTTTTTTTAAACCAAGCAAAAGAGATTGAAAAACTAGTGGAGAATTATCATCATGCAAAGTCTTAGTTGGCTGAATTTAGCGTTTCGTTGGCTCTTTATAACAGGGCTTGGCTATTATATAATGACTTTATTGCAATGGTATCATTACAGCGTGTTTAGGATCTTAACCAAGCACCACAAAATGCGTTGGCATGGGATTTATTTTTTATTGCCTTTAGGGGTGTTTATCCTATCGTATGCTTTCAAAATGCCGTTTGTTTTTGATTTCTTTTGCGGTGTTATTCAAATACCCATGCTCATTGTTTGGGCCAAACGCAACGACAAGCCTTTAGTTTTCACGCCAAGGGTGAAGCGCTTTTTTATCTTCTTATTCTTATTTTTAATCTTGCATGAAATTTTAAATACAGAATTAGTCCCTTTGAATGGGATTTCGCTTGCGTTAGGCTATTTGTGTTTATTCGCATTCGTTTTAAGCGCTTCTTTAATCTTTGAAAAAGTCTTATCCAAGCGGTATTTGCAAACCGCTAAAGATAAAATCGCCTCTTTAAAGAATTTAAAAGTCATCGCCATTACCGGAAGCTTTGGGAAAACCAGCACCAAAAATTTCTTGCTTCAAATCTTACAAACCACATTCAATGCGCATGCAAGCCCCAAAAGCGTCAATACCCTTTTAGGACTTACGAATGATATTAACCAGAATTTAGACGATAGGAGTGAAATCTATATCGCTGAAGCCGGGGCAAGGAATAAGGGCGATATTAAAGAAATCACGCGCCTCATTGAACCGCACCTTGTCGTGGTTGCAGAAGTGGGCGAACAGCATTTAGAATATTTTAAAACTTTAGAAAATATTTGCGAGACTAAAGCGGAATTATTGGATTCCAAACGCTTAGAAAAAGCCTTTTGCTACTCTGTAGAAAAAATCAAGCCCTATGCCCCTAAAGATAGTCCTTTAATAGACTATTCTAGCCTGGTTAAAAACATCCACTCCACCTTAAAAAGCACTTCTTTTGAAATGCTGATAGATAGCGTTTGGGAAAGCTTTGAAACGAAGGTTTTAGGCAAATTTAACGCTTATAATATCGCTTCAGCCATTTTAATCGCTAAGCATTTAGGATTAGAGACAGAAAGGATCAAACGGCTTGTTTTGGAACTCAATCCCATTGCCCATCGTTTGCAACTTTTGGAAGTGAATCAAAAAATCATTATAGACGATAGCTTTAATGGGAATTTAAAGGGCATGTTAGAGGGCATTCGTTTAGCGAGTTTGTATGAAGGGCGTAAAGTCATTGTAACACCAGGATTAGTGGAAAGCAATACAGACAGTAATGAAACTTTAGCGCAAAAAATAGACGGGGTTTTTGATGTCGCTATCATCACAGGGGAGTTGAATTCCAAAACGATTGCTTCAAAATTGAAAAACCCCCAAAAAATCTTACTCAAGGATAAGGCGCAATTGGAAAATATCTTACAAGCCACCACGATTCAAGGCGATTTGATTTTATTCGCTAATGACGCCCCTAATTACATTTAGGAAATAAACATGCAACATTTATACGCTCCTTGGCGCGAAAGTTATTTGAAAGAGAAAAATAAGAGTTGTGTCTTTTGTGGAATTTCTCAAAACCCTACAAAAGATTCAGAAAACAGAGTGCTTTATAGAAATAGCGATCTCTTTGTGGTGATGAACGCCTACCCTTATAACCCGGGGCATTTGTTGATCATTCCCCATGCGCATCAAGCGAGCGTTGAACTTTTAGAGCTTAATACTTGGCTGAACATGAATGCATTAGCGCCTAAAGTTTTAAAAGCGTTGTATGCTTATGGCGCTCAAGGGATCAATTTGGGTTTGAATTTGCACAGAAACGCCGGAGCAGGGATTCCTGAGCATTTGCACATGCATTTAGTGCCTAGGTTTTCAGGCGATAGCAACTTTATAAGCGTTATCGCTCAAACAAGGGTGTGCGGGATTGATCTTAATGAAACCTATCTTACCTTAAAAAACTTATTAGAAAAGGAGCTTGGTTGAATATAAACGCTTTTAGTTTGGGTGTGTTACAATTGATTTTAATTCATTTTAGGGAGTGTAAGCGATGAAGGTGCGTGGGTTTAAGACAAAGATGCGTGGGTTTAAGATGTTTTCAGGGAGCGCTCACCCTGCATTTGGCAAAGAAGTGTCAAAGCATTTAGGCATTCCCTTATCCAAAGCGGTGATCGGGAAATTCAGCGATGGTGAAATCAATATCCAAATCAGCGAATCGGTGCGCGGTAAAGATATTTTTATTATCCAGCCCACTTGCGTGCCTGTCAATGACAATTTAATGGAATTGTTAGTCATGGTAGATGCTTTAAGGCGCAGTTCGGCCAATTCTATCACAGCGGTGTTGCCGTATTTTGGCTATGCCAGACAGGACAGAAAAGCGGCTCCAAGAGTGCCTATCACGGCTAAAATGGTCGCTAATTTGATGCAAGAAGTGGGGATTGAAAGGATCATTACGATGGATTTGCATGCTGGGCAAATCCAAGGCTTTTTTGATGTGCCGGTGGATAATTTATACGGATCTATCGTCTTTAGAGACTATATCCGCTCTAAAGCGTTAAAAAACCCTGTGATCGCTAGCCCTGATGTAGGTGGGGTTACAAGAGCCAGGTATTTTGCCAATCAAATGGGCTTGGATTTAATCATCGTGGATAAGCGCCGTGAAAAAGCTAATGAAAGCGAAGTGATGAACATTATCGGCTCAGCCAAAGAGCGCGATGTGATTTTAGTGGATGACATGATTGATACCGCAGGCACGATCTGTAAAGCCGCTTTGGCTTTAAAAGAACAAGGGGCAACTTCTGTCATGGCGTTAGGCACGCATGCGGTTTTGAGTGGGAATGCGATCAAGCACATTAAAGAAAGCGCGTTAGATGAAGTGGTGGTAACTAACTCTATCCCTTTAGTTCAAAAATGCGATAAAATCACCACCTTAAGCGTAGCGCCCTTATTTGCGGAAGTGATCAGAAGGATTTATCATAACGAAAGCGTCCAATCGCTTTTCACTTAAAAAGGGGGCAGTTAAAAAGGGGATAAAAGAAAAAGCGGGAGTGGTGGATTCTGTAGGACTTGAACCTACGACCAATCGGTTATGAGCCGAGCGCTCTGACCAGCTGAGCTAAGAATCCAAAATTCCCAAAAGATGGTTTGCTATTATATCCAAAAACATAGCGAAAAGCAAGCAGGTTTTCTAAGATCCCAAATAGGATCATAAAAGTGATAAAACTGCTCCCTCCATAGCTGAATAAGGGCAAGGGAATCCCCACCACAGGGGCTAACCCTAAAGTCATGGCGATATTCACGCTGGAATAAACAAAGATTAAAACAGAAATCCCAAGGGCTACAATCTTTAAAAACCAATCGCTGTTGCTCTCAAACAGATAAAAAAATAAATGCAAACTCAAGCCTATATAAATCGCAAAAAGCAACACAGCCCCTAAAAAACCAAAACGCTCCACGAAGTAAGCGAAGATAAAATCGCTCGTTGCGATAGGCAAGAATTTGAATTTGGTTTGCGTGCAGGCTTCTTTAGATTTGCCTAAAAACCCACCCGATCCTATGGCGATAATGGATTGCATGACATGGTAATTAGGCTTTTCAGAAAGAAAGTCGGCGATGCGCTTTTTTTGATAATCATGCAAAAAGTGATAAACGATAGGCGAAGCCACTAAAAGAGCGATAAAAAGAGGGAGCCACACCCTAGTCCTCAAACCCACAATCAATAAAATCCCAAAACCCATGATCAACACAATAAGAGCCGTGCCCAAATCAGGCTGTTTTAAAATCAAAGCCGCCGGTAAGCAAATGTAAAAACTAAGCTTTAAAAACATGCCCCAATCATAGCCCTTAAAAGGGGGTGGGTTTATTTTAATCAAATGCGCCAATAACAAAAGGATAGCGATTTTCACGGGTTCGCTAGGCTGTAAAGTGATAGAGATAAAGGGAATGGCTAGCCATCGTTGCGCCCCAAGCTTGCTTGATCCCATAAAATCCACTAACGCTAATAAAATAACGCACGCCCAATAAAACACAAAGAGCCACCGATCGAGCTTTCTAAAAGGGATAAAAAACACGATCCAAAAGAGAAGAAACCCTATCGCATAATAAACCCCTTGCTTTAAGCTCAAAACTGCGCTGCTCTCAAAAATCAATAAAAAAGAAACCACAAGCAAGGGGATGATAAACACAAAGGGCAAAAGATCAAAATGCATCCAAATCCTTTTGTCTAATGCCATGCGTTTTTCATAACCCTTAATCTTATGGTTTTAATTTTTTGATTGTATCCAAATTGAGATAATTCTCCTTAAAGAGAGATTTTATCGTATCCACTGCAGGCAACTCCACTTCGCCCGTCTCATCATTAAAGCACTTTTCTAGCACTTTCAAATAAGCAAACCCAATGCCTTCTGTGATAACGACAGCGGTTGTACTCCCTGCAACACTCCCCACCACAGGAATGAATTTAAGGAAACCATTAACGATCGTTCTCCCCACTTGTGCGACTGCGGTTACGCCTAACAATCCTGTGAATAATGATGTGGCTAACGATTCTTCCATTTTCACTTCAAAAGCGTCATTTATTTTGTAAATCATTCCTGCTTGAATGGGTGCGATAGCGAGCGCATCGCTAAAAGGTATGGGGATGAGCCCAACCCCTCCAGCTGCTGTTGATGCAAGATGGATAATGTTTTTACTTTTATCTATCATAGCTTGTTTTCTTGCTTGGATATTAGCTTTTTGAATCAGCAAGAAATGCTTTTCTTTGTTTTTCTTAGCATCTATCAAGCATTTTTTAGTTTTCTCTACCAATTCTTCTAAACCTTCAATGGGGACTTCAATCCCTCTAAACGAAAATGCAACGGAATTGACTCTCACATAGGCTTTGATAAAACCTTTAAAGCCCCATTCTTCATCTATGATTCTTTGAGTTTCTTTAACAAATGCATCGCCGGCTTTTTCTTGTGTGTTTGTGAAAACAAAAATCGTTGGGATATTCCATTCTTTAGCGAAATTCAATAACGCTTTCTCTCTCTTCAACCCTAGAAGAAGTCTCTTTAACGCACAGATACGCCACATCAATAGCCTCTTTTGCATCAAGCGTTTTAAAAGAATCTTCCATTTCTTTTTTAATGCTTTCTGTGGTATTTTGATAATCTTCAGCTTCAATGCCTTTAGTGTCCCATAAAATCAAGCCTTTTTCTTCATCAACATATTTTTCAAGATGCTGAGTGACGGGTTTTCCTATGCCTGCTTTAGCCACTTCTTTACCAAATAAAGCGTTAATGAGCGAGCTTTTACCCACTCCAGTAGCTCCCATAAGCAAAACATTCATGATTGGCTTTTCCTTTTTGATGGCTTCGCGCAATTTTTCCATATTCAATCCTCCTTCTTTCCCATCAAGCGTGAAAGCGTCGCCTAAAAAACCACGCAAAATACCGCTCACTTTCTCGTGGTGTTCGTTGTTTTCCATTATAAAACCCCTTTATAAAATGATTCAAGGTATAAGGCTTTGTGGATTATAGCGTATTAAACTAACTGAATAAAGACATGATTTTTTAAGGTTTTGAGTAAAATAGTGGTTTTTAAAAAAGCAAAAAAGAGTTTGGATGCAAAAAGTTTTTATCGCCCCCACCGATCACAAACGCATTGATGAATTTTTAGCCAAAGAATTGCAAATTTCTAAAAACCAAGTGTTGAATTTGATTAAAGAAGGGCTAGTGTTTTGTCAAAAAAAGGGGGTAAAAAAAGGAGGGTTAGCCTTAAAAGAGGGCGATGAAATCACGCTTTTAACGCCCAAAATCACGCCTAAACCCTTAAAAAGAGGGTTTGATTTAGAAATAGAAGTCATTTTTGAAGATGAAGATTTATTAGTGTTAAATAAGCCCCCTAATTTAGTTATCCATAAAGCCCCAAGCGTGAAAGAGCCCACTTTAGTGGATTGGTTAGAATCCAAAAATTACGAGCTTTCTGATCTTGGCTTTAAAGAGCGCTATGGGATTGTGCACCGCTTGGATAAGGACACAAGCGGAGGGATTGTTATCGCTAAAAACAATTTTGCCCATGTTCATTTGAGCGAACAGCTCAAAACTAAAATGATGGGGCGCTACTATATCGCCTTGCTTTCAACCCCCTTAAAGGGAGAAAAAATGAGCGTGGAATGCTATTTAACAAGAAACCCCAATAACCGCTTAAAAATGATAGCGCTCAAAGCGGCCAAAAAAGAAAAAAGCCGTTATTCTAAAAGCGAATTTATCAGCTTGCTGACTTCTCAAAACAATCTTAATTTGATAGGGGCTAAATTGTTCACCGGGCGCACGCACCAAATCAGAGCGCATTTAGAATATTTGAACAGACACATCATAGGCGATAATCTTTACGGGCTCAATCATGCGCTTTCTAAAGAAGAAATAAGAATCATGCTGCATGCCTATTTGATAGAGTTCAAACACCCTAGAAGCGGGCAAAAACTGCGCTTTAAAGTTCCCCTACTAAAGGATATGTTAGAATATCTTAAAAAAAATTTTGACAAGGAGAATTTAGATGAGGTCTTGGATGAAGAAAAAATACTTCACGCTTTTATTGCAAAGTAGTGTGGTATTAGCGGTTTTTATAGGGTGTTCTTCTACCAGGAATCATACTTTTTCAGCCCTTAATAATCAAGAGAACACAGACACTAATCTTCCGGTAGTCCATTCTATTAAAACCATTAACGATGTGAGTTCAGTGGGTTTTGAATGGCCTAAAATCGCTGATACTTATGATATTGATGGGTTTATTTTGTATCGTTTGAAAAAAGACTCCAAGCTTAAAAGAATCGCCACGATTAAAAACCCTTATGCGACCCACTATTATGATGAGGGGCTAGAAACAGAGAGTTCTTACACTTACCAACTCGCTACTTACAAGGGCGATAAAATCTCTAACCTTTCAGAGCCTATTTTAGTAAAAACCTCTTTTATCAATCCTGTAGAAAGCGTTTTTGCGAGCCTTGAATACCCTAAAAGCGTGAAAGTCTTTTGGAGCCCGCACCCTAACCCTAGCGTTTCTAAATACATCATTCAAAGGCAGAATAAAGACGGCAAATTTTTAAATGTAGGGGCTGTTAGAAACCGCTTGTTTGTGGAGTTTTTTGATAAAGATTTAGAAGACGGGAAAAAATACCGCTACCAGGTCATCGCCGAAAATTTCATGGGGGATAAATCCAGACCCAGTGTTATAGTGGAAGGGAAAACCAAAGATTTACCCAAAGAAGTCACTAATATTAGAGTGAGCCAAAACCTCACACGACACATTGAATTAAGTTGGGATAAATCCCCCGAAGAAGATGTGGTAGCTTATCGCATTTACGCTTCCAATAACCGCAACGATAAATACAAATTCATCGCTCAAACCACCAACACTTCCTATGTGGATAAAATAGAAAAAGACAACCTCACGCGTTATTACAAAGTTGTCGCCCTTGATAAAACGCATCTTGAAGGGGCATTACCCAAAGAGCCTGCAATGGGTGAGACCGCTGACAGGCCAGAATCCCCTATCATCACTAAAGGGACTATTCAAGACTCTTCAGCTTTCATCCAATGGGAAAATAACCCAAGCGCTAAAATAGCCACTTATGCGGTGTATCGCTTTGAAGGCACTTCAAAAACCCCTTTGCGCTTTGGGAATATCACGCAAAACCAATTCGTGGATAAGGACATGAAAGTGGGCGTGGCTTATCGCTATCAAGTGGTGAGCGTGGATAAAGATGGTTTAGAGTCGCACCCAAGCAAAGAAGTGCGTTTGTTTTTAGAGCGCTAAAAGGGTTTTAATGCCCCATTTTTTAGCCAAGCTGGATTTTAAACCTTTAGAATACCCCTTAATTGAGGGGGATTTTTGTTTTCATAGGGAATTTTTAAGCTTAAAACACCCCACTAAAAGCTGTGTGTATGCGAGTTTTAAGGATCACGTTTTTTTATTGCAAAAAATCAGGCGAGCGAATGATTTTTTAATCAAAAGCGAAAAGGCAACGCCCTTAAAAAGAGAGATTTTAAAACAAGCTTTAAGGATTTATTCGCAATCTTTTGAAGTCATTTTGCATAATTTGCAAGAAAATTCTAAACATGCGAGCGGAAAAAAAGCCCTTGATTTAGAAGCTTTTGAAGACTTTATCCAAAAAAATCAGACCCCTATTTTAGCCGAAATTGGTTTTGGGAGTGGTAGGCATTTGATAGAATTAGCCAAAAACAACCCCACTAAAACATGCTTAGGGATAGAGATTCACACCCCGTCTATCGCGCAAGCGTTAAAGCAAATTGAGTTGTTGGATTTAAAAAATCTGCGCATCTTGCAAGGCGATGGCCGTTTGGTTTTAGAGAGCATGCCAAATCACAAGTGCGAGAAAATTTTTGTGCATTTCCCTGTGCCATGGAATGGAAAAAAACACCGTCGGGTGCTAAGCGAAAAGTTTTTAAACGAAGCTTTAAGGGTTTTAAAGCCTAAAGGGTTTTTGGAATTACGAACCGATGATAGCCTTTATTTTGAAGACAGCTTAAAATTAGCCCTAAAAAACTTTAAATGCGAGATAGAAATCAAAAAAAACGCTCAAATACCGGTTGTCAGCAAGTATGAAGCGCGTTGGAATAAACTCAAAAAAGATATTTATGATTTAAGAATTTATTCTTTAGAATTGGATGAAACCCCTTTTGATAACCATGCATTTGATTTTTCTTTTAATACAATAACAATCAGTGAAAAGAGCGTTGGAACGATTTTAAAAACCCCAAAAATCATCCAAGAGGGGTATTTTGTGCATGTTTGTAATATTTATGAGAATAAGGGGGATTTTTTAGTGGAATTGAGTATGGGGGATTTTGATTGGCCTGTGCGTTTGTTTGTTTTATTAACAAAAAATCAGATTTTTTATCTCAATAAAAGCCCCTTAAAAACCTTAAACAACCACAAAGCGCATCTTTTGCTTCAAAATATCCTAAGCCAAAAGGGAATTTGATGAGTGTGATCATCGCAGCGAATAATCTGTGCTTGCAATACCAGCAAAACGAACCGGTCATTAAGCATGCTAATTTACGCATCAAGCGGAAGGATTTTGTGTTCATTTCAGGGCCTAGCGGGAGCGGTAAAAGCACGCTTTTGCGTTCGTTCTATGGGGATTTAAAACTTTTTAGCGGTAAATTAGAAGTTTGCAATATCAACATGAATAACGCTTCAAAATCAACGATTTTAGATTTGCGCAAAAACATTGGCGTGGTTTTCCAAGATTATAAATTGATCCAAGATTACACGATTGAGCAAAACATCAAACTACCGATGGTGATTTGTGGAATCAAAAAAGAAGAATGCCATTTGCAGCTAGAAAAACTTTTAGGGCATATTGATTTACGCCATAAGGCTAACCGCTACCCCAAAGAACTCAGCGGAGGCGAACAACAGCGAGTGGCTATGGCTAGGGCTATGGCGAACTGCCCTGAACTCATTTTAGCCGATGAGCCTACCGGGAATTTAGACGATTATTCTAGCGATAAAATCTGGAGCTTGTTAAGGGGTATGAACACGCAATTAAACGCTACGATCGTGGTGGTTACGCACAAATTCCCTAAAAATTTTAGCACTTATCACCGAAAATTTTATATAGAAGATGGGGAAGTTTATGAATACTCTTAAAAAGCATTTAGCCTTTATCATTCCCCTAGTAGCGTTATTGTTTAGCTTGGAGTGCGTGTTGTTTATCAATCAAGCGATAGAACAGAAAGAAAAAAAATTGATTGAAGATTATTCGGTTGTGTTGGCTAGTGCACAAAAATTAGGATTGGAATTGTTGCGTCAAAATTTTAGTGAAATCATGGCGTTAAAAGAAATTGATCCTAATTATTCTTTAGGACCTCTTCAAAAAACTTTAGGCACAGATGGGCTTAAGGAATTAAGAAAAAATTTACCCTTTTTTTATTCTTTACAACTTTCTACATTCCCTACTCAAGAGCGTTTAGAAAACATTAAAGAAAAATTGCTCAAAATCCCTGGCGTTCAAAAAGTTGAAGTCTTTGCCAAAACTTACATGCAAGTGTATGATCTCTTGAGTTTTATTAAAGCCACGATTTATATCTTTGCATTAGTGGTCTTTGTCTTATCGGTTTTATTGATGTTTAAGCAAGTCCGCATCTGGATCTATCAATACCATGAGAGGTTAGAGATCATGGATTTATTAGGGGCTTCGGTGTCTTTTAAAAATGGGTTTTTGTATAAAATAGCTTTAGTGGATTCTTTAATCGCTAGTTTTTTAGCCCCCATGCTCATGCTCTATATCACTTCGCAAAAAGGTTTTGAAAAAACGATGGATACTTTGGGTATTATAGGAGGCGCGTTTGTTTTAAACCATTTTTTATGGGGACTGCTTTTTAGCCTTGTAGTCTCATGTGTTTCTGTTTTACTTGTAGCTTGGAGGACTAGACATGCATAAATTAGGGGTGTTTTTATTAGCCGCCTTACTATCAGCTAACACGCAAAAAGTGAGCGATATTGCTAAAGATATTCAACATAAAGAAACCCTTTTGAAAAAAACCCATGAAGAAAAAAACCAATTGAACAGCCGTTTGAGTTCTTTAGGCGAAGCGATCCGCTCTAAAGAGCTTCAAAAAGCTGAGATTGAGCGCCAAATGGCCGCCTTAAAAAAGAGTCTTGAAAAAAATCGTAACGAAAGTTTGGCGCAAGAAAAAGTCCTAACCAACTACCGCAAGTCTTTAGATCATTTGCAAAAACAGCGATCATTTTTACAAAAGAGGGTGTTTGATACGCTTTTACAGGATTTCCTTTTTTCACAAGCCCTAAAGGGGCAGAATTTAGCCTCTTCTAATGATGTTATTTTACAAGTAGCGTTTGAAAACTTGCACCAAAGCACTCTGTCTAAAATGTCGCAATTGAGCCAAGAAGAAAAGGATCTCAACGCGCAAGCTTTAAAAGTTAGAAGCAGCATTCAAAAAATCTCATCTGTCATAGATGAGCAAAAAACTCGTGAAGCAACCTTAAAATCCTTGCAAACCGAACAAGATAAGCTCATTTTGAGCATGCAAAAAGATTATGCGATCTATAACCAACGATTAACCCTTTTAGAAAAAGAACGCCAGAATTTAAACGCTCTTTTAAAACGCTTAAATATCATCAAACAAAATAGAGAAAATGAAGAAAAAGTCAGTTTGAAAAAATCTTCTCAAGCCTTAGAAGTCAAACAAGTAGCGAGCTCTTATCAAAATATCAACACCACGAGCTATAACGGACCAAAAACGATCGCCCCTTTGAACGATTATGAAGTGGTGCAAAAATTTGGCCCTTATATTGATCCGGTTTATAATTTAAAAATTTTTAGCGAGTCTATTACACTAGTGTCAAAAACCCCAAACGCTTTGGTGCGTAATGTTTTAGACGGGAAAATCGTGTTCGCTAAAGAAATCAACATGCTTAAAAAAGTCGTTATCATTGAGCATAAAAATGGCATCCGCACGATTTATTCTCAATTGGATAAAATCGCCCCCACCATTAAAAGCGGCATGCGGATCCAAAAAGGCTATGTTTTAGGGCGCATTGATCAACGCTTGGGCTTTGAAGTGACCATGAAAGAAAAACACATTAACCCCTTAGAACTCATCGTGCGCAATTAAGATTTAACAAATCATTTTTATTGCCGATATTGGCTAAAGAGTTTATGCAAACAAAATAAATAATTATACTTGTAGGCATGGAAAAATTTGGAGGTTTTTATGGTCAATGAAGTTCAAGGGATTGGGATTCCCACATCTCACACAAGCGTTCAAACAACCCCTACAAAAGAGATCAGTCGCACAAATACTATAAACACTATTGATGAATCTAAAACAACGATAGACCCTGATCAATACAAACCCAAGCTAGAATTATTGAGCGAGCGTCTGAATGAAGAAATGAAGCGTATTGGCACGGATATTAATTTTAGTTATAACGATACGATCAAAGGGTTAGTGGTTTCAGTTAAAGACGCTAATGGGGATAAGGTGCTAAGAGAAATACCCTCTAAAGAAGCCGTGGAGCTTATGCAAAGAATGCGCGATGTGATAGGCATTATCTTTGATAAAAAAGGCTAATCAAAAGTTTTGAAAGTTTAGAGGTAAAACATGGCAATAGGTTCATTAAGCTCATTAGGGCTTGGCAGTAAGGTTTTGAATTACGATGTGATTGACAAGCTTAAGGATGCCGATGAAAAAGCGTTAATCGCCCCTTTAGACAAGAAAATGGAACAAAATGTTGAAAAACAAAAAGCCCTTGTAGAAATTAAAACGCTCCTTTCCTCTCTAAAAGGCCCGGTTAAAACGCTTTCAGATTATTCCACTTATATCAGCAGGAAAAGCAATGTTACAGGCGATGCGTTGAGCGCGAGCGTGGGGGCTGGCGTGCCTATTCAAGATATTAAAGTGGATGTGCAAAATTTAGCGCAAGGCGACATTAACGAATTGGGGGCGAAATTTTCTTCAAGAGACGATATTTTTAGCCAAGTGGATACCACGCTCAAGTTTTACACGCAAAACAAGGATTACGCCGTTAATATTAAAGCAGGAATGACTTTAGGCGATGTGGCTCAAAGCATCACGGACGCTACCAATGGCGAAGTGATGGGCATTGTGATGAAAACAGGAGGGAATGACCCCTACCAATTAATGGTGAATACCAAAAACACCGGTGAAGACAACCGCATCTATTTTGGATCACACCTCCAATCCACGCTCACTAACAAAAACGCCCTTTCTTTGGGGGTTGATGGGAGCGGAAAAAGTGAAGTGAGTTTGAATTTAAAGGGGGCTGATGGGAGCATGCATGAAGTCCCCATTATGCTAGAACTCCCTGAAAGCGCTTCTATCAAACAAAAAAACACAGCGATCCAAAAAGCGATAGAGCAGGCTTTAGAAAATGACCCTAATTTTAAAGATTTGATCGCTAATGGGGATATTTCTATAGACACTCTTCATGGAGGGGATTCTTTAATCATTAATGACAGGCGTGGGGGAAACATTGAAGTTAAAGGGAGTAAGGCTAAAGAGCTTGGGTTTTTGCAAACCACCACCCAAGAAAGCGATTTATTAAAAAGCTCTCGCACAATAAAAGAGGGTAAATTAGAAGGGGTGGTTAGCTTGAATGGCCAAAAACTGGATTTGAACGCTTTAACCAAAGAGAGCAACACAAGCGAAGAAAACACAGACGCTATCGTTCAAGCGATTAACGCTAAAGAAGGCTTGAATGCGTTTAAGAACGCCGAAGGCAAGCTTGTGATCAATTCTAAAACCGGGATGCTAACGATTAAGGGCGAGGACGCTTTAGGCAAGGCTAGTTTGAAGGATTTGGGTTTGAGTGCTGGCATGGTGCAATCTTATGAAGCTTCACAAGACACGCTTTTTATGTCTAAAAATTTACAAAAAGCGAGCGATTCGCAATTCACTTATAATGGAGTGAGCATCACACGCCCCACTAATGAGGTCAATGATGTGATTAGCGGGGTTAATATCACTTTAGAGCAAACCACAGAGCCTAATAAACCTGCCATTATCAGCGTGAGCAGAGACAATCAAGCCGTTATAGACAGCCTTACTGAATTTGTCAAAGCCTATAATGAGCTTATCCCTAAACTAGACGAAGACACCCGTTATGACGCTGACACTAAAATCGCTGGGATTTTTAACGGCGTGGGCGATATTCGCGCGATTCGATCTTCTCTTAATAATGTGTTTTCTTATAGCGTGCATACGGATAATGGGGTAGAAAGCTTGATGAAATACGGGCTTAGCTTAGACGATAAAGGCGTGATGAGTTTAAATGAGGCTAAATTGAGTAGCGCGCTAAATTCTAATCCTAAAGCGACTCAAGATTTTTTCTATGGGAGCGATAGCAAGGATATGGGGGGTAGAGAAATCCACCAAGAGGGTATTTTTTCTAAATTCAATCAAGTCATCGCTAATCTCATAGATGGAGGGAACGCTAAATTAAAGATTTATGAAGATTCCCTAGACAGAGACGCTAAAAGCCTAACCAAAGACAAAGAAAACGCTCAAGAGCTTTTAAAAACCCGCTACAACATCATGGCGGAACGCTTTGCGGCTTATGATAGCCAAATTTCTAAAGCCAATCAAAAATTCAATTCCGTGCAAATGATGATCGATCAAGCGGCGGCTAAAAAGAATTAAAAAAACAGAAAGTTATCAATTTTAAAGGTTAAAGGAATATTATGCAATACGCTAACGCTTATCAAGTCTACCAGCATAACCGAGTGAGTGTGGAATCCCCGGCAAAACTCATTGAAATGCTTTATGAAGGGATTTTAAGATTTTCTTCACAAGCCAAACGCTGTATTGAAAATGAAGACATTGAAAAAAAGATTTATTATATTAACAGGGTTACGGATATTTTCACGGAATTGTTGAATATTTTAGATTATGAAAAAGGGGGGGAAGTGGCGGTGTATCTTACCGGCTTATACACCCATCAAATCAAAGTTTTAACGCAGGCCAATGTGGAAAATGATGCGAGTAAGATTGATTTGGTGTTGAATGTGGCTAGGGGGTTGTTAGAAGCATGGAGGGAAATCCATTCGGATGAACTCACCTAACATGTTATTAGATTCCTTTAAAATCGCTCTCATTAAAAAAGATTCTAAGCAGGCCTTTTCATTGATAGAGTGCCTTTCTTTAGAGCAAATAAAAAGCCTGGATTTAGACACGCTTTTAAGCCTTAAGGAAATGATCGCCCAAAGCATTGAATTATTAGAAAAAGAAAAAGAAGAACTGCAATCGCAAATGCATAAGGCTAAGAAGATTCAAAAATTTTTGTCTTAAGATTTTTTAAACTACGATACAATAAAAGCACTATTTTTATTGAAGGCTAAAGGTTGTCTGAACCCATAGATAGATTCACGCGCATAAGGTGGTTGTTTAAAAACGATTTTAAAAAAATCGGCCGACAAAGGGTTTTAATCTGTGGCGTTGGTGGTGTTGGGGGCTTTGCGCTAGACGCTTTGTATCGTGTAGGGATAGGGCAAATCACTATCATTGATAAAGATGTGTTTGATGTTACCAATCAAAACCGCCAAATCGGATCAGAAAGGATAGGAGAATCTAAAGTGTTGGTGTTGCAAGATCTCTATAAGGGCATTCAAGCTTTGAATTTGCATGTAGATGAAGCGTTTTTAAATTCATTTAATTTTAGAGATTATGATTACATTTTAGATTGCATGGACGATTTGCCTATTAAAACGAGCTTAGCGATAAAGTGTCAAAATTTCGCTTATGGGAAATTCATCAGCTCTATGGGGAGTGCGAAACGCTTGAACCCTAAACACATCCAAGTGGGGAGCGTTTGGGAAAGCTATGGCGATAAATTCGGGCGTAAATTTAGGGATTTTTTAAAAAAACGCCGTTTTAAAGGGGATTTTAAAGTGGTTTTTAGCCCTGAAGTTCCGCATTGCATAGAGCTTGGGAGTTTTAATGCGGTTACGGCGAGTTTTGGTTTGCAAATAGCGAGTGAAGTCGTGCAAGACATTATCAAATAAGGTATTACCAACAATAAAAGGAAGTGGAATGAAAGATTACGAAGACGAATTGGAAGATTTTGGAGAAGAAGAATTAGAGGGCTTTGAAGAAGAATATGAAGAGTATGGGGATTATAAGAATGTCTATGATGATGACGATTATGAAGACTTTAACTCTGATTATGAAGAAGAGTGAAAAATGATTTGCACGAGCGTCCTCCAGCATGCCTATTGCGGCTCTAGAAAAAAAACCATAGAGCATACAGCGAACTTGCTTGAACAAGCGCTAAAAAAACACCCTAAAACCAATTTAGTGGTGTTGCAAGAATTAAACCCTTATAGTTATTTTTGCCAGAGCGAAAACCCTAAATTTTTTGATTTGGGCGAATATTTTGAAGAAGATAAGGCTTTTTTTAGCGCTTTAGCTCAAAAATTTCAAGTGGTGTTGATTGCTTCTTTATTTGAAAAGCGCACTAAAGGGTTGTATCACAATAGTGCTGTCGTGTTTGAAAAAGATGGATCAATCGCTGGAGTGTATCGCAAAATGCACATTCCTGATGACCCAGGGTTTTATGAAAAATTTTATTTCACGCCGGGGGATTTGGGCTTTGAGCCTATTGTTACAAGCGTGGGCAAATTAGGGCTTATGGTGTGTTGGGATCAATGGTATCCTGAAGCAGCAAGAATTATGGCTTTAAAAGGGGCAGAAATTTTAATCTATCCTAGCGCGATAGGGTTTTTAGAAGAAGACTCTAATGAAGAAAAAAAGCGTCAGCAAAACGCATGGGAGACTATCCAAAGAGGGCATGCGATCGCTAATGGCTTGCCTTTGATTGCGACTAACAGAGTGGGCGTAGAGTTAGATCCCAGCGGCGTGATTAAGGGGGGCATTACTTTTTTTGGCTCTAGTTTTGTGGTGGGGGCTTTGGGCGAATTTTTAGCTAAAGCGAGCGATAAAGAAGAAATTTTGTATGCGGAAATTGATTTAGAACGCACCGAAGAAGTGCGCCGAATGTGGCCGTTTTTGAGAGACAGACGCATTGATTTTTATAACGATTTGTTGAAACGCTATATTTAATCAGTCAATTTAAAATTAGAAATTAAGGTTATAGAAAGGATTAAACATGGTAGATGCGGTTTTTTGCACTAAACAAGTGCAAAAATTCTATCATTTTTGCACGGTATTTTTATTTTAACAAGGAGCAAAAATGCTAGAAAATAGCTCTATATGGAGCAATCCTGCCTTTGTGGCTATCATTTGCATGTGCGTTCTTAGCCTTTTAAGGCTCAATGTCATGCTTTCTATGATTAGCGCGACTCTCATAGCAGGACTTATGGGAGGGCTTGGGATCACGGAGAGTTTTAATGCAATGATAGATGGCATGAAAGGCAATTTAAACATCGCTTTAAGCTACATCCTTTTAGGGGCTTTAGCGGTAGCGATCGCTAAAAGCAATCTCATTAAAGTCGCTTTGAGTAAATTAATAGGCTTAATGAATTACAAGCGATCCACTTTTTGCTTTTTGATCGCTTTCATCGCATGTTTTTCGCAAAATTTAGTGCCGGTGCATATCGCTTTTATCCCTATTTTAATCCCCCCTCTTTTGCATTTAATGAACCGGCTGGAATTGGATAGAAGAGCGGTCGCTTGCGCTTTAACCTTTGGCTTGCAAGCCCCCTACTTGGTGCTTCCTGTAGGGTTTGGCTTGATTTTTCAAACCACCATTTTAGAGCAATTAAAAGCTAATGGCGTTAGCGCTACCCTAGCGCAAATCACAGGAGTGATGTGGATAGCAGGGTTAGCGATGGTTGTTGGGCTGCTTGTTGCCGTATTAACGCTATACAAAAAACCCAGACACTACAAAGAAAAATCTTTTAATATAGAAAGTTACGATTCGCTCCAATTAAACTACCATGACTATTTGACTTTTATAGGGATTATCGTGGCGTTTGCGATCCAATTAGCCACCGATTCTATGCCCTTAGCCGCCTTTTTAGCGTTAGCGATCATCTTACTGGGTCGTGGCATTAAGTTTAAAGAAACAGACTCGCTTATGGATGATAGCGTGAAAATGATGGCGTTTATCGCTTTTGTGATGTTAGTGGCTAGCGGGTTTGGAGAAGTGTTGCAAAAAGTGCATGCGATAGAGGGCTTAGTGAATGCGATCACAAGCGTAATCCAAGGGAAGCTTTTAGGGGCTTTTTTAATGCTTGTTGTAGGGCTTTTTATCACCATGGGGATAGGGACTTCTTTTGGCACTATTCCTATCATCGCTGTGTTTTATGTCCCTTTATGCACGAAATTAGGTTTTAGCGCAGAATCTACGATTTTACTCATCGGCATAGCCGCAGCTTTAGGCGATGCAGGCTCACCGGCTAGCGATAGCACCATGGGACCCACTTGCGGGCTTAACGCAGACAACCAACACAATCATATCTATGACACATGCGTGCCGACTTTTTTAGTCTATAACCTCCCTTTGATTGTTTTTGGAGTGGTTGGAGCGTTACTATTAGGCTAATCTATCAAGTTAAGAAAATTTTTTCTTTAGCCTTACCTTCTGGGGTCAATGCCTTTTTAGATGTGCTAGTGGTTGCACTCTCGGTTTTTTTTGTAGGCAAGATTTCGCACCATCACATTGTGGCTCTAGGGGTGGGTTTGCAATTTTTGATGCTTTTTTATGGTATCAATACGATTTTATACACCGGCACTAATGCCATTCTTTCCAGGCTTGTGGGAGCTAGGGATTTTACTCAAATCAATCACGCTTTTTCAAGTATTTTTATAGGAGCGTTTGCGATCTGTTTGGGTGTGCTGTTTGTTTCTTATTTTTTGATTGAGCCTTTTTTAAATTGGATGCAATTGCAAGATCCTTCGCGCCAATTGACACAAGATTATTTAGAAGTCTTAGTTATCGCGCTACCGAGTATTTTTTTAAAAAATGTTTTAGTTTCAGCGCTCGCTAGCTTTTCAGACACCCTAACTCCCTTTATTGTCAAAATCATCATGGTCATTACATGCATTTTCTTGAATCAAGCCTTGATTTTTGGGGATTTTGGTTTTAAAGAAATGGGGATTGTAGGCTCTGCTTTAGCGAATGTGATTGTCTCTTATTGGGAATTACTCGTGCTTGGCGTTTGGATACAAATCAAAAAAATCCCTTTAAAATTCAAAATAACCTTTAATTTTTCTTTTTTAAAAACCATGTTTAGAGTGGGTTGGCCGGCCGGGTTTGAGCGCTTATTGAGCTTATTTTCTTTAATACTCTTATCCAAATTTGTAGCGAGCTATGGGGATAAAGTGTTAGCGGGCATGCAAATAGGTATTAGAGTTGAAACCTTTTCGTTTATGCCCGGATTTGGGTTTATGATCGCAGCGATGGTTTTAACAGGGCAAAATTTGGGAGCGAACAAGCCAAAGATCGCCACAGAATACGCGCATTTGATTTTAAAAATCTCTATGGGTTTAATGGGGGTTTTAGGGATTGTTTTAGTCTTATTTGCTAAAGAATTTGCGAGCCTTTTTTCTCAAGATGAAGAAGTTTTGGAAGTGGCGCGATCTTATTTGATCGCTGTGGGTCTCTCTCAAGCTCCCTTAATTGGGTATTTTGTGCTAGATGGAGTTTTTAGAGGGGCTGGCATTTCTAAAGTCTCACTATATATTAACACCCTAAGCTTATGGGGGTTAAGGATCATGCCCATTTACTTGCTTTTAATTTATCATTTTAAGGTGGAATTTATTTTTGTAGTGATCGCATCAGAAACTTTTTTGCGCTCATTCATCTATTATAAAGTTTTTTCTAAAGGCGTTTGGAAAAGGTGCGGGAAAAAAGCTTGATTATTGCTTGAGCGTAGCGGTCGTTTTGAAACGGCTTTCTCGCACCACTTGCACGCCCACTTCGCCCACATACTGAGCACTCTCTTCTATCTTTTTAGCGATCTTTCTGGCAATAATAGGCATTTGATTGTCCCTGACTTGGCTAGATTTGACTATCACTCTTAATTCTCGCCCGCTCTCCATCGCATACGCTTTTTCCACCCCATCAAATTCTAGCGCGATCTCTTCTAAAGTTTGCATGCGTTTAGCGTATTCTTCATCGCTCTTTCTTCTAGCCCCAGGACGCCCTGCTGAAAGCGCATCAGCCGCACACACGCTCGCGCACTCTACGCTCATGATCTCTTCATGCCCATGGTGGGCATAAATCGCATTAATCACAACCGGGTCTTCTTTATGGCGCTTGCACACTTCAACCCCTAAATTCACATGGTCTCTCCCAAGCTCTTGGGTGAGCGCTTTACCAATATCATGCAAAATACCGGCTCTTCTGGCGAGCTTTTTATCCCCCCCAAGCTGTTCTGCAATCAAGCCGGCTAAAAGAGCGACTTCTTTAGAATGTTGTAAGGCGTTTTGCCCAAAACTAGAGCGATAACGCATTTTGCCTATTAAAATTTTAAGTTCATCTTCCATAGCCCCAAGCTCTAATTCTAACACCACGCTCTCCCCTTCAGAAAGCAATTCTTTTTCCATGTTGCGCGCGACTCTATGATAAACCTCTTCAATCCTATTAGGCTGGATACGGCCGTCTTCTATTAAAATTTTAAGCGTCTCGCTCGCTACTTCACGCCGATAAAGATTGAAACTGGACAAACACAATTCGCTGCTATCTTCGCTAAATTCTATATCCACTCCGCTGACTTTTTTAAACGCCTCAATATTTTTCCCGTCTTTGCCTATCACACGACCGATATAATCTGAGCAAGGCAAAGCAATACGAGTTGTTAAATTCTCTGTCGCATAATTACCCGCAAAACAGGCTGTCGCTTCCGCTAAAATGGCATACGATTTTTTCTTGCCCTCTTCTTTGGCTTCTTTTTCATAACGCCTGATTAACGCGCTTTTTTGCACTTCTAATTCTTCTTCTAATTGCTCTAAAATCATGCTTTTAATTTCATCTTTGGTATAAGCCATGTAATTGAGCATCGCATCTAGCGCTTTGGCTTGAGCTTCTTTGCAAACAGCGCGCTGTTTTTCAAAATTTTCCTTCTCTTGTTCTAAAATTTGGCGTTCTTTTTCAAGCTCTTGTTTTTCTTTTTCTAAATAGCGTTTTTCATCTCTTACAAATTCTTTGTGCTGCGCTTCTAAATGCTTCAAATGCACTTCTTTTTTGTCAAAATGAATTTGGAGTTGCAAGTTCTTGTTTTCATATTGCTGTTGCAATTTGCATTCTTGGCTTTTCATGCGCATCTCTTCAGCTTCTATAAAAGATTTCGCTTGAAACTCCATCAATTTGGCTTTAGCTGAAGCGTTTTTTAAAACGGCTTGCCCTCTAGCGTAATAGATCCTTTTCATCACATAATATGTGACTAGAGCGGTAATCAAACACGCTACCAAGACTTCTAATGAAATGTAAATTAACCCGCTGCTCATAATGTTTCCTTTTGTTATTCTTCATAACGATACGAGCATTCATATAAAGATCCGCTTCAATGTCATAGGCGTCTGTAAGAACACCATTAGCTACCGCTAACTCCCTACTCACAAACACGATTAAGGGGCGTTTTAGTTGCCTTTTGAGCAATTTTGGCAAACTCCTATCATACATGCCTAGCCCAAAACCCACGCGCCTAAAGCTTGTATCCATTCCTAAAATCGGCACGACAATACAATCTAATTCCCGCTTATAATGGCGCGACAAACTCGGTTCATCAAACCACCCCAAACGCTTTAAGGGCAACCTAAAGGGTGCGATAGTGAAACCCTCTTTAGAAAAATTAGCGCCTTTTTTGATGCTTTTAGGCAACCACACACACTTATTTTCTTGCCTTAACTTCAAAATCAAAGACCTAATGTCAAGCTCATGCCCTAATGGGCTATACAATAAAATATTTTGATAATCTTTGAGTTTCCAAAATAAAAGCTTGCAAGCCAATTTATCCCTGACTGCTTTATATTTGGTTGGTTTAGCCCTTTTCAAGCGTTCTTTACAAAAATCTCTAAAAATCGTTTTAATGGTTATAATCCTTAAATTTTAGACTTACATTATAGTATAATTTTAGGTTATTAGTTAGCATTTTATTATTCTTAAGGATGTGTTTATAATGAGAATTAAGGCTTATTTTTTGCGTTTTATCGCACTGGTTTTTATCGTTTTGTTGGGTTTTAGCGCTTGTAAAAATTCTCAAAAATCTCAAGATTCTCAAAACAATACCACCCAACAAGATAGCCCTAAAACCTACACCGCTATGGATTCAAATAACCAAGAATACACGATTACGGGCGATTTAGATTCTCTAAATATCAGCCCAAATTCCAACACCCCTACCCTATTGATTTTAAGCGCTTTAGATAATTCTTTAAAAGATTACGCCCCCACCTTTAACATCTTAAAAAAAACTTTTAAAGATCGTTTGAGGGTGCTTATTTTACTCAATAAACCCTATTCAAGCGATGAAATCAAAGACTTTAGCTCGCGTTCTCAAGCTGATTTTATGATTTTAAACCCTAAAGATAGCGCTCTTTTTGATCATTTAAACCATGACGCTTTAAACCATTCTTTCAGCATGCTCTTATACCACAAACACCAATTGATCAAAATGTATCAGGGGATCGTGCCAGCAGAAATGCTCCAATTTGATATTTCTAATTTAAAGGATTAAAAAACCATGTTTAATTTTTTCAAAAAAATTGTCAATAAAATTAAGGGTGGAGAGGCTAAAGAAAAAAAGCGCCAAAGCGTTCCTAAAGAGGAATTAGAAGAAATTTTGATTGGCTTTGACATCCAATACGATTTGATAGAGAGCTTGTTAAAGCATTTAGGCGATTTAGTTACGCCCAAGCAATTAGAAGTCGCTTTGTTGCGTTTTGTGCGCGGGGAAAGCTATTATGATAAAACCCGCCTAAAAACTATCACCACAAAACCCTTAGTGCATTTGATCGTGGGGGTTAATGGGGCGGGTAAAACCACAACGATCGCTAAATTAGCCAAACTCTCTTTAAAACAGCATAAAAAAGCGCTTTTAGGGGCAGGCGATACTTTTAGAGCGGCCGCAGTCAAACAGCTCCAATTGTGGGGCGAAAAGCTTAACATTCAAGTCATTAGCGCTAAAGAAGGGAGCGATCCAAGCTCTCTAGCTTATAACACCATAGAAAGCGCAATCGCTAAAAATATAGATGAAGTTTTTATAGACACCGCCGGGAGGTTACACAACCAGACCAACCTTAAAAACGAGCTTTCTAAAATCGCGCGCACCTGCTCTAAAGTTTTAAAAGACGCCCCCTTTTATAAATTCCTTATTTTAGACGGCACGCAAGGGAGTTCTGGGCTCACTCAAGCCAAGATTTTCCATGAGACTTTGGCGTTAGACGGCGTGATTATGACTAAGCTTGATGGCACTTCTAAAGGCGGAGCGATTTTAAGCGTGCTGTATGAGTTGAAATTACCCATTCTTTATTTAGGAATGGGCGAAAAAGAAGACGATTTGATCGCTTTTGATGAAGAACGCTTTATAGAAGACTTGGTTGATGCAGTGTTTGTGGAACAATAAATTCTAAATTATTTCTTAAGAATAACCCTAAAGCTCTTATCCATATGATTTGCTTCTTGCAAAGCGTTACAAACCTCTGCGTTTTTAGCATAAAACTCCTTCAGCTGGATATGAGAATAAAGCTTTTTGTGTGCTTCATCAACCCTGCAAATCAACGGGCGGGATTCATAAATCTTGCACAGATTGGTTTCTGAATCCAAAAACTTGCACACCCCATTGCCCGCATCAAACTCAATGAGCTCAATAATCCCGGTGATATTTTTACAGCAAAGCCAACAAGAGGTGCAAGGGAAACGATCAAGCCTTTCTTTTGATCCTTTCATCTTTTTATCCCTTATCTTTCAAGCCCCCAAGCGATCCCTATCCTTTTAAATCTTTCAAAGCTTTTTGCTTGGATTGGATCACAGCCACATTATAATGCCCGCTTTTTTGTGTGCTTTCTAGGGCATCCATCTGCCCTTTCATGATCTCCAAAGCCCTTTTTGCCTTCTCTTGGAGCTTTTGGTGTTTGCCCATGATAGAGACTTTCAAAAAAGCACTCAAAGTCATGAGAGTTGAAAGGATAACGCAGAGTTGATCTTTTTCTTTTTGACTATAATACGAAACATCGTAGTTGCGCTCTTTCATCGTGGCGATAGCGTCTTGAGAAAGCGAGAAAAATAGCGCATCGCATTTTGTGATCTGTCTGGTGAAAAGCCTTACCATTCTCTTAATGGCTTGAAGATTATCAACCATCACATCTGCTTTTTTAACGGCTGCTTCAACTTGAGCGTAGTGAGCCTTGGCATTTTCTAGCTTTTCTTCCATTTTAGAAGCGCTCACAGCTCCTAAAATAGCGAGTGCAGGCCCAGCAACAAGCTCTCCAAGCACTGCCATACCCCCAACCATACCAAAGCCACCCACAGAAAGCGCCCCACCACCAAGCCAAGCAAGGGTAGCGTTTGTCGCTGCAACACCGCTAAGCTCAGCGATCGCTACACCACCAGCCGTGCTAGCAAGCAAGCCCACCCCAGTGTATGCTCCATAAGCTGCAAGCACTCCTCCTATAGCGCTCCCAATAACCGCACCAGAAGCGTCAAGAAAATCCACCTCACTATATTGATTGGTGATTTTTAGCGCGTCTGAAACTTGACCTTGAATGTCTTGCATATTGATACCTTCAATGATGATACGACTGCGTTTCAATCGGTGGAAATGATTCAAGAAGTGCGAAACCGTATGGCTTAAAACATGGAGCTTTTTCCCGCCAAACCTTGCAAAAGCGCGCTTGCAATCAGACTCTGCAGACTCAGCCTTTTTAGCCGCTTCCTCTTTTAAATTCTCCGCCTTTTTGATAAATTCATCAGCTTCGCAATCGGCATCGAGCGCATCAATCCCTTTTTTGACTCCGTATCCTGCTGCCGCTAGGGCTAGCCCTCCTAAAATAAATGGTAATGGCATGTCTTCTCCTTTAAATGTTTGTGATTTTTTTAAAAACTTCTAGATTTTCATCAATGCTCTTTTGGAGTTCAGCGCGCACGGCTTTTTTCTCATTTCTTGCCAGATCGCTCCCATCAAGCCGATCTTCATAGCGATGGATCAAGCTGATTGTCTGAATAATATCAATAATCTCTTCAATAACGCTCTCTTTAATCCCATGCACTCTAGCGGGCTTGTGCGAATTTTGAGCGATCCATTGGACCGAAAGGACCACCCGTTTCCAATGATTTTATAGCATTGGCTATAATCACATACCCGTATCTATTTTTATCCATGATTCCTCCTTCACATTCTTATGTCTTTATTGCTAATAATCAATTCCCAACATTCTTGCTTATTATTAAACAACGGCTTTTGGCCTAGCCCCTGTTGGATCTTGTTACTGACTCCTATGGCCAAATCCGCATCCTCCGTGCAAAGCACTCTCCCAAACTCGTCAAAACCCTGATTGAAAAACTTTGTAGTTTCACAAAAATATTGCTCAAACACCTCCTTAAATTGATTTTGATACGCCTCTAAGAGCTTGATGATTTCACGACATTCTTTTTCAATCTCAATACGCCTTTGGCGCACCAATTTAGCCTCTTCATTAGCCTTTAGAAGGGTGTGAAAAAAAACTTCGCTAAGCGTTGCACCCACAAGACCCCCAATAAAAGCCCCAACCACAGGAATGGGGATGAGCGCTTGACCAGCAGCCGCCATAGCCCCACCACTTATAAGAGTGGTGTTAGCTTTCGCAAGCTGTTTAAGAAGCTCCGCTCCATCAATCTTTCCAGAAAAATAGCGGCCTAATATCGTGATGTTTGTCATAAAAGCGCTCACAATCACCACAGGTATTTGACTCTTGCCAAGGCTTTGGATGAATTTATTGAAGCTATTTTGCATCAAACCTCCAAAAGATGAGCTTAAAAATGCTTTGCCATAGCTAAGCGTTCCACCCTTTATGGTAGCAAGAGCAGTATGCCTTAACGCTTTTTTAGGATCCTTGCCATTTGCGATACATTCATAAATATTCGTCACGCATGAGACAGCACCACCTATAAGTGCACCGGTTTGCATAGCGTTCATTCCTGCTTGATGGGAAAGGTTGGCAACATCTTTGGTAGTGGAGAGATTTGGGTTCAACCTAGCATCAATCGCCTCTGCTTTAGTGATGCTCGCAGGTCTTGTATTGGCTTTGATTGTTTTGCATTTTTGGAGTCTTCTCTCTAAACTATCGGCTTTTTGAAAATCCCTAAGCCCCTTTTGTTTAGCGATTTGAGACTCTAATTTCTTGATCTCAATATCAGCTTTTTTTGAAAATCCCCAAAATAATCCTTAGGAATATTCATCTTTGTGTCATTTTTTAGATATTTCTCATAACCTTTAGATAAGAATTTTTCAAAACACTCCGTGCCGTCTTTACCCACAAATTTACTCTATGTGATCGTGTCAGGAATGACATTCCCGTTTCTATCCACCGTAACATAATCAACGATTTCATGGTTTTTATTAGGCGTGGCATAGTTTGGGAAAAGCTTTTTAATCTGAGCCTTTTGATCCATAGAAAGATCATCATATTGCACCACTCTCTCCCCATTTTTCATAAGGATATTATTCGCATTAACATGGGCTTTCTCTTTGATTTCCGCAGAATAGCCCACCTGTTGGTTGATATTTTGATATTGATACTTAGGATTAACTTTATACTTTGAGATCCCTTCTAAGGTTCGTCCGAGAGTTTTATCGTCCAAAATAGCCAAATGCTCCTTATTGGTGTTGGCATAAAGCACGCTCTATTCACTAGTTGAACCCATGATAGCCACATCTGTGATATTGCTGTATTGTTATTTGTTCTCTCGATCTTTTTTCATGACTTGAATCCAAAAGCGAGAGATTTGGGGGATTCTAAAAGGTTTAGGGTAGGCTTATAAGTAACCCCCCCCCCCCCGAAAGACTAGGAATAAAAAAGCTAAAAAACGCTAGGATTTTTTCCATGAAAACACTCCCTATGGTTTAATCCTAGCCACTATAACCAAAAATCCTAAACAAACCGCCTTATTTTTAATAAAAAGGTTTAAAATAATCAATATTTTCCCTACCCTCTATGTAGTAAAACGCCCTTGTGGGAGTTTCGTTGTTTTTATCATTCCACATGTTTTTTCTGGTTTATTGATGATGGACTGCTTTAAAAGCCTTTTTATATTTTTTATATCCTTATTTACGATCGCCTCTTTAGCGTCTATGGCGTCTTGATAGTATAAACATGGGCAAATCTTGCCATCAGAAGCCAAACGGATACGATTGCAAGATTGGCAAAAATCATCGCTATGCGGAGCAATAATGCCAAATTGATAGCCATTTTCTAGCGTGTAGATTTTAGAAGACCCTTGTTTGGGTTTTTCCTATATCAATGATTTGATATTTTTGAGCGATCAAATCTAAAATTTCTAGCTCTTTCAAGCCTTTAACCAAACTTTTAGCATGTGCATTTTCCATAAATTCAATGTAGCGGATTTGTATGCGCCGATTTTTTGCATATTCTAAAAGCTCTAAGATTTCATCATCATTAACGCTTTTTACCACAACCGTGTTTAATTTGAGTTTTAAACCCGCTTTCAAGGACTCTTCAACCCCTTCTAGCGTATTTTTAAGAGCATCTTTTTGAGAGATTTTTAAAACCCTATCGCTTTTTAAAGAATCCAATGAAACATTCACTTGCGATAACCCAACATTTTTTAAATCCTTAGCCATTTTTTTGAGTAAAAAACCATTAGTGCTTAAAACTAATGCCACTTCTTTATTGTAAGGTAGTCAATAACCCTATTAAAACTATCTACTAACACTCCCTTTACCCCTTATGCCCTTTATTTAAGCTTTTAGTGTAAAATAATAAACAATGACTTAACAACATTAAACATGGATAAATCTTTTGAAAAACCCTATCATTGATAACATTCCTTGCGTTTTACTGGATGGGGGCAAAAGCTCTCGTTTTATCATCAATAACATTCAAATCAATAAAGCTCTCATGCCTTTTATATCGCATGCTAGCCTTTTAGAATACCAATACACACGCCTTTTAAAACTTTTCAAAAAAGTCATTATCAGTGCTAAAAAATCGCATGAACTAAACGCTCCCTATCTTTTAGAAAGAGAGAACGATCTTTTTTCACCCCTTTTTGGCATTTATAACGCTTTTTTAACGCTGCAAACCCCTTATATTTTTTTTATCCCTATAGATACGCCTTTAGTGTCCTTTGAGAGCATCAAGGCTCTTTGTGGGATTAAAAATTTTAGCGTGGTCTATGCTAAAAGCCCTACAAAAGAACATTATTTGATTTCTTTATGGCATCAAAATATCCTTAACGCTCTTAGTTACGCTCTTAAAACACAAAATTACCGCCTTAGCGATCTTGTGAAAAACACCTCTTCTACCGCTATCCATTTTGATAAAGAAGAAGAATTTTTAAACCTGAACACCCTAAAAGACTATGAATTAGCCGTTCAAATTTTAAAAAAGAGGGCCAATGGCTGAAGAAGAAAAAACCGAACTCCCTAGTGCAAAAAAAATCCAAAAAGCCAGAGAAGAAGGCAATGTGCCTAAGAGCATGGAAGTGGTGGGGGTTTTAGGGTTATTGGCAGGGCTACTTGGTATTTTTGTTTTTTTTATATGGTGGGTGGATGGCTTTAGCGAGATGTATCGCCATGTATTGAAAGATTTTTCCCTAGATTTTAGTAAAGAAAGCGTTCAAGAGCTGTTTAACCAATTGGCTAAAGACACTTTTTTATTGCTTTTACCGATTTTAATCATTTTAGTGGTGGTGGCGTTTTTATCTAATATCTTGCAATTTGGCTGGCTCTTTGCCCCTAAAGTCATTGAACCTAAATTTTCTAAAATCAACCCTATCAATGGCGTCAAAAACCTTTTTTCTTTAAAAAAGCTCCTTGATGGGAGTTTGATCACTTTAAAAGTTTTTTTAGCTTTTTTTCTAGGGTTTTTCATCTTTTCCTTATTTTTAGGGGAATTAAACCATGCGGCTCTTTTGAATTTGCAAGGCCAGTTATTGTGGTTTAAAAGCAAGGCGTTACTGCTCATTTCTTCGCTTTTATTTTTATTTTTTGTCTTGGCTTTTATAGATTTAGTGATCAAACGCCGCCAATACACTAACTCTTTAAAAATGACTAAACAAGAAGTTAAGGACGAATACAAACAGCAAGAAGGAAACCCAGAAATCAAAGCCAAAATCCGCCAAATGATGGTAAAAAACGCCACGAATAAAATGATGCAAGAAATCCCTAAAGCCAATGTCGTGGTCACTAACCCTACCCATTATGCCGTCGCTCTCAAATTTGATGAAGAACACCCTGTGCCGGTGGTGGTGGCTAAAGGCACGGATTATTTAGCCATTAGGATTAAGGGTATCGCTAGAGAGCATGACATAGAAATTATAGAAAATAAAACGCTCGCTAGAGAGCTTTATAGAGATGTGAAATTAAACGCTACTATACCAGAAGAATTGTTTGAAGCCGTAGCGATTGTCTTTGCTCAAGTGGCTAAATTAGAGCAAGAACGCCAAAAACAAAAGGTCATTAAACCTCTTTAAGATTTTACTTGATGAGAGCTTTAAATTTGATGTTCCAAGCGCCTTAAAGTGTTATGCACATATTCTAAAAGCCACCCTAACAAGCCTAAAAAATAAAAACCCAATCGCATGCCATAGTATTCTTTAGTTTGAATGAACATGCCAGAGCATAGCACCACCACGCTAAGCCCCACGATCAAAATAAGCATGTTAGCGTATTCATACAACCCAAAAAGGCGTTTGTGGTAGATTAAAACCAAAATCAATAAAATAAGAGCGAGTATAAAAAGAGAAAAATCCACGCAATCAGACACGCTTAAAAATCTAAAACTCTGTAAAGAAGAAGCAAAAACCCACACGATGCAAATATTCATAGAGGGCAAGAAAGATTGCCTCATGCTAGCCCCTAAAAAACGCCACAATAAAGTCGCTAACAGCACAAAATAGAAAATATAAAGCGCCATTAAAGAATCTTTAACAGGAAAATTCCAAGCGTAGAAAGAAAGGCATAATATCCCTACGCAAGCACCTTTTTGGCGCGTGAGAGTGAAAGGCTTTACAACAAGCACACGCAGATAAATTAAAGAAACGCCCATTAACCCCAAATAATCTAATTTGACAATGAGATCATAAACATGGTTTTCAAACAAAAAAAACAATTGCGAAAAATCATCGCTGAAATGCGAAAGCAACAAAGTTTCCACATTGAACAAAAACAACAAAAAAAACAATGAAGAAAAAACGACTTTATGCGTGTATATTTTTTGATAAAAATTCATCTATAACCTAATCATTGCCTAATCATTCTTGCTGAAGAAACTATCAATGCCATCAGCAATGCCCTTAGCCAAGATTTTTTGATACGGTTTGCTTTGGATGCGTTTAGATTCTATCGCATGGGAATTATAACCAATTTCTATTAAAATGGAAGGCATTAAAGCCCCGGCTAACACCCAAAAAGGCCCCTCTCTCACGCCCCCATCCACCACATCAGGGTAATTTTTGCGGATACTTTGGAGCATGCCGTATTGCACATCAATCGCCAGTTTGTTAGAGACAATCAATCGCTGCGTGTTTAATGAATTCAAAAACAAACTTTTAGAAAAATAATCCATCAAATTCACATTGTCTTTATTTTCTTGCTCAGCCACTTTTCTAGCCCTTTCGCTCCTTGCGGTGGATAAAAAATAAGTCTCTATGCCATGAGCGTTAGAAGTGGAGCGCTTGGGGATGGAATTGGCATGCACTGAGATGAATAAATCCGCGCTTTTTTTATTGGCTAATTTCGTGCGGGTCACTAAATCAATATAAATGTCCTTATCCCTTGTCAATAAAACGCTATAACCTCTTTTTTTAAGCTCTTTATGTAAAAACTTCACCACTTCTAAAACAATGTCTTTTTCACACACTAAATTCGCGCTCATCGCCCCGCAATCTTTCCCCCCATGCCCGGCGTCTAAAACGATCTTTTTGTGTTTTTTGCGCTTGGTTTTGATGGAAGTATCCTTTTTTTCTGCTATAAAAACTTGGTTCTTACTCTCATTTTCTGCTTCTTTTTTAGGAATTTCTTTTTTAGCGCTCCTTTCGTTCCATTGAGAATGCGCATGTTTTGAATGCGCATGCTTAGTGGGTGTTTTCTCTTTAGCCTCTTTAGCCTCTTTTTTAATAAATTTAGGGGCAGGTTTTAGAATCTGGTGTTTCAGCGCATGGTGTTTGGGTGGTTTTGGTGCCATTTGATGCCTAACTAAGGGCTTTTTCTCCACGATAGAAACATAGAGCTTGTTTTTAAGAAACTTAACTTCATAAGCCATCTTAGGAGCGTAGCTAATGACCACTCGCGCTAATTTAGGGCTAAATTGCGCGATCGTGATGAACGATTGTTGAGAAAATTGGTAGTGCTTTTTAGGAATGGTTAGGATCGCTTCTAATTCCAAATAACTCTTAAAATTTTTGAGCGAAACCTCTTTGAATTTTTTAACCTCTTGATTGAACGAGATTTTAACACTGCTAGAGCCAAAAGGCACAATGTTGATAATTTTAAGGGTTGTAGCATAAGCAAAATGCAACCAAAAAAGACATGCAACAACCCCTAACCTCACAAGCACTACAAATTAACCCTCTGTAAGCTCTTTAATCAATTCATGCACGCTGATAATCTTATCCACTCTATAACCATTAGCCCCAGTAAAATAAAGCCCCTCTTCTCTGTTTCCTAAATAACTGCGCCCCAAGCTATCAGCGATGCAATAGCCCACCTTTTTAGCCTCTTCACCCCTGTTACAAGGCGCTACACAATTGCTCACGCATGCGATTTTGGGTGCATTACCCTCTTCAATGCGTTTGATCACCCCAGTATTAATAGCCCTAGCCGGATAGCCTACAGGCGATTTAATGAGTAAAATGTCTTCTTTGTTAAGCGTGGGCAAAAGATCGGCATACACTTTAGCGTCGCATTCTTTCGTACCTAAAAAACGAGTCGCCATTTGCACCCCGCTCGCTCCAAGACTTAACATGGTGTCTATATCCTTCCTATCCCAAATCCCCCCAGCAGCGATGATAGGGATATCCCCCCATTCTTTAGAAGCTTCCACGACTTTAGGCACTAAGTTTTCTAATCGGAATTCTTCTTTGAAACAATCTTCGTATTTAAAGCCCTGATGCCCCCCACTCAAAGGCCCTTCCACAATAAACGCGTCCGGGATTCTTTTATACCGATCGCTCCATCTTCTACAAAGGATTTTTAAAGCCTTCGCTGAAGAAATAATAGGGATGAGCGCCACATCGCTAAAACCCTTAACGAATTCAGGCATGTTGGTGGGCAAACCAGCCCCTGTAATAATGATATTTGCTCCTGCTTCACAAGAGTCCCTTAAAACACGACCATAGTCATTGATAGCGTATAAAATATTCGCTCCTAAAGGCTTGTTCCCACAAATCTTCCTGGCGTTTGCAAAAATCTCATTCAACGCTTTTTTGGAGTAAAAATTCAAGGCTTCAAAGGGCTTTTTAGCCACAATTCTTTCTACAAAACGCATGTTTTTATAATAACCAGTCCCTACGGCTGAAATCACTCCTAAAGCCCCTTCTTTGGCAACATTTCCAGCTAGTTCATCCCAGCTAATCCCCACACCCATTCCCCCTTGAAAGATAGGGAATTTTATGGTGTGCTTACCGATTTTTAGCGGTTTGAGTGTTGATACCATAGCTCTTTCCTTAATATTAGTTAATATTTAATTTCATAAATCTTTTCTTACCAAGCTGTATAACATAATTTCCTTTAACAAAACGATAATTCTCATCTTTTACCACTTCTTGATCAATCTTTACCCCTCCCCCTTGAATATCACGCCTGGCTTGTGAAGTGGATGGGCAAAAGCCAATCTGTTTTAGAACATCTAAAACCCCAACCCCCTCATCAAAATCGCTCTCTAATAAAATTTCGGGCAAAAGGTTTGCACTAAACACTTTAGAAAATTGCTCTTTAGCCTTGATGGCTTGTTCATCATCATAATAACGAGCCACGATTTCACCAGCGAGATCTTCTTTAACGGCTTTAGGGTGCAAGGTTTGATTTAAAATACCATGTTTTAAGTCTTCAATTTCTTCTAAAGTCTTAGCGCTCAAAAGGGTGTAATAGCGCCACATGAGATCATCGCTCACGCTCATGATCTTCCCAAACATCGCATTAGGCTCTTCAGTGATCCCCACATAATTCCCCAAGCTTTTACTCATTTTTTGCACCCCATCAAGCCCCTCTAATAAAGGCATGGTAATGATAGACTGCTCTTTATTCAAGCCATAAGCGCGTTGCAAAAAGCGCCCCACCAGCAAATTAAACTTTTGATCATTGCCCCCAAGCTCAATATCCGCATCCATCGCTACTGAATCATAGCCTTGCAACAAAGGGTATAAAAATTCCACGATGCTAATGGGGCGATTTTCTTTATAGCGTTTGGTGAAATCGTCCCTTTCTAGCATTCTAGCGACTGAAAACTTCGCGCACAATTCTATAATGCCTTTTGCACCTAAAGCATCAAGCCAAGTGGAATTAAAGCACACTTCGGTGTGTTTTTGATCTAAAATTTTATAGATTTGCTCTTCATAAGTTTTAGCGTTTTCTAAGACTTGCTCCCGGTTTAAAGGCTTTCTTGTTTCATTTTTCCCTGTAGGATCGCCTATCATAGCGGTAAAATCCCCAATCAAAAACTTAACCCTAGCCCCATATTGCTGCAATAAAGCCAATTTTTGGATCAATACCGTATGCCCTAAATGCAAATCGGGAGCGGTAGGATCAAACCCGGCTTTAACGATAAAGCGTTCATTGGTTTCGTAATATTTTCTCACCAGCTTTTCAATATATTCTAATCCAATGATTTCATTAACGCCTCTAGCGATCTCTTTTAAAGCGATACTGATTTTTTGTTCCATGTTCATTCCTTAATTAGGGCTTATTATAATTCATAAGCATCATCCAGACTGGATAATTCTACAATCCTATCCTGATATTTGCGATTGATTAAGGCTCTGATCCAATCCGCCTTATCCGTAGCTATTTCAAAACTCACTTCACAATGGCTAGAATACTTGTCTTTATAGCCCAAATAAGACACGCCCACAATATTGCATTCATTCCTGTTTAAAAAAGTCAATAAACTTGCTAAAACCGACTTTTTTTCGCCTAAATAAAACATCATTTTATAAATCGTTCGATCCCGCTTGTGCCATTCTATATAAACCATAGGCACTTTAGCACCCACTTCCGCCATCGCTTTTTTGCAAAATTTATGGTGTGCAATCGCTTTTGGATCTTTTAAATCCGTTACAATTGCAATGATTTCATCGCCATATTTAGGATAACAACAATCATTCAACAACACCTGTTTGATTTCCAAAGCGTTGCTTGAACAAACGCTAAAATGTTCTAATTCCTTACACTGCCACTGCCGGTTTGGGGTTAAAAAATTCAAAACGCTGGTTTTAAAACCCAAATACCTCAAACCTCGAGTCCATAAACTCATCTCCTGGTATTCTAAAATCGCATCTTCTTTTAAAGAAAACACCTTATTTTCAATTTCTTCAGTGAGTTTGGCTAAATTTTCAAAGCTTTTCATCGCTTCTGTTAAGGTGGTCTCCACCCCACAATCCATTAATTTTTCTTCAAAGTTTTTATAATCTTTTAAAGCCACATCTTCAAAAACAGAGCGCCCAAAAAAAGTCGTTAGAATATTAATCATGCTCTTAGTGTCAATTTCTTTCAAACGGTTTCTCCTTTGGATGCGTAGGTGGTTTTTAGCCTTAGAAGTTTTAAGCTGATCCATCCAAATGAAACGAGGTATTATTTTATCGCCTTTAACGATTTTCACCACATCCCCACTCCTTAATTCTTGATTGAGTAAGGCTTTTTTACTATTGATATAAGCGTCCGTGGCTTTATCGCCCAAATCGCTATGCACCATGTAAGCAAAATCTAAAGCAATCGCTCCCACCGGTAAGGTGTAAGTGTCTCCATGGGGAGAAAAAACGACAATGTCTTCACGATACAAATCGTTCTTAGCGAGTTCGTAAAATTCCTTAGGGTCGTTTTTCAAATCGCTGTCATGGTATTTAAAATTTTGCAACCACCTCATGCCCTCATGGTGATCTTCATTATCCACGCCTCCAGCTTTATACTTCCAGTGGGCTGAATTACCATACTCCGCCCCCATATGCATATCAAAGGTGCGGATCTGCACTTCATAAACAGAAGATTCATCAAAAATGGTCGTGTGTATCGTCTTGTAGCCATTTTCTTTGGGTAAAGCGATGTAATCTTTAAAACGAGAGACAATGGGTTTGAAATTCAAATGGATGATCCCTAAAACTTTATAGCAATCAATTGGGTTTTTCAATAAAATCCTAATGGCTAACAAGTCCAAAATTTCATCAATATTAACCGCACCCTTTCGTTGCATCTTAAGATGGATAGAATAAGGGCGTTTCACCCTTGTAACGAGTTTAAAATCCGAATGGCTAAACCCGCTATCAAAAAGTTTTTTTTCCAACTTGCTCGCAAAAGCGTTGAGTTTTAAGAGTAAAGACTGCTTGTTTTTATGCAAATATTCCTTGATATTTTTATATTCTTCCGGATAAATATAATAAAAGCTCTTATCTTCTAATTCATTTTTGATTGAAGACATGCCCAATCGGCTCGCTATGGGGGCATACACCGCTAGAGTCTCTTTAGAAATACGCACTTGCTTGTCATGAGGCAAGGCGTCTAAGGTGAGCATGTTGTGCAACCTGTCGCTAATCTTTACCACTAAGGCTCTTGGATCTTGTATCGCGCTAATTAGGATTTTTCTAAAAGTGAGCGCTGAAACCACCATTCTGGGATCTTGAGAGTTTACTCCTAACTCTTCTTTCCTGATTTCAGTGATTTTAGTGAGCGCATCCACCAAATTAGCCACATCTTGCCCGAATTCTTGCTCAATCGTTTCAATCTTACAAGGCGTGTCTTCTACCACATCATGCAAAAGCGCAGCACACACCATCGCCTCATCGCCCCCACAAAACGCCACCAAGCTTGCCACACAAATAGGATGGACAATATAAGGCTCGCCGCTTTTTCTGTATTGCCCCTTATGGCTTTTTGTCGCTAAATTTAGGGCGTTTTCAATTTTGGGCGTGAAATCAATTAAAGTCCTTAAGATTTCAATGCCACCCTTTGGGGTCGTAACTTTTTTGATAACATCAAGAATCCGTAAGAATCCGATATCAACGGATTTATCAATTTCGTTCATCTATCCTGTCTATATCAATTTTGCCTTCAGCGATTTCTCTAATGGCAATATCCACTAATTTATGACGCTTAGGGTCCATATTCACTAAAGTTTTGGCTCCGGCGTTTAATTGCTTCACACGAGCGAAAACTAAATTATCTAGCATGTAGCGGTCGTTCCCAATATTTTTTAAGGCTTGAGCGACTAAACTCTCTGTTCTCTCTTTTTTCAAATTGATCCTTTTATTTTGAGTTTTATCAAATTTTAAAGGGCTTATTTTACCATAGAAAATACGCCTTGTTGGTGCTTGATCACTTGCAATAAATTCCCTTTTTTGAACATGTTACACACCACAATGGGGAGCTTATTGTCTTTAGCTAAAGAAATAGCGGTATCATCCATCACTTCAATATCCCCTATCAAGGCATCGTTATAGCTTAAAGTGTCTAATTTCTTAGCGTCTTTAAACTTGTTAGGGTCTTTATCGTAAATGCCATCCACTTTAGTCGCTTTAATGATCAAATCCGATCCAATTTCAATCGCTCTTAAAGTGGCAGCCGTATCCGTAGTGAAAAACGGATTCCCCGTGCCTGCACCAAAAATCACCACCCTACCCTTTTCTAAATGCCTGATCGCTTTTCTGTAAATGTAACTTTCACAAATCTCTTTGATTTCAATCGCACTCTGGACTCTTGTGTCTAAGCCGATATGCTCTAAAGCTTCTTGCATGGCTACTGCATTAATCACGGTGGCTAACATGCCCATATAATCCCCACTGGTGCGCCTGATAATCCCCCCTTGAGCCGCGCTAACCCCCCTAATGATATTGCCTCCACCAATCACAATACCCACTTCAATATCGTTTTCCACTAAACTTTTGATCTCTTTAGCGATGTGATCTAACACATGAATGTCAATCCCAAACTGGTTGTCCCCAGCTAACGCTTCCCCAGAAAATTTCACCAAAACCCGTTTGTTTTTTATCTTTGCTTGCATGATCCCTTCTTAATCAGTTAATAAAACTTTAATAAAACTTGTGATTGTAACCTAATCTTGCTTAAAAACACCCTTTCTGAATTTTAAGCCTCTGTTCTTAAGCGGATAACTAAAAACGCTTGGGTTTTTGGATGCGTTTGAATAACAATTCACGATAGAACGCTTTAAGACCTGATTGTTCCTTTTTGCCTAAAGTGTAGTAAATTTTTTGCAAGTAGTTCAGAATGTCTTGGCGTTTTAAGTTGGTTTTTAAAGCGGATTCTTTAAGGATGTAGTAAGGGATTTTTGTTTTTTTGTGTTTGAAAACTAAAGACAAGCGCTTGTAAAAATCCTTGTTTTGGTAATAACACAAACGCCCAAAAACAAACGGCAAGCGTTTTTTTTCATACCAAAGAGCGGCTAAATCTATAAAATCTTTTTTGGGGTTGGAATAGTAAAACTGCAGCGCTTTATTGCCGATTAACACTTCGCCCTTTAACCCTAGCGCTTGAGAGAGGGCGTTTGAAGAAGCGCTTTCTTTATCAAAAGCGTTTTTTGTATCCACAACCAGCACGCTTAAAACTTCCTTATAAGCGACAATGCCTAGAGAATAGGAATGGAGAGCGAATGGATAGCCGGCGATAGAAGAAATAAACCCCGCATCAATACGCCTGAATAAAAAACTCTTATTGAGTTTGGAAGGGTAGGTTTTTTTAAGCCGTAAAAATTGTTTGAAATAACAAGGGGTGGGATAGGATTTGATAAACACATCAAAAGGGAGCATGTTTAAATAATCAATTTTACCAAAACGCACTTAAAATCCTTTTTTGTATCGCATGGTAGCTAAAGTTTCTTACAACTTAACTAAAAGTAAAAAGAGTTTTGTTATCATGGAGTAGTTTGCAATGCATTAGTGAGTAATACTATTTAAAAAGGAGAAATGATGAAAGATTTTTTAGAAGATTACAAAAAAAGCGTTTCAGAAAGAGAAAGTGAAGGTATCCCGCCACTCCCTTTAAACGCTAAACAAGTGGAAGCCGTCGTTGAGATTTTGATGAAAGATCCCACAAACGCCGCTTTTGCTAAAGAATTACTCATTCATAGAGTAAGCCCTGGGGTTGATGAGGGGGCGAAAGTGAAAGCGGAATTTTTAGCCAAATTGTCTCAAAAAAAACTAGAATGCCCGCACATTAGTGCTTTAGAAGCGACCACTCTTTTAGGCACGATGCTTGGGGGGTATAATGTAGAGCCTTTGATTGCGGGATTAGAAAGTCAAGACAAAAACATCGCTAAAGAGAGTGCGAAAGCTTTAAAAACCACTCTTTTAGTCTATGGATCGTTTGACAAAATCGCCGCAATGAGCAAAACGAACCCTTTGGCTAAAGAAGTGCTAGAGTCTTGGGCGAATGCAGAATGGTTTTTGAATAAAGAGCCTTTGAGTGAATGCATTGAAGCGTGCGTGTTTAAAATTGATGGCGAAACCAATACCGATGATTTAAGCCCAGCGAGCGATGCTTTCACACGAAGCGATATTCCTTTACATGCCAAAGCCATGTTAAAAAACAGGATTGAAAATTACGAACAACGCATTGAATCCATTAAAACTAAAGGCGTTCCTGTAGCGTATGTGGGCGATGTGGTCGGCACAGGAAGCTCTAGAAAAAGCGCGACAAATTCTATCATGTGGCATTTTGGTAAGGACATTCCTTTTGTGCCTAATAAAAGGAGTGGGGGCATTGTGATTGGGGGGGTGATCGCTCCGATTTTCTTTGCGACTTGTGAAGATAGTGGAGCGTTACCCATTGTGGCTGATGTTAAGGATTTAAAAGAGGGCGATATGATTAAAATCTATCCTTATAAAGGCGAAATCACGCTGAACGATAAAGTGGTTAGTGCCTTTAAGCTAGAGCCTGAAACTTTATTGGATGAAGTCAGGGCTTCTGGGCGTATCCCTTTAATCATCGGCAGGGGTTTGACCAATAAAGCGCGTAAATTTTTAGGGCTGAGCGAATCTGAAGCGTTTAAAAAACCATCCGCTCCTAAAAGCGACGCTAAAGGCTACACTTTAGCCCAAAAAATTGTAGGGCATGCTTGTGGAGTAAAAGGGATCTTACCTGGGACTTATTGTGAGCCAAAGGTTACCACCGTGGGCAGTCAAGACACCACAGGAGCGATGACCAGAGATGAGGTTAAAGAATTAGCAAGTTTGAAATTTGATGCGCCTTTTGTGTTGCAGAGTTTTTGTCATACCGCCGCTTACCCAAAGCCTAGCGATGTGAGTTTGCATGCGACCTTGCCTGGCTTTATCACTCAAAGAGGCGGTGTGGCGTTGCATCCGGGCGATGGCGTGATCCATACATGGCTAAACCGCATGGGATTGCCTGACACTTTAGGCACAGGGGGGGATAGCCACACTCGTTTCCCTTTAGGCATTAGTTTCCCGGCAGGGAGTGGGTTAGTCGCTTTTGCAGCGGTTACAGGCACGATGCCATTGAACATGCCAGAATCCGTGTTGGTGCGTTTTAAAGGGGAAATGAATCCCGGGATCACCTTAAGGGATTTAGTGAATGCGATCCCTTATTATGCCATTAAAAAAGGGTTACTCACGGTGGAGAAAAAGGGTAAAATCAATGTCTTTAACGGGCGTATTTTAGAGATTGAAGGCTTGCCTGATATTAAAATGGAGCAGGCTTTTGAATTAAGCGATGCGAGTGCAGAAAGGAGTGCGGCTGCTTGCGTGGTGCGTTTGAATAAAGAGCCGATGGTTGAATACTTGAAATCCAATATCAAGCTTATTGATGAAATGATTGCGAGTGGCTATGAAGACAAAGAGACTTTGAAAAAACGCCGAGATGCGATGCAAGCTTGGGTGGATAATCCGGTATTGTTAGAGCCAGATAGTAACGCTCAATACGCTGCTGTCATTGAAATTAATGTGGCAGAAATCACTGAGCCTATTTTGGCATGCCCTAATGACCCTGATGATGTCGCTACTTTGAGCGAAGTTTTAGCGGATACGACCGGCAAAAGACCGCACGCTATTGATGAAGTGTTTATTGGCTCTTGCATGACAAATATCGGGCATTTTAGAGCCTTTGGCGAAATCGTTAAAAACGCTCCTCCCAGTCAAGCACGTCTTTGGGTAGTGCCACCCAGTAAAATGGATGAACAAGAGCTTATTAATGAGGGCTATTATGCGATTTTTGGGGCTGCTGGGGCAAGGACTGAAGTCCCAGGTTGCAGCTTGTGCATGGGCAATCAAGCGAGGGTTAGGGATAATGCGGTCGTCTTTTCTACTTCCACACGGAATTTTGATAATCGTATGGGTAGAGGGGCTAAAGTGTATTTAGGCAGCGCAGAGCTTGGGGCGGCGTGCGCTTTACTAGGGAGAATCCCCACTAAAGAAGAATACATGAATTTAGTGAGCGAAAAGCTAGAGAGTCGAAAAGACAAGATCTATCGCTACATGAACTTTAACTTAATGGAGAATTTCAAGCTCTAGTTTTGTTTTCATTAAAAGGGGTGATCCCTTTTGTTTAGCTGTGGCTGAGTGTTGAGAGAGGATAAAAAAGGAGAGCGGTGATGAAAAAAATCGTTGCGAGTTGGTGTGTAGCGTTGGCTTTTTTAAGCGCGGATTCAGTGCAAGCTAATAAGGCAATCACCAATGCGGATTTGATTAAAGAGATAAGGGACTTAAAAAAAATAATCAGCACGCAAAACACTGAGATTAATAATTTAAGAAAAGTGCAAGAAGTGTTGTCCGGGCAATTAGGGGATATGCGTAAGGATATATTAAGCACTAGAGATTATTGCATTAGTTTAAGGCCTTATATTTATAATTGGCGCTAGGGGATAATTAAAACTTGAAAGCATGCACCATCCTTTGACGGGTGAAAAATTAAAGTTGGGGGGGTTTGATTCTCGCTCTGTGTCCCTATAATCGGGATTTTATATGGTTTGGGTATCCAAAAGCGCGTTTAATTTTGCACGCCTTAAAAAAGTCTCCTTGTTAGGGTTAAATATCCTATAATAAAATTTTAGGAAATTCAGTTTAAAAGATATTAAAAAATGCCATACGCCTTAAGAAAAAGATTTTTCAAACGCTTTGTACTGATTGTTTCAACTTTTTGCACGATAAGCTTGAACGCTAAAAGCTATCTGTTTTCCCCTTTGCCCCCAGCGCACCAGCAAATCATTAAGACAGAACCTTGCTCTTTGGAATGCTTGAAAGACTTGATGTTGCAAAATCAAATCTTTTCTTTTGCGTCTCAATACGATAACAACAACCAAGATGAGAGTCTTAAAACTTATTACAAAGACATACTCAATAAACTCAACCCCGTATTCATCGCTTCTCAAACTCCAGTCAAAGAAAGCTATGAACCTAAAATTGAATTAGCGATTTTACTGCCTAAAAAAGTCGTGGGGCGTTATGCCATTTCGGTGATGAACACCCTTTTAGCGTATTTGAACACCAGAAACAACGATTTCAATATCCAAGTCTTTGACAGCGATGAGGAGAGTCCTGAAAAATTAGAGCAAACCTATAAAGAAATTGAAAAAGAAAAATTCCCTTTTGTGATAGCCTTATTGACTAAAGAGGGCGTGGAAAATTTGCTCCAAAACACCACGATTAGCACCCCTACTTATGTGCCTACGGTGAATAGAGCGCAATTAGAAAATCATACCGATCGTTCTTTAAGCGAGCGCTTGTATTTTGGGGGGATTGACTATAAAGAGCAATTAGGCATGCTCACGGCTTTCATCAACCCTAATTCGCCCGTGATTGAATACGATGATGATGGTCTAATAGGCGAACGCTTAAGACAAATCACGGAGTCTTTAAACATTGAAGTCAAACACCAAGAAAATATTTCTTACAAGCAGGCCACGAGTTTTTCTAAAAATTTTAGAAAAAATGATGCGTTTTTTAAAAATTCTACCTTGATTTTAAACACCCCTACCACTAAAAGCGGCCTAATCCTTTCTCAAATAGGGCTTTTAGAATACAAGCCCTTTAAAATCCTTTCCACACAAATCAATTTCAACCCCTCTTTACTCTTGCTCACCCAGCCTAAAGACAGAAAAAATTTGTTCATTGTCAATGCCTTGCAAAATAGCGATGAAGCGCTTATAGAATACGCCTCCTTATTAGAGAGCGATTTAAGGCATGATTGGGTGAATTATTCCAGTGCAATAGGGTTAGAGGTGTTTTTAAACACGCTAGATCCGCATTTTAAAAAATCTTTTCAAGAGAGTTTAGAAGACAATCAAGTCCGTTACCACAATCAAATTTATCAGGCTTTAGGGTATTCTTTTGAGCCGATAAAAAATGAAAGCGGAACAAAAAAAGAATAATATTCAGATAATTATTTGAATACTTTCATTTTTAATAGGTTTTTAATAAAATTGGAGTATGGTACGAGCGAAAATTAAACAAAGGTTATTCTATGTTAAAATTTCAAAAATTACCTCTATTGTTTGTTTCCATTTTTTACAATCAAAACCCTTTATTGGCTTTTGATTATAAGTTTAGCGGGGTAGCGGAATCCTTTTCTAAAGTGGGGTTTAACCATTCCAAACTCAATTCCAAAGAAGGGATTTTCCCTACAGCCACTTTGGTAACCGCTACGATCAAGCTTCAAGTTGATTCCAATCTGCTCCCTAAAAATATTGAAAAACACAGCTTAAAAATAGGCGTTGGTGGGATTTTAGGAGCACTCGCTTACGATTCCACAAAAACGCTCATAGACCAAGCTACGCATCAAATTTATGGCTCAGAACTTTATTACCTCATAGGGCGTTGGTGGGGGTATTTAGGCGACGCTCCTTGGAAAGACTCTCCCATAGAATCTGACGCTCACACCCGTAATTATGTGCTGTATAATTCTTATTTGTTTTATTCTTATGGCGATAAATTCCACATCAAACTGGGGCGTTACCTCTCTAACATGGATTTTATGAGCGGTTATACAGAGGGTTTTGAAGTAGAATATAAAATCAAACCTAAGGTGTCGTTAAAATGGTTCAGCTCTTTTGGGAGGGCTTTAGCTATGGGGCAATGGATTAGGGATTGGTATTCTCCTATTGTAACTGAAGACGGCAGAAAAGATGTTAATGATGGCATTCATGCTGTGCAAATCAATTTTTCTAGCAAACATGTTCAAATAACGCCCTTTTTTTATTTTTCACCTAAGATTTACGGAGCGCCCGGGATTAAAATCCATATGGATAGCAACCCGAAATTTAGAGGTTTAGGGTTACGATCTCAAACCCTTATCAATGTGATTTTCCCTGTTTATGCTAAAGATTTATACGATGTATATTGGCGTAACTCTAAGATTGGCGAGTGGGGTTCATCGCTTTTAATCCACCAACGCTTTGACTACAACGAATTTAACTTTGGCTTTGGTTATTACCAAAATTTTGGCAACGCTAACGCAAGGATTGGCTGGTATGGTAACCCCATTCCCATTAACATAAGAAACAACAGCGTTTATGGTGGGGTGTTCAGTAACGCCATTACCGCAGACGCTGTTTCTGGATATGTTTTTGGTGGGGGGGTGTATAGGGGGTTTCTATGGGGTATTTTAGGCAGATACACTTATGCCACCAGAGCGAGCGAAAGATCCATTAACTTGAACTTGGGTTATAAATGGGGTTCTTTTTTTAGCGTTGATGTGAATTTAGAATACTATGTGGTGAGCATGCACAACGGCTATAAATTAAACTATCTTACCGGCCCTTTCAACAAAGCCTTTAAGGCTGATGCGCAAGACAGGAGCAACCTTATGGCTAGCGTGAAGTTCTTTTTTTAAACCCTATCAATTAGGTTTGGTAGAATTGAGCCATTGTTTTTGGAAATTGATCGCTTTTCTCAGTTCGGCTTCTAGCTGGGCTAAAACATCTTTTAAGGGCTTAACATCAATTAAATTATTTTGCTTGAAAGAATCCAGCTGTTTGTCAATTTGCAAAGCGGCATCTAGCGCGTCTTGGGGGAATACCGGTTCGCCTAAAGCCTTTTTAATCGCTTCGCCGACTTCAATCGTTTCAGAGCCTTGATGATCTTTTAAGTTAGGATTATTTTCTTTATCCTTAGGTTTAGGCTCTAAAATCAAGCGCAAACGTTTGATTTTTTCATGCAAATCGTTAAGATCTTTTAAGTGATCGGTATTGTGCCCCCTATCAACCGCTTTTTCTATAAGCTTATCGCTCAGGCTCACTAACTGATCGCTTAATTCAACGCTGTTAGCTTGAGCTTCTGTTACTTCATCAATATCAATCGCTGCTAAAGCGCTCACAAAATAAAAGGGCAACGCCCACCTTCTAAAACGAGAGAAAAACTTCTGCATTTACCTTCCTTAAATACGCTATAAAAATGATACTTTTTAATATGGTGGAGCTGTGGGGAATCGAACCCCAGTCCAAAAATCTTGTCCTGAACACAAACTTCTACAATGCTTAGAAAATTGGTTAGTTTTTTAGCCTTAAAACTAGCTCTGGTCCAACTTTCTAAAACCTTGAGATAGTTTCAAGAGTTCTTGTTTCTTAGTTTAAAAGGCGAACCACCTTTTAAAAGCGTCTAGCTTAAGGTTATGGAGTGATTAAAACGCTAGAAATTCTAATCAGTCCAGCTCCAAAAGGAGATTAACTCACGCAGCTTTAGCGTAAGCTGGAGCGTAATCTGCGTTGTTTACAGTTATTTTTGTTGCTGTTTTACAAGCAGCACTTGGCATGCTGTCTGTGCGACAAGAAATCTGTCGAAATCCAAGTCAGCCCCATTTTTAAAAGCTTGTCTATTTTAGCTAACTTTTGCTAACAAAATGCAATGAATCATTAAAAATCATTGGCGCACAATATCAATGTTTTCATCTTTAAGCTTAAAAACAAAGATTTCATTAGCCATAGTGGGGTTAATTTCTGCTTGAGAAAAAGTGATCGTAACAAGATTGTTCATTTCATCTTTAAATTCCAACGAAAAAGGCTTGCCGTCTTTAAAAACCAAACGATAAGTGGTTTTGTTGATAGTCGTTTTAAAAGATCCATCATCTTGCTTTTTCAACCGCTTGAGAATGGTGAAAAAATCCGTCTTATCTTTTAAGGGCGTAATGGTCGCTTGAAATAAATTAGGCTCATAGATCACCACTTCCTTATCGTTCATGTAAATTTCTTTTTTTAAAGGCTTTTCATAAACCCATAAAGCCCAATTAGGGGCTTTAGCCTTTAAAATCCCGTAATAAACTAAAGGTTTTTCATTTTTTAAAACCTGCTTGAAATTCGCGCTAAAACTTTGCAAATGTTGTAAAACCTCTTCTTCTTTAGAAAGGGTTAAAGGATTTTTAGCATAAGCAACGCTCATCAAAATCAAAACCATTAAAATCTTTAAAAAAGCTTTCATTATTCAAACCTTAAAATAATCTCTCATCTCAATAAAACCCCTTATTTTACAAGACTTTTATTTTATCCATGCTAAAATGGGATTAAAAACTGACGCTTTAATAAAATAAATGAGATTAAAGCACTCTTATTAAGGTTATTACTACTATGATAAAAGCAATCATTGGAAAAATCATTGGCACCAGAAACGATCGCTGGATCAAGCAATACAAAAAACGAGTCCTAGCCATCAACGCCTTAGAGCCTATTTATGAAAAAATGAGCGATGCTGAACTGCAAAACGCTTTTGAAGAGTTAAAAAAACGAGTGCGATCCGTAGAAAAAGATTTGCAAGAAAAAACCCTTTTAGAAGTCTTGCCAGAAAGTTTTGCCATCACCAGAGAAGCGAGTAAAAGGATCTTAAAGATGCGCCATTTTGATGTGCAACTCATTGGGGGCATGGTCTTAAACGATGGCAAAATCGCTGAAATGAAAACCGGCGAGGGTAAAACTTTAGTCGCTACTTTAGCGGTGGCTTTAAACGCTTTAAAGGGCGAGAGCGTGTATGTGGTAACCGTCAATGATTACCTAGCCCATAGGGATTCTAAAGAAATGGAGCCGTTGTATCATTTCTTAGGTTATAGCGTAGGCACGATCACCGCAAGCGTGCGAGACGATAATGAGAGTTTAGAAATTTATTCTAAAGACATTGTTTATGGCACTAATAATGAATTTGGCTTTGATTATCTAAGGGATAACATGAAATATTCTTTAGAGCATAAAGTGCAAAAATCCCATGCGTTCGCTATTGTTGATGAGGTGGATTCCATTTTAATTGATGAAGCAAGAACCCCTTTAATCATTTCAGGACCTGTGGATAGGCGCATGGAAAATTACAACAAGGCTGATGAAGTCGCTAAAAGCATGCAAGCGGAAGTGGATTTCACCATAGATGAAAAAAACCGCGCGATTTTAATCACTGAAGAGGGGATTAAAAAAGCAGAAAACCTCTTTGGCGTGGATAATTTATACAAGATTGAAAACGCCGCCTTATCGCACCATTTAGACCAAGCTTTGAAAGCGAACTACCTCTTTTTTATTGATAAAGATTATATTGTAGCCAATAATGAAGTGGTGATTGTAGATGAATTTACCGGCCGTTTGTCTGAGGGGAGACGCTTTAGTGAGGGCTTACACCAGGCTTTAGAGGCTAAAGAGGGCGTGAGCATTAAAGAAGAGAGCCAAACCTTAGCCGATATTACTTTCCAAAATTATTTCAGGATGTTTTCTAAACTCGCTGGCATGACAGGCACGGCTCAAACCGAAGCCACAGAATTTTTAGAAATCTATAATTTAGAAGTGGTGTCTATCCCTACTAATCTGGCGATCAAACGAAAAGATTTGAACGATTTGATCTATAAGAGTGAAAAAGAAAAATTTGACGCTGTAATCCTTAAAATTAAAGAATTACACGATAAGGGTCAGCCCGTTTTAGTCGGCACGGCCAGCATTGAAAAGAGTGAAACCTTGCACGCTTTGCTCAAAAAAGAACGCATCCCTCACACCGTTTTAAACGCCAAGCAGCACACCAAAGAAGCTGAAATCATCAAAGACGCTGGGCTTAAAGGGGCGGTTACGATTGCGACTAACATGGCGGGCAGGGGCGTTGATATTAAGCTCACTGATGAAATTAAAGAGCTTGGGGGGCTGTATATCATTGGCACTGAAAGGCATGAGAGCCGCAGGATTGACAACCAATTAAGGGGGCGGAGCGGGCGCCAAGGCGATCCGGGAACGAGCCAATTTTATTTGAGTTTAGAAGACAATCTGTTACGCATTTTTGGGAGCGATAGGATTAAGGGGGTGATGGAAAAATTAGGGCTTAAAGACGGTGAACACATTGAATCAAAGCTTGTAACAAGAGCGGTGGAAAATGCGCAAAAAAAAGTGGAAAACTTGCATTTTGAAAGCCGTAAGCATTTGTTAGAATACGATGATGTGGCTAATGAGCAACGAAAAAGCGTGTATAAGTTTAGAGATGAATTATTAGATGTCAATTACAATATTAGCGCTAAAATCGCTGAAAACAGAGAATACGCGCTCAATCAAATCTTTTCTAAACTCAAAGCCTTTGACAATCAAAACTTGTCTGAGGAGGAACTTTTAGGGCTTAAAAATATCTTAAAAGAAGATTTTAACGCTCATGTTGGATTAGAAGATTTAAAAAAAGCCTCTCCTATTGAAAGCTTTGTCGCTGAAAAACTAAAAAGCGATTATGAAAACAAAATGAAAGCTTTAGACAGCGAACAAAGAAGCCGGATTGAACGCATCGTGTATTTGCAGATTTTAGACAACGCATGGCGAGAGCACCTTTACACGATGGATAATCTCAAAACCGGTATCAATTTAAGAGGCTACAACCAAAAAGACCCTCTCGTAGAATACAAAAAAGAGAGTTACAACCTTTTCTTAGAACTCATTGAAGACATTAAAATGGAAGCGATCAAAACCTTTTCTAAGATCCAGTTTGAAAGTGAGCAAGATTCTAGCGATGCGGAGCGTTATTTGGATAACTTTAGCGAAGAAAGAGAGCATGAGAGCGTAACCTATCGCCATGAAGAAGCTTTAGATGAAGATTTGAATGTGGCCATGAAAACCTTCGCTAAAACCCCTAAAAGAAACGAGCCTTGCCCTTGCGGGAGCGGCAAAAAATATAAAGATTGTTGTGCTAAAAGCGGGCCTAAAAAGGGCTTATTTGCCAAATAGATCCTTAATCTTTTTCCTTATCAAGCGTTATTTGCGTTTTGATAAAAGCCAGCCATTTATTAGCATCACCGCTTTGTTAGCTTTTTTTGGCGTGGCGGTTGGCGTGATGGTTTTAATTGTGGCTATGGCGATCATGAATGGCATGAGTAAGGAATTTGAAAAAAAGCTTTTTGTGATGAACTACCCCTTAACGCTCTATACCACAAGCTCTTATGGGATCAGCGAAGAAGTGGTTCAAGCTTTAGAAAAAAAGTTCCCTAATTTGCTTTTTAGCCCTTATTTGCAAACTCAAAGCCTGATTAAAAGCGCGCATTCTATGAATGGTGGCGTTGTGTTTGGGGTGGATTTTTCTAAAGAAAGGCGCATCAATGAAGTTTTAAACGACGCTTTAAAAAACACCAATGAAAACGATCTATTCAAAAACCCTTTTAATTTGATCGTGGGGAAAAGCTTGAGATACAGCCTGAATTTAGATCTCAACCAAAAAGCCGATTTGTTTTTCACCGAATTAGAGCCAACAGGTCTCACGCTCTCCCCTATCATGAAGCGTTTTACTATCAAAGGCGATTTTGATTCAGGGCTAAAATCTTATGACATGAGCTACATGTATGCGAGCCTTCAAGCCATAAGCGCGATCAGGAGATTGCCTTTAGGGCTTTATGATGGGGTGCATGTCTATTCTAAAACGCCCATGAAGGATATTGAAATTTTACGCAACGCTTTAAAAACAATCAACCACCATGGCATAGGCATTGAAGGGTGGTGGCAACAAAACGGGAATTTTTTCTCGGCGATGGAATTAGAAAAAAGAGCGCTATTCATTGTGCTCATGCTCATTATTTTAATGGCGTCTTTGAATATCATCAGCTCGCTTTTAATGGTGGTGATGAACAGGCGTAAAGAAATCGCCCTGCTCTTTAGCATGGGGAGCAGTCAAAAAGAAATCCAAAAAACCTTTTTTTATTTGGGCAATATCATTGGTTTAGGCGGTGTGGCGCTTGGGGTAATTTTAGCGTTTTTAAGCATGTATCTTTTAAGCGTGTTCCCTATCATCTCGCTCCCAGCGGATGTTTATGGCATTAACACCTTGCCTTTGGATTTGTCTTTAATGGATTTCATGCTCACTTTAATAGGCTCTGTGATTATCGTAGCCCTTTCTTCTTATTACCCGTCTAAAAAAGCTTCTCGTATTGACGCTTTAAGCGTATTAAGGAATGAATAAATTAAAAAATTAAATAATATTGAGATTAAATAAGGCTTTGAGTGTCTGTATTTGACTGACAAAGAAAAATTTTATTCTCAAAATTTAAAAAAACAATAACATTATGCTAATATTAAGGAACGACTTAGTTAAGAATTAACTTTGTAAGTCGGACTTCGTAGAAAAAAGGGCGAAAGATGAACAGACTGATTAGACTCTCAAGATCTGTAAGAAAAAATTTTCTTTGAATGGTATTGGCTCACTCTATTTAGAATTTTTTTGTTTATAATAAGGGTTAAACATGAACTATAAAGTTGCATCTGCTAAAAATATCGCAACGCTTCTTTTTTTATTCTCTTCTCAAAGTCAAGCTTTTGATTTGGGTAAAATCGCTAAAATTAAAGCGGGTGCTGAAAGTTTCTCTAAAGTTGGTTTCAATAACAAACCTATCAACACTAATAAAGGGATTTATCCTACCGAAACCTTTATGACGATTATGGCTTACATGCAAGTGGATTTTACGGAACTCTTACCCAAAAGCGCTACGGCTAACGGGCACCATTTAGACGGGAGTCTTGGGGGTTGGGGGGGTGCTGTTATTTACGATAGCACTAAGGATTTTATTAACGAAGTTACAGGAAAACCTTATGGGGCTATGACTTGGAACTATGTGGGCTATTGGGGCGGTCTTGTAGGGCAAAAACCATGGGCTAGTTGTGGGTTAGCCACAGGGAATTTGACCCAAAGCCAATACGATCAGATGACTCAAGCCCAAATGACACAGTTGTCCAATCAAGAAGCTTTAGAGGCTTCCACTTGCGCCAAAACTTATGCCGATCACACCAGAAACTATGTGATTTATAACGCTTACTTGCGCTACAACTACAAAGATATTTTTCAAATTAGGGGCGGGAGATACGAATCCCCAGCGGATTATATGAGTGGTTACAACCAAGGCTTGGATATGACCTTAAACTTAGGGAATTTCAAATTCTGGTGGTTTAGCTCTTTTGGTCGTGGTTTTGCCTATAATGAGTGGCTTTATAATTTCTATTCGCCTAAAACCTACACTCTTAAAAACGGGCAAACCATCAACCCTGGGGTGCATGCCTTTTATATCATTTGGAATTACAAGGGTTGGAGCATTCAGCCTTTTGTCTATTTTTCACCCTTTAATGAATACGACCCTAACTTTACGATCACTTATGATAGTAACCCCACTTTTACCGGATTAGGGTTCCGCTCTCAAACGGATATTACCGTGCTTAATCCTTTTTATGCTAAACGATTTTGGGGCACCTATCAATTTGGCATGCCAGCCGGTAAGAATGGGCATAGCTTGATGATCAAACAAAAGTTTGAATGGAATGAATACAATTTTGGTTTTGGGATTTATAAATCCTTTGGGAACGCTAACTGGATGATAGGCTACCATGGTAACCGCTTAGGCTTTGACTTTTGGACGAACAGCGTTTATGCAAACACCCTTAACTCTTTGTCTTACATGATGGATGCGAACGCTTTTACCGTGTTTGCCTTTGGCGGTGGGGTGCATAGGAAACTCCTTTGGGGCTTATTAGGGCGTTTGACTTATGGGACTAGGGCTAACGAACAAGTCCTATCGCTCAACTTGGGCTATAAATTCACTAAAAATTTCTCAGCCGACATCAAATTTGAATATTACAATGTGCTCATGCATCAAGGCTATAAAATGGGGTGGAACGGGCCAAAATTAGACAGCCAGCCTGCAACCGATCAAGACAGGAGCCACATTTTCACCGAGATAGTGTGGAAGCTTTAAGCCCTCTTTAAATAACAACCCTTTAAAGGGGTTGTTAAAACGCCTAGCCATAAAACAGCCATTAAAACCACCTTATCGCCTATTTTAGGGCTTGTTTTTAAAAAAGCGTTAAGAATTTTCAAACTTTTTATTACGCTACGGGTATTTTTGGCTCTGTTATACTAAAACTTTTATTTTTAAAAATGGGCTTTTAGTTGCTTTGTTTTGTCGTTTCATAACTCATTTTTTAACTTCTTTATGTGGGGTTAGGGGTTTGAATGTTAATAGTTTCTCTCTGTAATATTCGTATTGCTTTTTCCTGGCTTCTATTTCAGCGGGGATACCGGCTAATAAATCGGTGGTTAAAATTGAAAATTGATCCAAAATCTTAACGATTTCTTGTTGGATCTCTAGGGGTGGGATGGGGATTGTTATTTGCATAATGTTATTACTAGAAATGCTATAAGGTATAGCACTTCTATTTGAAATAGAATATAAATAATTTTGCATATTTGTTAATACATAATAAAGGTATCTATTGATTAGGGTTTCTTTTGGAATGACAGAAAAACAAACATCATTTGCCCAAAACTTTTGATTTTGCCAATTAACAAATCCGGCAGTTCCATATTGAGCTATAGTGATTGTATTTTCCTCTCTGTTATATTCATTTAAATATCCCATAAATCCTATTCCACCAGATACAACGGGATACTTTCCTTTATCTAGTATTTCTTTTTTTGTAACCCTTTTACCTCTAATTATTTCACACACCTCCCCCAATTTCCTAAACTCCACCCCTTTAGGCGCTAAAGTTTGGAGTAAGGTTTTTAAGCGTTTAGGGTAGGGTTTTTGCACTAATTTTTCTTTAGCGTCTTTATTATCTTGATTGGTGTCATTAAAGTCTAAAAGCATGTTTTGGTAATATTGGTATTGTTTTTTGCGCGCTTTTAATTCTGTGTTTAATTCTGTGTTTAATTCTGTGAAAGCGTCCAAAATCTTAACGATCTCTTGTTGGATCTCTAGGGGTGGGATGGGGATTGTTATTTTTTGTAAGTCTTTGCTATAAACATGAGGAATTCCCCCTGTGCTTTTTGTTGCATGGATTGCATCTTGTTGCGTTGTAAGATAGTGAAAAAGATATTTAGGCATTAGGGTTTTTTGTTTTGGTGAAACAGAAAAAGAGTCAGCAAGAAAAACAGGAACATCCCAATAACTAACATAGCCAGCATACACTCCAGATGAAGAAATTGCTATTGTTTCTCCGCTACGATTTGCCTCATTGTGATAATAAGCGGGTTGTCTTCCCCCCGAAATGACGGGGACTTTTCCAAAAGTTACGGCTTTTTTTGTTATTGATTTTCCTTTTTGAAAATCACACACCTCCCCCAATTTCCTAAACTCCACCCCCTTAGGCGCTAAAGTTTGGAGTAAGCGCTCTATTTTATGCATTTTGCCCCCTTAAGCTTCTAACTCTTTGATGATGAGATGAAGGCTTTAAGCCCTCATCGCGCGCATGGAATTGGCTAAGGCTAAAAGCGTAACCCCCACATCGCCAAAGACCGCTTCCCACAAGCTCGCTACCCCCATAAGCCCTAGCACGATAAAAATGGCTTTAATCCCTAAAGCAAACAAGATATTTTGCCAAATAATGCTTTTAGTTTTTTTAGCGATCGCTAAAACTTTCACTAAAGAGCTTAAGGAGTCATTGGTGATCACAATGTCCGCGCTTTGCTTGCTCAATTCTGAGCCTTTCCCCATGCCAATCCCCACATCAGCGCTCGCTAGAGTCGGAGCGTCATTGATGCCATCGCCTACAAAAATCGCCGGGGCTTTATAGCGTTCTTTAAAAGTTTTAAACACGCTCGTTTTTTCTTCAGGCAACAAACTTGCATGGTATTCACAGCCTAGAGTTTGAGCGATGCTCTCAGTCGTGCTTTTTCTGTCCCCACTCAAAATGCAAAAATTTTCTATCCCTTGCACTTTTAAATCCCTTAAGCACTCTATGGCGTCATCTTTAATCTCATCGCTAATGACGATATAACCTATATAAGTTTGGTTAAAAGCCACATGCACGATCGTGCCGTTTTCTGGGGAAGGGCTGTGCACGATATTGAATTGATCCAGCATTTTGTCATTCCCTGCGATGATTAAATCCGTATGGCATTGTGCTTTAACCCCCATTCCGCTCAATTCTTCGTAATTTTTAATGTCGTGCTGGTGCTTATCGTCTTTTAACATTTCTTCGCATGCTTTTTGAATGGATAAAGCGATCGGATGCGTGGATAAGAGCTGTGAGCAAGAAGCGTAATGCAAAACTTCTTCTTTAGAATGCCCGTTTTGCGGCACAATATCCATCACTTTAAAAACGCCTTTAGTCAAAGTGCCGGTTTTATCAAAGGCGATGCTTTTAGCTTGGGTAAGCACCTCTAAAACATGCACGCCTTTCATTAAAATGCCCTTTCTGCTCGCCGCTCCCACGCCCCCAAAATACCCCAAAGGCACAGAAATCACTAATGCGCAAGGACAGCTCACCATTAAAGCCACAAGCCCCCTATAAATCCACTCATCAAAGCTCCCCATAGAAAATAAAGGCGGTAATATCGCAATCATTAACGCAATGAATAAAACGCTTGGGGTGTAGTAGCGTGAAAATTTAGTGATGAATTTCTCTGTTTCGCTCTTTTCATTCGTGGCTTGTTGGACTAAATCCACCACTTTAGCGATAGAAGAATCTTTATACATTTTTTCTGCTTTAATTTCAAGGACCGCTTTTAAATTCAAGCTCCCCCCTAAAACTTTAGAATGTTCGCTGACATTAACAGGCATAGACTCCCCGCTCAACGCCCTTTCATCCAGCAAACTTTCGCCCTTGATCACCACGCCATCAACAGGCACTTTTTCGCCGACTTTCACCACCACAATGTCATTGACTCTCAAATCTTCAGGTGCAACACTCACTAGCGCATCGCCCTTTTTCAAATAAGCCAAATTAGGAGCGACATCCACTAAAGCCTTAAGGGATTTTTTAGAGCGAGAGATAGCGAGTTTTTGCAAAAATTCACCCGCTGAATAAAACACCATAATAGACACGCTCTCTTCATAAGCCCCCACGCAAAAAGCCGCAATAGTCGCAATGAGCATCAAAGCGTTTTCATCAAAAAACTGCCCTTTTCTAAGCCCACGAAACGCCCCTAAAATCACATCTTTACCGCTTATGAGATACACTAAAGCCAACACGAAAAACATAGCTTTTTCAATGAAAGCGTTAGGCTCAAAGTGTAAGATTAAAATTGCGCCCAAAAATACCATGATTGCAATAAGGAGTGGCGTAAAACTCAAGGGCTTTTCTGCAGCCTCTTTAAAAGACAGGCTCAAATGCGGTTCATTTTGCTTGATGAAAGCCTTAACTTTTTCAAAATCGCTCGTATCCAAAAACAACCTACTGGTGCTGAAATTGATTTGAGCTTTTTTCACATAGTCCAGTTTGTTTAAATCCCTTTCTAATTTAGACGCGCAATCAGGGCAATCCAAATTATGAATGTGGTATTCTTGCATTTTCTCTCCCTTATAAAAATCCTTTTAAGAAATCTTTCTGAAACTCAGCGCTTTAAGCATGTGAGATTTTTCTATATTCTCACAAGCGTTTAAATCCGCAATCGTTCTAGCGACTTTTTTGACCTTATTAACAGAGCGCATGGACAGATTAAACCTTTCAATCGCTTGCTCTAACAACTTTTGCGCTTCAGCGTTTAAAGAGCAAAATCGTTCTATCTGCTCTTCATTAAGCTTACCATTAAAAGCGCTCTGTTTCCTTAACTTTTGCTGTTTGAAAGCCAATAATACCCATTGATGCATCTCTTTTGAAGTCCAAGAATGCGACGGCGTGTCTTTATAATTCCCCTCTTCCATTTGCACAAACAAATCAATCCTATCCAAAAAAGGCTCGCTCAAGCGGTTTTTATACTGCGTGATTTCTCTGTCTTGGCAACGGCATGCTTTGGTTGCGCTGAGTAAATTCCCGCACAAGCAAGGGTTTTGAGCCCCCACAAATAAAAAAGAGGTTTCGTATTCAATTTTGCTATGCACTCGTGAAACCACCAATTTATTGTTTTCTAAAGGCTCTCTTAAAGCTTCCAAAATATCCTTTTTAAAATGAGGCAATTCATCAAAAAAAAGCATGCCGTTATGCGCTAGCGCGATTTCGCCAGGTTTTGGCTCTTTTAGAGAGCTTGAGCCTAAAATACTGGATTTTGAAGCGCTTTGGTGAGGGTTTCTGAAACTCCTTAAGGGGTAATAGGCGCTGTCTTGCTCGCTTAAAATGCGTAATTTTGTCGCTTCTAGGATTTCATTCAAGCTTAATGGAGGCAAGATATAACGCATGCGATTAATGATCATGCTTTTCCCACACCCTGGACTTCCCTCTAAAATCAAATTATGAAACCCAGCGCTAGCGATCAAGGTGGCTTCTTTAGCGACAGCTTGCCCCTTAACTTCTTTAAAATCTAATGCATAGGCGTCTGAAAAATAATACTCTTTATCGTTCAATTCTATCGTTTTAAAGGGTAGTTTTTTCGTGTGGGTGTCTGCTTTGATTTCAGGGTTTTGCAAGATTTCTAAAGCTTCTTTAAAATGCTCCACAAAAAAGCATTGCAAATTAGGAATGAGCGCAAAAAGCTCTTCATTAGCCTTAGGCGCAATGACTTTAGCATGGGGGTGCTTAATGGCAATGTCTAAAAGCATGGGGAAAATGTTAGAATTGGGTTTGATCTTGCCATCAAGCCCTAATTCCCCAAAAGCAAACCATTCTTTAAAAGCCAACTCTTGTTTTTGCAAAGCGATTAAAAGAGCAATAGGCAAATCAAAATGACTCCCGGATTTAGGCAAATCGGAAGGGGAAAGGTTGATGGTGATTTTTAAAGGCGGGAAAGTGAAATCGTTATTTTGTAAAGCCGATTGAACCCGCTGTTTGGCTTCTTGGATAGAGCTATTAGCCAAGCCTGAAATCACAAACGCCGGTAAAGCCCTTGTGAAAGTCGCTTCCACAGCCACGATTTCTGCCACTCCCCTTTGCATGGTCGCACAAAATATCGTGTTAATCATGGTTGTTATTTGTGTTTTTGTTTTTTTTGCAGCTCTTTGAGTTCTTTTTCAAATTTCTTACGCTTCAAAATGGATAATTTATCCACGAATAACACGCCATTGAGGTGATCTATTTCATGCTGGATAGCTACCGCTAAAAGCTCGCTCGCTTCTAAAATTTTCACTTCAGCGAAGCGGTTTTGATACTCTATCTTAACCTTTTCAAAGCGCTCCACCTCTTCATAAAATCCTGGCACAGACAAGCACCCTTCTTTATACATTATCATCCCTTTAGTTTCTATCCATTTAGGGTTAATGATTTCCAAGCAGTCTTCTTTGTGTTGCACGCCGTCTTCTCGTTGGAGATTGATAATGAGCATTCTTAAAGGCAAGCCCACTTGAATAGCGGCTAACCCTATCCCCTCACTAGCGATCATAGTTTCATGCATGTCCTCTAGTTGTTGGTGGAGTTTTGAATCAAAAGAAACGACCTCTTTAGAAATCGTTCTTAAGATTTTAGAAGGGTAATGGATAATCTCTAATAACGCCATGCAATCACTTCACATTTTTCTGTAACACTTTATCAATCAAGCCATACTCTTTAGCTTCTTTAGCGCTCATATAAAAATCCCTGTCCGTGTCTTTAGCGATTTGCTCCAAACTCTGCCCTGAGTTTTGAGCCAAAATAGAATTCATCAAACCTTTAAGCCTGAGGATCTCATTAGAAATGATTTCAATATCGCTCGCTTGCCCTTGAGCCCCCCCTAAAGGCTGGTGGATCATAATCCTTGAATGGGGTAGTGAAAAGCGCTTGCCCTTAGCCCCACAGCTCAGTAAAAACGCCCCCATAGAAGCCGCTTGACCGATGCAAATCGTGGAAACATCAGGGCGAATAAAATTCATGGTGTCATAAATGCTAAGACCGCTGGTTATCACCCCACCGGGAGAATTGATATACAAGCCAATGTCTTTTTCAGGGTCTTCAGCTTCCAAAAACAAGAGTTGGGCCACAATAGAAGACGCCACGCTATCATTGATCTCACCGCTCAATAAAACAATGCGATCCTTTAAAAGACGCGAGTAAATATCATAGCTACGCTCCCCACGATCGGTATTCTCTATCACATAAGGAATGTATCCCATCATCTCTCCTTTTTAGCTGTTTAACCCGCTTGAGTTTTTTGAGCGTTGGGTCTCATTTTCTCTAAAATTTCTTGCTGCTCTTTAGGCAAGTTTTTATCCAACAAATAAGTCAGCACCCTATCTTCAATCATCGCCATTTTCACCGCCGCTAACATGTTATTTTTGCGGTATTGTTCAATGAGACTTTCTGGGTTTTGCCCTGTCATCATCGCCTCATAATACAAAGTTTGAAAGACTTCATTGTCATGCACGCCGATTTTTTCTTCCTTCGCTAAAGCGTCAATGATAAAAGTGATTTTCACGCTTTTGATTGCATCATTCCTAAAGCTCTCACGCTTTTCTTTGGCTTTTTCTTGGCTTTCTTGTAAGGATTTGACTTCCTCAGCTTGCATGGAATAAAGATCGTTCCTGAATAACAAATCCATTTCTTGCTCAATGATTGTTTTAGGCAAATCAAAAACAATCTTTTCATCTAAATTTTCAATCAATTGTTCTTTCAACTCTTCATTATAAAGCCTGGCTTTATTTTCTAAAAATAACTGCCCTTCAACCCTTTCTTTTAAAAGCTTTAAAGTCGCATTCTCTTCATTAGCTAGCGCAATTTTAGCGAGTTCGTCATTGATTTCTAACACTTCACGCGCTTGAATCTGGTGTAATTTCACTTTAAAAAGGGCTTCTTTGCCGGCTAAATGCTCTGCGTGGTATCCGCTAGGGAAAGTCAAAGGGAATTCTTTTTCTTCGCCCGCTTGCATGCCTAAAAGAGCCTTTTCAAAATCTTCTAGCATTTGCTTACTGCCTAAAATCACACTGAAATTCTCAGCCTTGCCCCCTTCAAAAGGCGCATTATCTATAAAGCCTTCAAAATCAATCGTTAATTTATCGTCGTTTTGAGCTTTTCTTTGAGCGTCAGTATCCACAAATTTCGCATAGTCTTTAGCGAGCTGTTTCAAACGCTCACCAATTTTTTCTTCATTTGGAATTTCTACTCCCACGCTAGGCACACACTCTTTGATCTTGTCTAAAACAATCGTGGGTTTTAAGCCGATGTCCGCTTCTATTTCAAAATGCGTGTCTTTTTTTTCAAATTTAGTGAGATTGGGGCTGCCGATTAAATCCTTATTTTCAATCCCTAATTCTTTAAGCGCATTTTTTAAAACCTCTTGAATCATTTCTTCTTGAGCGTCCTGTTCAATTTGGGCTTGATAACGGGTTTTCACTAAGCTAAAGGGGACTTTACCTCTTCTAAAGCCATCAATTTTAACTTTTTGGGCGATTTTTTGAGCGATTTTATCATAACGCTTTTCTAAATTTTCAACGGAAGGTTTAGCGCTTAAATGGGCGTTAGCGGTGTCAATCTTTTTCACTTCAAGATTCATTTTTTTCCTTAAATGGTTAAAAAATTAAATTTTTGTATCATTATAGCTTAATTTGTTTTAATTCTAGTTTATAAAAAGCGGTTTTAATTCTAGTTTTCAAAAATTTAAAAAACTAAAAATCATAAGTTGAAGTGAGATAGACAGAAATATTGCGCTTGAAATAAAGGGTGTATAAAGAGGTTTTAAAATAATCATTGGTTAAAAAGGGGATGCGCGCACCAAATTCTATCGCCCAATTCTTATACCTTGAAAAGCGGTAACGATACCCCACATTTAACATCACTTGAAACATGTAAGGGTGATAAACGCTCAAAGGATCTTTAGCCCACTTTTTAAAAATCTTTGTTTCATAAAACCAGGTTTCTCCCACGAGATTCATCCCTAAAATCAGCGTTCCAAAAGCGCGTTTGTATAAAAAGTCAGCCCCAGCGCCATAAAAAATAGCGTTAATAAAAGTCTCTTTTCTTTGCATTTTTTCTCTATAGCTTTTAGGGATCTGCGAACTCTCTCTCAAACTATCGCCCAATACGCCTTTATTTTTAAGAAAAAAACCATAGGCATAGTCCAAAGAAATATAAAAGCGGAAACCATAGCGCTCTTTTTTAGGAAAAAATTGCTTATAGCCATAAATCAAACTGACTTCAGCAAAAGGAATGTCTCGGTATTTTGAATGGTTTTCAAATTTTTCCCTGCTCTGTAGCCATGACATTTGCACCACGCTTGTGCCGTAATAATGGGAACTTTTGTCTGTGTTAAAAAGTTTTCTCTTGGGCTTTTTAGGCTCAGTGAAACATGGAGGATGGGTTTTACTCCTCAAACACTTCTTTGCTAAAAACCGCTGGTATCCTAGATCTTCTTCTTTGATGATGGTGTAAGTAACTAGATCATCAGCCCTTAAACACATGCTCAAAAAGAACGCTAAAAACCCCCTTTTAAGCAGTCTGTTCAAGCGTTCTTTTCTTATGGGTTATTTGTTTTTATCGGTTTTTTTTGTTTTTCAATTCCTTGGCGTCTTTTTGATAAGATTCTAAATTCTTTTGAGTGAGTTTTTTGTCTATTTCTTGCATGATATTTGCAAAAATCTTATTCAAAGCACTCTTAATCGCATCATTAGAATTATCCGTTCCCTTAACCATCGTGCTAACTAACCCCCCACTATGGCTTGAATGGGTGGTTTTTAAAAATTTTTCTTGGATGTCCAACTCGCTCAAATCCATCGTAAAAGAATCTAAAGATTCCCCACTCATAGGCTCTAGTATGGTAACCTTGATAAACCCAGCTGGGATTAAAACCCCTTCCATTTTATCCAAACCAGTGGAGAACAATAACCCAGGTTCTGATTTTTTCTGTATGGTCCTTTTAGGATCGGGGCGTAAAACAATTTCACCATTCATAACGATGGCCAAATACCCTTCTTTTTTTTGTGCAAAAGAAAAATCGTCTTTATCACTGCTATCTACATTAATAACCTTATAGCCCTGATTTTGCAAAATCTGTTCAACCTTGAGCGCGGTTTGATTCTTGAACTTGTTTTCATACTCTTTAGCGATATTATCGCTATATTGAAAAGCTGGCTTTAAAAGCAGAATCTTTTCATCTAACGCTTGAACTTTCTCGCTAGCTGGATGATAATTCAACTTCAAAGAGACTTCATTGGTTTCAATAATATGCGGGCTGCATCCCACTAATAAAGCCACCACGCTCGCGCCTAAAAGGCATTTTTTCCATGCAAAATCTTTAAAATGACCATTTGCTTTCATCGTTCTATCCTTGATTGTAATATTTCAGACTTCTATAACAACAAACCCGAAGCAACAACACGCTTTTGTTGTCAAAATGTTATTTTACCCTAACATCTTTAGATTATCAGTCTTTTTCTATTTTTTAGCGTTATAATCCCCGCTTTTGCCTCCACTTTTATATTCCAACATCACACCGCTAATTATCATGCTCTTATCAATGGCTTTCACCATGTCATAAATGGTTAAAAGCCCTACGCTCACACCCATAGCGCTTCCATTTCTACGCCCGTTTTAGCTTGAGTTTTGACTCTCGCATAAAGTTTAAAACTATAAGTCTCTTTTTCTTCTAAAATATCAATATCCACCCCATTGAGCATGATTGAATGGCACATGGGAATGAGCTCGCTTGTCTTTTTAGCCCCCATAATCCCAGCAATAATAGCAGTCTGTAACACCGGACCCTTTTTGACGCAATGATTAATAATAGCGTCATAAGCCTCTTTATTCATGCTGATACGACCGCTTGCTAGAGCGATTCTTTCAGTGGTTTCTTTATCCCCTATATTCACCATTTTAGGCTGATTTTCTCCATTCAAATGAGTGAGTAGCATTTTTTACCTTATTGTTTGGGGCGAAACGCTTGAATGTTTTTTTATTCACTTGCATATAATTTCCTAAAATCAAATCCACGCAATAAGGAATTGCTGGAAAAACCGCTTCTAAGCATTCTCTAATACTTTTTGGCTTACCAGGGAGATTGACAATCAAACTCTTATTCCTGATACCAGTGCTCTGGCGTAATAGAATCGCTGTAGGCACATATTTTAAACTAGTCATTCGTATAAGCTCTCCAAAACCAGGAAGCATTTTTTGGCACACTTTTTCTGTGGCTTCTGGGGTTATGTCTCTTAAAGCAGGGCCTGTGTCTCCTGTAGTAACGACTAGATCGCATTGGTATTCATCGTGCATTTTAATCAGCGATTTTTCAATCAAATCCCTTTCATCGGCGACAATTTCGTAATGGAATTCTAAAGGATTGAGCAGATATTCGCCCAACACTTCTTGTATCGCCTTACCGCTTAAATCTTCATAAATCCCTTTTGACACTCTATCGCTCGCGCTCAAAACGCCTATATGAATCGTTTGCATTTTAACTCCTTTTTAAGGCTAAAAGCCCGCTCCCTTTTAGAAGGTGGCTTCTTTGTTTAGCGTAGATGCGTTGATTATGGATTAAATCGTATTTCCAAATAGGGGCGTTACGCTTAAAATCTTCAATAAAATCTTCGTATAGTTCTAAGGCATTTTTTCTATTCTTTCCCATTAAAACGCATAAAAATGAGCTTTGTCCTATCAAAACATCGCCCAAGCTGTGCGCCATTTTTAACACCTAGCCCCCACAAACCGGTGGCAACAAACTGATCTCACATCGCCATCTTTTAAAGGCGTGTTTAAATTGTCTATTAAATGATCATTAAGGGCTATCGCGCAAACGCCTAACCACTTTTTTAAGCCCTCTTTTTCTTGTAAAATCGCTCTTAATTCCTTTAAATCACCCGCTTTGACGGAAAAATTTTCTTCTTTTATGAGTCCAAAAAATCGCACTTCTACCATCATTTACCCTTATATTAAATCTTTTTAAAACCTCTTTAAAGCGCTCATAATTTTCACAATAAATGCCCCATTTTGAGCTTTTTGACTTCCAAATACCCTTGATTGTGCTCATTAGCGCACACGATCAAGCTCTCTCTTGTTATCTCAGCGTATTTTTCTAAAGCGGCGATTTTTTTAGGGTTGTTTGTGAGTAAGCGCATTTTTTTAATGCGGTAATATTCTAAAATTTCACCCACAATACTATAATCCCTTTCATCGTCTTTAAACCCTATCATTTCATTGGCTTGAATGGTATCATAGCCCTTATCTTGCAAAGCGTAGGCATTGACTTTGTTAAATAGCCCTATCCCACGCCCTTCTTGGCGCAAATAAATCACTAGCCCCCCTTCTTTAGAAATCCTTTCTAACGCCATTTGCAACGCCCCCCCACAATCGCATTTTTGAGAGCCTAGAGCGTCGCCGGTCAAGCATTCTGAATGCAAACGCACTAAGGGGTTTTGAGAAAAATTAGGGGTGAAAACCACTAAATGATCTTTAGAACCATTAGAACCCTTTTCTCTAAAACACTGGATATAAAACTCCCCAAATTGAGTGGGTAATTTGGCTTGGTTAGAAACTTCTAATCGTTTCAAGGATACTCCTAAAATTAGTTTTAAAAACGCATCTTTTAAAAAAAGGTATTCTATCAAAACTCTTTATAATTTTTTTAAAAAGTTATTGAACGAACAACCCCATCTTTTAAAAACCTCCAACAGACTCACCGCCCCTAAAACGAGTTGATTCTTTAAAATTTGTAAGTCAAATTCAAACCATTGGGGCTTAAGCTAGAACGGATTTCATGTTTATTATGAATCCCTAAAGCTTCCCCAAGCCCTAAATCCCTGATCACAAAACCGATAGGATCCATAAGAGCGATAACTAAACGCCCTAAAAATAAAGAGCCAAAAAGCTTGCCTTTGTTGCGTTGGATATAGTGCGTGAGCTGATAAAACCCTTCCCCTAAAATGGAGCCTAATAAAGGCGTGATCACTAGATCCTGCCAGCTAGGCACTTCCACAAACGCTTCCAAGCCATATTCCCAAAAAAGCGTGGAAGTGATAAAAGAAAAAAACGCTGATACCATCCAGCTAAACCCAGCCATGCGCGGTTGCATATAATACATAGCCCCAAAATAAGGGTGCAAAATTTCATTGAAAATAAAACTATCATTGTCTAATTTGGGCCCCATGCGGACATTTTCAAACCAACTTTTGACGCCAAACTTTTCTCTATCCCAATTCGTTACGCTCTCTGGCATGAGATACAACCCCACAATCCCTATCACCAAAGACACGCCTAAAATCCCAACACTCGTGCCTAAATATTTCCAACGGCTATTTGGGGCATAAGGGATCGTATTACTCTTTTTGAACTTCTTTTTAAAGTGTTGCCAAATAAGACTTTTAGGACTCCGCCTGAGCGTTTCTTCTAATTGAATACTGTTAGCGTTTAAAACACTACAGCCCAACCCCCAAATAACAACGAAAACCACCCAAATCTTTTGGAATGTTTTTAGGAATATTTTCAATAATATTTTTAGGAATGTTTTTAATGAAATCAGCATAAACTCTATTATTACTCTCATCAGGTTGCAAACTTTATTGCTTGACTTAAAAAGAGTTTATTATACCTTAAAAACATTACAACACATTCAATGAAACCCAACAAGCCTCAAAGGCTAATCGTTTCTACAAGCTTAAGCCCAAACCCGCTCAAAGCCTTATACTGCCTGTCTTCAGAAGAGCTTAAAAGCCTGAAATCCTTTATCCCCAAATTTTTTAACACTAACGCCCCAATCCCAAAATCTTTAACGATATTGTTTTCTTTAGAATGCGTGTTCATAAAGATCAAATAACCCCCTTCGCGCTTTAAATATTCTAAAGCCTTAAAAAACACTTCAAACGCATCAGTCGTTAAAAAATCAAAATCCTCTTTGATAGGGTGGAAACGCACTAAAGGGGCTAAACCATTGGTTTTTACGCCTTTAAACTTAAAAGCGTAATGGTTTTTTTGCTGGTGGTCTAAAAAAGTGTAGCATTGCGTTTGGTGTTTTAAAAATTCTCTTTCTTCTTGGCAAAACATTTTCAGCAAACTTTCATTTTCTAAACGATAGCTAATCAAATCAGAGACATAGAGGGTTTTAAGGTTATGTTTAATGGCGAAATCGCTCAAAAATTTATCCCCTCTCCTCGCCATAGAGCCATCTTCTTTCATGATTTCACAAATCACGCTCACGGGCTTTAATCCAGCTAATTTGCATAAATCCACACTCGCTTCAGTATGACCCGTGCGCGCTAACACGCCTCCATCTTTTGCGATTAAAGGGAAAATATGCCCCGGGCGCACGAAATCGCTAGGTTTGGTGGTGTCTTTACACAGCAATTCAATCGTTAAATGCCTTTCAAAAGCAGAAATCCCGGTTTTAGCTTCTTTAGCGTCAATAGAAACCGTGAAAGCGGTCTCATGGTTAGAATCATTCACACTAACCATAGGGGGTAATTCAAATTTTTTCGCTAAATCTTTGGTTAAAGACACGCAAATCAACCCCCTAGCATGCGTGGCCATGAAATTGATTTTCTCAGGGGTAGAAAAAATCCCGGCTAAAACCAAATCCCCCTCATTTTCTCTGTCTTCATCATCCATAACAATGAGCATTTCGCCATTTTTATACGCTTCTAAAGCTTCAGTAACTCGTTTTAAGATCATTCTAACTCCCTAAGTCTTTCCCCCTAATTTCATTCAATTAAAAATTAATTCAGATTGTAAAAAAGAAATATAGCATGTTTAATAACGATTATTACTTGATTGCTTGATTCAGATACAAACCGCTAAAACCTTTAAATTAAAATTAAGGTAAAACCAAGCTTGACAGCTTACAAGCTGAAAGAGAGTTTTTAAAACTCTCTTTCATTTATGTGAATAAAGAGATCAGTTACAAATGGAAAGCAATGGGTAAAACTTTTACCATGCACCAGCATGTCTATGAGCCTATTTTTGAAGCGCTTAAAGATATTCTATCGTGAGCGCGAAAGAAATTCAAGATATTTTAAGCGCACATTACAAAAGAAAGGCGGCTTTTAGTGAGCTTGTAGATGTGATTGTGAATTTAAAAACGCAAGGCAGTTTGCAAGCGGCTCAAGAAAAAAGCGTTATAGAGCAAGCCAAACACTCTAGCGATCGATTCAACCAAGCCATTATTGAAGAAAACCAATACGCCTATTACTTAAATCATTTGGTTTCTCCTATCAGCGCGAAAGGGATTTATTTGAATCATTTGGAAATGGATTTCTTGTATGCGCGCATGCACCACATCAAAGATCCCATCAAATGGCTTTCTCAAAAGCCCTATATTAAACAAACAGAGCAAGAATTGCAAAACGCGCTTCAAGATTTTGAAAAAGACCTACCCCGATTGAAAAAATTAGGCGTTATCCCTAAAGAAATTAAAAAATAAATTTTAAGAGGGCTTTTAAGCTTTCGTTAAAAACTTCAATGGTAATATTTGCAAAGCCTAATGGTTAGTTTTTCTGATGATTAATTTTTGGGTTATACCTAAAAACTTTATCCAAGATTGAAGCGTGCTTTTATGCAAAAAACGGCCAATCCTAATGCTTAAAGGTAATTTTTTAGGCCTTTGTTTTTCGGTGTTGGAGTTTTGAGTATTCATTCCATCGCAAGCAATCGCAAACTCTTCTAACACATAGTTTTTGACCCCATGCCAATAATGCCTATCCATCACGCAATCTATAGGCATCACCCATTTTTTCGTGCTGTATTTCAATAATTTTTGCGCGGCTTTTGGGGCTAAAACATACCCTTGAGTGCCAATGCCATCTTTAAAATTTAAGATTTGAGAAACCCCTTTAACGGGAGTTTTTTGTTTAGCCACATTTTCTTCTAAATGCATCAAACGGATATAGCCTAATTCGTTGATGTGTTGATGGCAAAACTCCAAGCTCTCTTTAAAACGCTCTTTTACAATAATATCATCTTCTAAAATACAGATCGCTTCATTGAGTTCTATGCATTTTTGCCACAATGAATAATGGCTCGCATAGCACCCAAGCTCCCCAAACCCCATCCTCTTCCCACAATGCTTGAGCGCGTAAAAGAAATTTTTTAACGCGCAAGGGGGGTGTTTTTCATTCTTGCAAAAAGCCAATAAATCTTCAATCATAAAAGAAGGGTGCAAATGCTCTAAAATCAAGGGGTGTAATTGAGTGGGAGAGATTTTAGAATAGATCGCATCAAAAATTTCATAAGAGATTCCTTGAAGTTTAAGGCTCTCTAAAAGGGGGGTTATATGAGTTTCTTTTAAAGAAAAATTTTGACAGGTTTTTGGGCTTAAATGAATAATAAAAACACGCATGTTAGCCTTAATTCTTAATGCAAATAAAATCAATATTAAACAGACTTACATTCTAGCGCAAATTTTAGTAAAATACGCATCATGTTAGACGATATTCCTATTACCATTCAAAAAAGTAAAAAAATCAAAACCCTGAGCTTGAATATCACGCCCTCTTTAGAAGTGATTCTAAAAATGCCCCATTCTTGCTCTCAAGCTAGAGTGCATGCTTTTTTAAAAGAACAAAAAGCTTGGATACAAAAAACCCTTTCAGCCATGCAAGAAAAATACTCCCTTTTACACTCGCACCTAGAAACCTATCACAACAAAATCCTTGTGTTTGATGAGGTGAAAAACGCCAACGATTACACCCTAACAGAGCTTAAAAAAATCTTAAAAACTTATTTGGAGCAGAAACTCCCTTTAAGCGCTCAAAAAATGCAAACTTCATACACCCGTTTTAGCGTTAGAAACAACGCTAAAGTTTTGGGGAGTTGCTCTTATCATAACCGCTTGAGTTTTGCATTATTATTGGTTTGTGCCCAAAAAGAAGCGATTGATTATGTCATCATCCATGAGCTAGCCCACACGATCCACAAAAACCATTCCAAAAATTTCTGGCGTTGCGTGGAATCGTTTTGCCCTAATTACCGCGCTCTAAGAGAGCATTTAAAACAAAGGGTTGTTTTTTATGCCCAACTGCTCAAGCGGCTACAACCATAAATATTAAACCTTAAAAATGATAACTCACATACGCTGTGATGCTTCTAGGAGGCGCGGCTTCTTTACCATTAGGGCTAGTGCCTATCCCGCTAAACCAATATTTCATGTTAAAAATGTTATTGATTTGCAAGCTCGCATTAACGCTTTGATTTTTGCGTTCCCACAAAGTGCTAGAAATTTGCAAATTCCACACCCAATACCACGGCGTCATGCCCGCTGTTCTGGTAGTGATGGCCTCATTTTTAATCGTGGGCGCGTATTGAGTGAAAGGCACGGTGTTTAACACATCACTATAAGCGCGGCTATAAAAGAAAGAGCTCAACCCAATCGTGGTTTTAGCGTAGGTGTAGCTCGCATCTAAAATAAACTGGTGCGGGCTTACAAAAGGGAGTTTTTTACCAAAAATATCTTTTTTAGGCCATTTGGGATTGGCAGGGTTAGTAACCATCGTATGGCTTGTGATAACAGCGTCTATAAAAGTGTAGGCCGCATGGAAATTAAGCCCCCTAATAGGCGTGTAATACAATTCCAGCTCCACGCCTTGCGATCTCGCATTGACGCTCTCTGTTATCCCCATAGCGCCCGGTAAAATAATTATTCGCAAAAATCACAAAATAATTCGCATTAAAACTCACTTGATTGTTAAAATAATATCTTGATCCGCCTTCCATGACATTAAAGATTTGAAAATAATCCGTGCTTGTGCCTACAAAATTACCGATATTGCTGAATTGGGGAGGGATGTAGCTTCTTTGGTAGTTGAAATAAAACAACCAATCTTTAATGGGTTTATAGCCGATATTCACTGCCGGATTGAATTGGTTATAACGCTCTTTCGTGGTTGTTGGGGTTTGGCCTTCTTTAAAAGGGGGAGCGTCTTTTTTTTCGTAATTTAAAAAAGTGTATCTCAAGACAGGCGTGATCGTTAGCATGCCGTCATTGAAATTGATTTCATCGCTGGCATACACAGCGGTATAATTGTTGAAATTATTGATTGAAGTTCCTGCATCAAACCCACTCCCATTATTAGGCATATTAGGGTTTTTCATGGTGGTGGATCGGCGGTATAAATCTTCCGTTAAAAACCGCATTCCCATATTAAAAGTTTGTTTGACTTTACCGGTATTGATGATGAGATTGAGTTTTGGATCAAAGGCATTCACCACGAAGCGGCGGATCTGATCAAGAAATTGCCAACAAGGGCTACTCGTATCGCTATAAGAATACAAACCGCAATTAGGGTTTTTCGCGCTAATTTCTCCCTTGCCTTTAAAGGGTAAAATCTTATTTTGACTGCTGCTCATATACACGCTTTGGTATTGGTTGGAAAACCCAAAATCCCTACTCATGTCATGCGTGAAATAAGTGAATTTAAAATCTCCCCCCACTTTCCTATCCGGATCGCCAAAATAATTTTGATACACAATCCCAAAACGCTTGGCTCGCCCCCCATCTTGATTGTCAGGGCGCTCATTAATGAAGCGGTTATAGGCATAATCTTGCGCACTCAAAGTGCCTGGATGGTAAGAGTTGTATTGATAATACTGGTAATAAGCTTTAAAAGTGTTGGTCGCATTAATCTTATAAACCGCATCAAGCAAGTAGTTTTGCACCTTTGTGGGGCTGTTTTGCCTGAAACCTTGTCCGTTAATCCAATTGCCCTGCATACTAATGCCTATATGTTTGCCTAGCATTCCAGCTGTTCGCCCATAAGTGTTAAACAGCATCTGATTGCCTAAAGTTTGGGCTAAAGGCTTGCCTTTTTCTTTGGGATCTACAAAATTCCCATTAGAGGATCGCCCCAAAAAGTGATCCTTTCAGCCGCTTGATTTTCCCACTCTTTAGGGATTTCTTTAGTGATGATATTCACCACGCCTCCAAAAGTGTTAGGGCCGTATTGGACGCTCGTGCCCCCTTTAATCACATCAATCCTATCCACTGACTGGAAAGTAACAGGGAAAATCGCCAGTTCAATATTGGAATACGGTGCACCATAAATGGGGATACCATTGACTAAAATCATGCCCGTATTGCTGTGCCCGTTACCGCCCCCACCAAAACCGCGCACCAAAATTTTAGGCAACACGCCTGTGCCTGTAGCGTCTCTGATTTGAATCCCTGGCACATTTTGCAAAGCGTTTTCAATATTCAAATTACCCGTTTTTTTGAGTTGTTTGTTGGAAATCACCGTGCGAGAGCTTGTGGAATTACGCGCTTCTTCGCTTTGCCATGAAAGCGGGGTGCTTGAATTGAATTTTTGCTCGGTGGTTGTAACTTTTTTTAAAAAATAGTGCTTATCTTTGCCAACCAAAGAATTAAAAGACAAAAAAGTCAAAGTGTATAACGCTAAAAAATAAGGGGTTTTTACTCTCAAATAACCATTCATTATGATAACCTTTCTCGTTTAATTCAAACCGATGTATACTTACTAAAATAATTATTATAATTACCTTAAATTTTGAAGTTTGATTTTATTGATTTACAATTTGTTATCAAAACAATTTGAAACAGGTTTTTTGTGTTTTTTAACAGCCGCTAAAGCGCTTTTTAAAACAGAATGTTATGGGAGTTTTAGAATGCGTTGTTTATCAATTTGACGCAGAAACCATCACAACCGCTATCGCAAAACCAGCGTCATGGCTGATGCTTGCGCTCAAGCTTTGGATGTTGAAATAATCCATTTTTTCTTTGGAAAGGGTGATTAAGGGGGCGTTTTTAGGGCTTTTAGAAATATGCATATCCAAAAAGCTCAATTCCTTACCAATGCCTACTTGAAGGGCTTTAGAGCAAGCCTCTTTAAGCGCGAAAAACCCGGCGATACTGCTGGATTTATCCTTACATAAAACAATCTCACTTGGCGATAAAAAACGCTCTAAAAACTTCATTTTAAAGCGTTTTACACACTTTTCTACCCTAGCAATAGAGACAATATCTATGCCAATCATTTAAAATTATTGGATGATAAAATCGGTGAAAAAGACATTTTTAATAAAGCCATCAATCAAAAACGAATTCAGATGGCTCTTAATTTCATCTTTAAGCTTGTTTTTGCCCTTGTTGGTAACCACTTCTTCCACGCTTTTAGATGATAGAATTTCTATGATCGTGTCTTTAATCGCTGTATCTTTAACCTTAACTTCATTTAAAAGCTTTTCATTACTCAATTCTAACGAAATAGAAGCCTTAAGGTAGCGTCTGCCGTTTTGAGAGACCAAATTCACCGCAAAAGGTGCATCAATCGCATACAAAGGCCCAAGCACCAAATATTGCTGGATATTAGAACCTTCTTTAGCCTCTTGATTTTTGTTCGCCATAGGATTAGCTTGAATTTCTTGGGTGTTTTTAGAAGCGTTTTCTTTAGATTCTTCCTTATTCCCCATAAGCAGCATGATAATCACCCCTACCAATAAAAGCATCACTAACACGCTTCCAATAATGACAAATAAAAGGGCTTTGCTTTTTTTGGGGGGTTGTTGCGCGGTATTTTCTTGTTCTTCTGCCATGCCTATTCCTATTGAAAATAAGTTAAAGTGGTTTTTCCAAATTTTTTCTGTTTGATTATAGCTAAAGTTGCAAGACTTTTAGGCATTTCATGCACGCTTTCATGCTCAAAAACCACTAAAAGATTTTTTTGATTCGAGCGTTTCAATAACATTTCTAAAGCTTGAAAACACTTTTCATAAATCCCTAAAAATCCGCTTGTTTCAAAAGGAGGATCAAAATAAAGGATATTCAAAACGCCATCTTTTAAACACAGAGAGGGCAAAAGCTTGAAAGCGTCATCTAAAAAGGTTTGAATTCCAATTTCCTTTTTCAGGCGGTTTTTAAAGAGGGAAATATTTTCTAAAAGTGTGGCGTAAGCGCTTTTGTTTCGCTCAAAAAACACCGCGCTTTTAGCCCCCCTACTCAAAGCCTCCAAACCCATAGAAGCGCTGCCTGAAAACACTTCTATAAAATGCGCGCTTATAATTTCTGCTTGCAAGGTGTTAAAAAACGACTCTCTTACGATCGCTTTCGTGGGGCGCGTGCTAGAAATTTTAGGCAAATTCAAGCCTAATCCCTTACAAGCCCCCCCAATAATCTTAAATTTTTTTACTGGCTGATGATTTGGCATAATTTGTGGGTGTATTCTTCTAGTAATTGCTGGATCTTTTGCTCTTTAGAAAATGGGATTTCTTCGCAAGGTTTTTCGCTCTCTTTTAAAGCGTGATAAAAATTTTTTATATCTTCTTTCACGCTCTGTTTAGTGAAAGGCTTTCTTAAGCGCTCTTCTATAAAGCATAGGGGCTTATTGGTTTCTAGCTTTCCATCATCGCTTAAAACAAAGTCGCACACTTCCATAGGAGAAAGACAATCGCTCAAATAAAATTCCAAACTCCTTTGGATCAACAAAGACTTGCAAGAAAGAAAAATTTTCAAAAAACCCCTTTTATCCCATCAATTTAAATTGTTTCAAATTATAGCAATTCTTTCTTTTAAGCACCATATTAAATAAATAAATTCAAAAATTGTTTCATTTTGTAAAAAAGTTAAAAAGAATGTTAAAAGTAGAGTTTAAATAACATCGTTTTTTTTTTTTTGTATAATGCTCGGCGAAGGTAAGAGCAAAAGGCGTTTTATATTCCTTCCTTCTTTACTATAACTTAGCATTTTAATAAACTTTTTCGTTAAAATGTCTTGATGCTCTTACCTTTAATTGAGAAAGCAAGTTAGCCTCTCTCAACTTTTCACACAAACTAATCTTGAAAGCGTAGTGTTTAAATAGTAAATACTTAGTATTTAATATTCTAAAATCCAATATACCAATCCCCTCCTTAAAAATACGCAAACTCTTTATTATTTAGATTGTAAAATGCTTTACATTTTATTTTTTTTCACAAACTCTAACGCTTTGAAACGCTCCCCCAAGCCCCCAGGGCTAATTAAGGGCTTGATTTTAGCCGCTTCTTTTAGATACCTTTCATAACTCACGCTCTTTGAAAATGTTTCTAATAATTCCATAAGCCCCATATCCAATAAAGCGTTAGCCTGCGATTTGAAGAATGAAAATTGTGCATGGTGTTTTTCAAACAAAAAACGCACCAGAGAAAAATTGACATCATAAGTCAGATCACTCTTTTGATACAAAGAAGCTAGATTGTTTAAAATATCCTTAAAATCCAGCGCTTGGTGGTTTTTAAAGGCCCTTAAATGCATGTCTTTTCTCTCTGTTTCATCGCCATAATCAAAGCTCAAAAACACCCAAGAATAAGCCTCATTCAATTTCTCTAACAAATCCTTAATAAAAGCGTTCAAAAATAACGGCGCACACCCTTGTTGTAAATCCAAATTTTTAAGAAGTTCTTTAGTGGGTTCATCAATACCGCCCCAAACGCCCTTATGATTATGGGTAATAAAAAGCATTTGATTATCTTTAATGATCTCGCAAGCGAACGCATCAAACAATTCATTAGAGACAACAAACGCGCTTTTTTTTTCTTTAAAATCAAGCTCTTCCAAACTGCAACTGATCAAATCCAATTGCGTGGCTTGTTTAAAAATAATTCGTTGGAGTTTTTGCAATTCCTTTAAAGGCTCACAGCTGATAAACTCGCATTTTTCCATGACACCCACGCTCAAAGCGTTTAAAAAACTGGCTATGTCGCTCAAAAAATGCCCATGATGAGAGCCAATTTCTACAATTTTTAAAGGCAAAAATAATTTTTCTTCTTCTAAAAGCTTGATGATATAAAACGCAATAGTGCCCCCAAAAAACTTACTCAAAGACACCGAAGTGTAAAAATCCCCTTTTTGACCGATTACAGCCTTTCTGTAATACCCCTTTTCTCCATAAAGCCACTCTTGCATGTAATTCCCAAACGATCGCACGATTTTCCTTTCATTAAACCCATCTCAATCAACAATAACAGACCACTATTCTAGTCAAAATCGCCTTATTTTTGCGCTATGATATTCAATAATGATGACTTTTTAAGCTAGTTTGAAGGGAGTTTAGAGTTTGGAAATTTTAAGGCGAGAATGCGGGGCGGTTGAAGAAAACGCTTATATTGTGAAGCTTTCTAGTGGGATAGATTTTATTATTGATCCTGGATTTTCTAGCAGCGAATGGGTGTTAGAAAACGCCAAAAACCCTAAGGCGATTTTAATCACGCATGGGCATTATGATCATGTATGGGATAGCGCTCAATTGTTAAAAACCCTTAAAGACACCCCCATTTACGCCCCCAAAGACGATGTGTTCATGCTAGAAAATGATATTTTCCATTTAGGCATGCCGGTTTTTAGCCCTTCGTTTAGCGTGCCTTGCAATAAGGGTTGCACCACTTTAGAAATAGAAAACACTACCATTAAATATTGGCATTTTCCCGGACACACGCCCGGTTGCTCTATCATAGAAATAGGAGGGGTGATTTTTAGCGGGGATTTTATTTTTTATCGCAGCATTGGCCGTTATGATTTCCCTTATTCTAATGAAAAAGACATGAAAGAGTCCCTGTTAAGGTTTCAAAATTTAGATTTCCCTAAAGACATAGAGATTTATCCAGGGCATGGGGATAAAACAAGTTTTTTTGCTGAAAGAGAGCATTCTAAAATTTGGGTTTCAAGGATGACTTGATTGTTAAGCCGGCTAGAAAAAGAGCGTTATTTACACCATATCATGCTAGAAGATGTGGGCGAAGAAGACCAATTGAAGCTTTTAAAATCTAGCGTTTTAGTCGTTGGGGCTGGGGGTCTTGGATCAGCGGTTTTAATGTATTTGTGTGCCGCTGGGATAGGAAAAATAGGTGTTGTAGATTTTGATGTGGTAGATATGAGTAATTTGCAACGCCAAATTATCCATTCACAGGATTTTTTAAACCAATCTAAAGCCTCTAGCGCGAAAGCACGCTTAAAACAACTCAATGCTGGTATTGAAATAGAGACTTTTGAAGAACGCTTTAAGGCTCATAACGCTCTTTCTCTGATAGAGCCTTATGATTTTATCATAGACGCTACAGACAATTTCAACGCTAAATTTTTGATCAATGACGCTCGTGTGTTAGCCCAAAAACCCTATTCGCATGCCGGGGTTTTAAAATACAGGGGACAAAGCATGAGCGTTTTACCCAATAGCGCATGCTTAGCGTGTGTTTTTGATAAGCCCCCTAAAAAGGGATTAAATCCTATTTCATGGCTTTTTGGGGTCTTACCCGGGGTTTTAGGGTATATCCAAGCGAGCGAATGCCTTAAATATTTTTTAGGGTTTGAAACTTTACTTATAAATACTTTACTTATAGCCGATATTAAAACGATGGATTTTAAAAAAATTCAAGCACCCAAAAACCCTGAATGTAGGGTTTGTGGCACGCATAAAATCACGCATTTACAAGATTATGAAATTTAGATTAAGGGGTAAGTTTTGGATTTATCAACCATACTAGGCTTGGTATTGGCGGTCGCTTCTATTTCGTTAGGCGATATTTTAGAAGATGGCAATCCGTTGCACATTATCCATTTGAGTTCAGTCATCATCATCGTGCCTACTTCGCTTTTTGCCGCTATGACAGGCACGCATGCTCGTTACGTGAAAGCCGCTTACAAAGAGATAAAAATTGTTTTTTTAAACCCTAAAATCAATTTAAACGAAACCATTAAAAATTTAGTGGAATTAGCCACTTTAGCCAGAAAAGATGGGGTGTTGAGTTTGGAGGGGCGAGTGGCACAAATTGAAGACGATTTCACCCGTAATGGCTTGTCTATGATCATAGATGGCAAGGATCTCAAATCCGTTAAGGAAAGCTTAGAAATCAGCATTGAAGAAATGGAAGAGTATTACCACGGTGCCGCTCATTATTGGGAGACTGCCGGCGAGACCGCTCCTACTATGGGGTTAGTGGGGGCGGTTATGGGGCTTATGCTAGCCTTGCAAAAACTAGACAATCCGGCTGAAATGGCAGCAGGGATCGCTGGGGCTTTTACGGCTACTGTTACAGGGATTATGTGTTCTTATGCGATTTTTGGCCCTTTTGGGCATAAGCTCAAGGCTAAGTCTAAAGATATTATTAAAGAAAAAACCGTTCTTTTAGAGGGGATTTTAGGCATCGCTAATGGGGAAAACCCAAGGGATTTAGAAAACAAACTCTTAAACTACATCGCTCCCGGTGAGCCTAAAAAATCTCAATTTGAGGGCTAAACATGGCTAAGAAAAACAAACCCACCGAATGCCCCGCCGGCGAAAAATGGGCGGTTCCTTATGCGGATTTTTTGTCGTTGTTGCTCGCGCTTTTTATCGCTCTTTATGCCATTTCAGCGGTCAATAAATCCAAAGTGGAAGCCTTAAAAACCGAATTCATTAAGATTTTTAATTATGCTCCCAAGCCAGAGGCGATGCAGCCGGTTTTAGTGATCCCCCCTGATTCAGGGAAAGAAGAAGAGCAAATGGCGAGCGAAAGCTCCAAACCGGCTTCGCAAAATACCGAAACAAAAGCCACTATCGCTCGCAAAGGCGAAGGCAGTGTTTTAGAGCAAATTGATCAAGGCTCTATTTTAAAGCTCCCCTCTAGTTTGTTGTTTGAAAACGCTGCATCAGACGCTATCAATCAAGACATGATGCTTTATATTGAACGGATCGCTAAAATCATTCAAAAACTCCCTAAAAGGGTGCATATTAATGTGAGAGGTTTTACAGACGACACGCCTTTAATTAAAACCCGTTTTAAAAGCCATTATGAATTAGCCGCCAATCGCGCTTATAGAGTGATGAAAGTCCTTATACAATACGGCGTAAATCCTAACCAATTGTCTTTTTCTTCTTACGGATCCACAAACCCTATTGCGCCTAATGACTCCCTAGAAAACAGAATGAAAAACAATCGTGTGGAAATCTTTTTTTCAACCGATGCGAACGATTTGAGTAAGATCCATTCTATTTTAGATAATGAGTTCAACCCCCACCAAGAATGAACCATGAATAAATTTTTTCTCTTCATCTTTCTTTTTTTAGTGAGCCTTATTGCTAGAGAAAAGGACGCTTCTTCAAACCTTTTTGATTTGATTGATAAAGGGATCAACAGAGAACAAGAATTAAAAGAGCAGGAGCAAAAAATGCGCTTAAAACTGGCTCAAAGCCCTTTAGTGGCTTTAGAGATTGTCCCCCAAGAAACGCCCTATTTAGAATGGCAAGGGGCTAGGGAGTCGTATTATTTAAAGGTGAGCGCTGTAGTGGAGAGCGTGGTTATCTTAAAAATTGACATCAATCAAGGGCGTTCTTGCTCGCTCTACCCCACGCCTAAAAGCGTTTCTTTAGTAAGGAATCAAAGCGTAGCCTATGAGATTTTATGCGAAAACCAGCCGTTATGGATAGAAGTGAGCACGAATTTAGGCAAACGCACCTTTCAGTTTTAATTTTTCCACCGGTTTTATAAACATTTGATGCTATAGTTGTTGGCATGAATGAAAATTTTTGGTATAGAATGATAAAAAAATAGGTTTGGTTACATCTTAAAATGAACGCTTTAAAATATCTGATCAAAGAATTTCATGATCGCTTCATTTATTTTATAGACTTACTCGCGCAGCATTTTATCATCGTTGCGCTTTCTAGCTTTCTCGTGCTAGTCTTTGGGGTTTTGATTGGGGTTTTTGTGTTTTATAACTCAAAGGCTAGGGCGTTTTTGCTCCCTGTGGTGAATTTCCTTTACACCATCCCATCGCTTGCGTTATTCGCTTTATTCATTCCTGTGATTGGGGTGGGGTTAAAAAACGCGCTTTTGGTGTTGGTCTTATACGGCTTATTACCCATTGTCCATAGCACTTATAACGCTTTAAAAGAGGTGAGAGAAGAGGTGATTAAGGCCGCTATCGGTCTAGGGTGTAACCCAAAAGAGTTGTTTTTTAGGGTGCGATTCTTGCTCGCTATCCCTCAAATTTTAGTGGGCTTAAGGATTGCGGTGGTGATGTTAGTAGCGATGGCTGGGATTGGGGCACTCATTGGGGCTGGGGGCTTAGGGCAGGCTATTTTTAGAGGGCTAAACACGCAAAACACCACGCTTTTAGTGGCGGGTAGTTTGATTATTGCTCTTTTTAGTGTTTTAGCGGATAAATTTGTGAGCGTCTTTCAGCATGAAAACGCTTTGCAACGCCTAATTTCTCAAAACGCCACCCAAAAACAAAAAAGAAAAGTTTATCTTAATTTAGCGGTGTTGTTTTTTTTATTGCTAGCGAGCGTGTTATGGCTCATTCCTAGAAACACCACAGAAGAAAAGCCCTTAGTCGTGGCGACAAAACCTAGCAGCGAGCAGTATATTTTAGGCGAGATTTTAAGCCTTTTGTTAGAAAAACACCATATTCCTATCAAGCGAGCATTTGGCATTGGTGGGGGGACGATGAATATCCATCCGGCATTGCTTAGTGGCGATTTTGATTTATATGTGGAATATACCGGCACCGCTTGGGTGAATACGCTCAAAAACCCTTTGACTCAAAAAGTGGATTTTGAAACGATTAAAAAGCGTTATGAGAAGGAATTTAATCTTTTATGGGTGGGGCTTTTGGGCTTTAATAACACCTATTCCTTAGCGATTTCTAAAGAAGACGCTCAAAAATACGCTATTGAAACTTTCAGCGATTTAGCCTTTCATAGCCCAAATTTTGATTTTGGAGCGGAGTTTGACTTTTTTGAAAGAGAGGACGCTTTTAAGGGCTTAGTGAAAGCTTATCGCTTTCATTTTAGAAGTTTGCATGAAATGGATATTAATTTGCGTTATAAAAGTTTTGAATCCCATAAAATCAACGCTTTAGATGTCTTCACTACAGACGCTCAAATCAAAGAGCTGGATTTAAAAGTGCTTAAGGACGATAAAGGGTTTTTCCCTAATTATCAGGCCGGTATTGTTATAAGAAAAGAAATGGTGAAAAAGTATCCAGAAGCGTTAAAAATCTTAGAACAATTAAATTCAAAAATTAACGATGAAATGATGCAAGATTTAAACTATCAGGTGGAAGTGTTGAAAAAAGCCCCCAAAATAGTAGCTAAAGATTTTTTAGAAAGATTGGGGTTATAGCATGAAAGAAATCGTCAAAATAGAGAATGTGTCTTTTAACTACCACAATCGCACTGTTTTTAAGGATTTTAATTTAAGCATTCAAGAAGGGGATTTTTTATGCGTTTTAGGGGAGAGCGGGAGCGGTAAAAGCACGCTTTTAGGATTGATTTTAGGGCTTTTAAAACCCAGTCTGGGGAGCGTTAAAATCTTTAATGAGACCCTTTCAAACAACGCTTTTTTACGCCAAAAAATAGGCTATATCGCTCAAGGCAATTCCTTATTCCCTCATTTAAACGCTCTACAAAACATGACTTTTTGCCTTAATTTGCAAGGCATGGATAAACAAGCCGCTCAAAAAGAAGCCAAAGCCTTAGCGTTAAAAATGGGGTTAGATGAGAGCCTTATGGATAAATTCCCCAATGAATTGAGCGGGGGTCAAGCCCAAAGAGTGGGCATTATTAGGGGGATTATCCACAGGCCAGAACTCATTTTATTAGACGAGCCTTTTAGCGCTTTAGATAGTTTTAATCGTAAGAATTTGCAGGATCTTATCAAAGAGATACACCAAAATTCTCACGCTACTTTCATTATGGTAACGCATGATGAAGCCGAGGCTCAAAAGTTAGCCACAAAAACCCTAGAAATCAAAGTCCTTAAATAAGAGCGGTGGTTTTAAGGCTGATTTAAAAATTCTGGCGTAGTGTTGTTAGCGGGCGTTTGCATAGAAGAATTAGAGCTGTTTGAGGTTTTTTTAGCGGGTTTTTCATTGAATGGGGGGGCTTTATAGCCACAAGCTTGAATGTTTAGCGCTACAAGCGTTAAAAAGCATGTTAAGATAAGTTTATGGAACACAATATTTTCTCCTTACTCATTCAAAAAAAGTCTTATAAAAAGCTTGAAACTCTTTTGAAACTCAAAAAGCTTAAGGTTTTTATGCCTTTAAGTTTACAAGAAAATTTGCTTTTTATCTTCATAAAAGGCTCTAAATTGCTTTTTGCGTTTAAAGATCTTTGGGCTTCTAAAGAATTTAACCAGCGATTCGCTAAAGAAATCAGCCATTTTTTAAACACGCAAGGGCATGCTTATGGGTTTAACGGACTGATGGGATTAGAAATTTTAGGTTATGTGCCTAAAGATTCCTTAGAAAAAGCCAATTTTTATGCCCCCATTAAAAAACAAGCCCGATTTTATCGCCCTAGTGCTTTAGGGTTGTTCCATAACCCCATTAAAGACGCTCGTTTGCATGAATGTTTTGAAAAAGCGCGCTCTTTGATCCACTACCAACGAAGTTTTTTTGAGAAGTAAATGGCTTATTTATTGTCCAGTTTGAAAAACCTTTCTAACAGTAGCGGCGTGTATCAATATTTTGATAAAAACCGCCAATTACTCTATATCGGTAAGGCGAAAAATTTAAAAAAACGCATCAAAAGCTATTTTTCTGTCCGTAATAATGAAATCACGCCCAATTATCGCGCCAGCTTACGCATCCAAATGATGGTCAAACAAATCGCTTTTTTAGAAACCATTTTAGTAGAAAACGAACAAGACGCTTTGATTTTAGAAAATTCTTTAATCAAACAGCTCAAGCCCAAATACAACATTCTTTTAAGAGACGATAAAACTTACCCCTACATTTATATGGATTTTTCCACTGATTTCCCTATCCCTTTAATAACACGAAAAATTTTAAAACAGCCTGGCGTTAAATATTTTGGCCCTTTTACAAGCGGGGCTAAGGATATTTTAGACAGCTTGTATGAATTGCTCCCGTTAGTTCAAAAGAAAAATTGCATCAAAGATAAAAAGGCATGCATGTTTTATCAAATAGAGCGTTGTAAAGCCCCATGCGAGAATAAAATCACCAAAGAAGAGTATTTAAAAATCGCTAAAGAATGTTTAGAAATGATTGAAAATAAAGACAAACTCATCAAAGAGCTTGAATTAAAAATGGAGCGCCTTTCTAGCAACTTGCGTTTTGAAGAAGCCCTCATTTATAGGGACAGGATTGCAAAAATCCAAAAAATCGCCCCTTTCACTTGCATGGATTTAGCCAAACTCTATGATTTGGATATTTTTGCTTTTTATAGTGGGAGCAATAAGGCGGTGTTAGTGAAAATGTTCATGCGTGGGGGTAAAATCATTTCTTCAGCGTTTGAAAAAATCCACTCTCTCAATGGGTTTGACACTGATGAAGCGATGAAACAAGCCATTATCAATCATTACCAATCGCATTTGCCTTTGATGCCTGAACAAATCTTATTGAACGCTTGCTCTAATGAAACGCTTAAAGAATTGCAAGAATTTATCTCTCATCAACACTCTAAAAAAATCGCTCTTAGTGTTCCTAAAAAAGGCGATAAGCTCGCTTTAATAGAAATCGCTATGAAAAACGCTCAAGAGATTTTTAGCCAAGAAAAAACCTCTAATGAAGATCTGATTTTAGAAGAAGCGCGATCGCTCTTTAAATTAGAGTGCATGCCTTATAGGGTAGAAATCTTTGACACAAGCCACCATGCCAACAGCCAATGCGTGGGGGGAATGGTCGTGTATGAAAATAACGAATTTCAAAAAAACTCTTATCGGCGCTACCATTTAAAAGGCTCTGATGAATACACTCAAATGAGCGAATTGCTCACTAGAAGGGCTTTAGATTTTGCTAAAGAGCCACCGCCTAATTTGTGGGTGATTGATGGAGGGAGGGCGCAATTAAACATCGCTTTAGAAATTTTAAAAAGCAGCGGGAGTTTTGTAGAAGTGATCGCTATTTCTAAAGAAAAAAGAGATTCTAAAGCTTATCGCTCTAAAGGGGGCGCTAAAGATATTATCCATACGCCTAGCGATACTTTTAAATTGCTCCCTAGCGACAAACGCTTGCAGTGGGTGCAAAAATTGCGCGATGAAAGCCACCGGTATGCGATAAACTTCCATAGATCCACTAAACTTAAGAACATGAAACAAATCGCTCTTTTAAAAGAAAAGGGCATAGGAGAAGCTAGCGTGAAAAAATTGTTGGATTATTTCGGGAGTTTTGAAGCGATAGAAAAAGCGAGCGAGCAGGAAAAAAACGCTGTTTTGAAAAAACGAATTTAAAAGGAAAAGGCATGAAAAAAAGATTGAATATAGGGCTTGTGGGTTTAGGGTGTGTGGGGAGCGCAGTCGCTAAAATCTTACAAGAAAATCAAGAAATCATTAAAGACAGAGCCGGCGTGGGAATTGGTATTAAAAAAGCGGTGGTGCGAGATGTGAAAAAGCACAAAGGCTATCCTTTTGAAATCAGTAATGATTTAGAAAGCCTGATAGAAGATGAAGAGATTGATATTGTCGTGGAGCTTATGGGTGGGGTTGAAGCGCCTTATCTTTTAGCTAAAAAAACTTTAGCCAAACAAAAAGCCTTCGTTACAGCCAATAAAGCCATGTTAGCGTATCACCGCTATGAATTAGAACAAATCGCTAAAAACACCCCCATAGGCTTTGAAGCGAGCGTGTGTGGGGGTATCCCTATTATCAAGGCTTTAAAAGACGGCTTGAGCGCTAATCACATCCTTTCTTTTAAAGGGATTTTAAACGGCACAAGCAATTACATTTTAAGCCAGATGTTTAAAAATCAAGCGAGCTTTAAGGACGCTTTGAAAGACGCGCAACATTTAGGCTACGCGGAATTAAACCCTGAATTTGACATTAAGGGCATTGATGCGGCACACAAATTATTGATTTTAGCGTCTTTAGCGTATGGCATTGATGCGAAATTAGAAGAAATTTTAATTGAAGGCATTGAAAAAATAGAGCCAGACGACATGGAGTTTGCTAAAGAATTTGGTTACAGCATTAAACTTTTAGGCATCGCTAAAAAACACCAAGATTGCATTGAATTAAGGGTGCATCCAAGCATGATTAAAAATGAATGCATGCTCTCTAAAGTGGATGGGGTGATGAACGCTATAAGCGTTATAGGGGATAAGGTGGGCGAGACTTTGTATTATGGGGCTGGGGCTGGGGGAGAGCCTACCGCAAGCTCGGTCATTAGCGATATTATAGAAATCGCAAGGAAAAAAAGCTCTTTAATGCTAGGCTTTGAAACCCCTCAAAAACTCCCCCTGAAACCCAAAGAAGAAATCCAATGCGCTTATTATGCGCGTTTGTTGGTGAGCGATGAAAAAGGGGTTTTTTCTCAAATTAGCGCGATTTTAGCCCAAAATGATATTTCGCTCCACAATGTCTTACAAAAAGAAATCCCGCATTCTAACAAGGCTAAAATCTTATTTTCCACGCACACCACCAACGAAAAGTCTATGCTGAACGCCCTTAAAGAGCTTGAAAGTCTAAAAAGCGTGTTGGACACCCCTAAAATGATCCGTTTGGAAAATTGAATGCACTTTTTGAATAACAAGCATAAGCAAAAAGGCTTAAAGGCTGAAGAAGAAGCTTGCGAATTTTTAAAAACGCTGGGTTTTGAAATGGTGGAAAGGAACTTTTTTTCAAAATTTGGCGAAATTGATATTATCGCTTTTAAAAAAGGGGTGTTGCATTTCATTGAAGTCAAAAGCGGGGAAAATTTTGATCCCATTTATGCGATCACGCCGAGCAAATTAAAAAAGATGGTTAAAACGATCCGCTGTTATTTGTCCCAAAAAGATCCCCATAGCGATTTTTGCATTGACGCTGTTATTGTGAAAAATGGTAAATTTGAGCTTTTAGAAAATATCACTTTTTAGATTTTTATCCAAAATCAATGCGTTTTCATTAACATTCTTAAGCTAATATAATTCTCGTTAATCAAAATCATATATTTAGGAGTAACCAATGAGTCACTATATTGAATTAACTGAAGAAAATTTTGAAAGCACCATTAAAAAAGGGGTTGCGTTAGTGGATTTTTGGGCACCATGGTGTGGTCCTTGTAAGATGCTATCCCCTGTGATTGATGAATTAGCTAAAGAATATGAAGGTGAGGCTAAGGTTTGTAAAGTCAATACTGATGAGCAAGAAGAATTGAGCGCGAAATTTGGTATTAGAAGCATTCCTACGCTTTTATTCACAAAAGATGGCGAAGTCGTCCATCAGTTGGTGGGCGTGCAAACTAAAGTTGCTTTAAAAGAGCAATTAAACAAACTTCTAGGTTAGTAGCCATGATAGATTGCGCGATTATTGGAGGTGGTCCTGCAGGTTTGAGTGCGGGACTTTATGCCACTAGAGGCGGTGTTAAAAACGCTGTTTTATTTGAAAAAGGAATGCCTGGGGGGCAAATCACTGGCAGTAGTGAGATTGAAAACTATCCGGGCGTTAAGGAAGTGGTGAGCGGGTTGGATTTCATGCAACCATGGCAAGAGCAGTGTTTTCGCTTTGGCTTAAAGCATGAAATGACCGCTGTTCAAAGGGTTTCTAAAAAAGACTCTCATTTTGCTATTTTAGCAGAAGATGGCAAGACTTTTGAAGCTAAGAGCGTGATTATCGCTACCGGTGGTAGCCCTAAACGCACAGGCATCAAGGGCGAGTCAGAATATTGGGGTAAAGGCGTTAGCACTTGTGCGACATGCGATGGCTTCTTTTACAAAAATAAAGAAGTAGCGGTGCTTGGTGGAGGCGATACCGCCGTAGAAGAGGCGATCTATCTAGCCAACATCTGCAAAAAAGTCTATCTCATCCACAGAAGGGATGGTTTTAGGTGTGCGCCTATCACTTTAGAGCATGCCAAAAACAATGATAAGATTGAGTTTTTAACCCCTTATGTGGTGGAAGAAATCAAGGGTGATGCTTCTGGCGTGTCTTCTTTAAGCATTAAAAATACAGCCACTAATGAAACAAGAGAATTAGTCGTGCCGGGGTTTTTTGTTTTTGTGGGTTATGATGTGAATAACGCTGTGTTGAAACAAGAAGACGACTCCATGCTATGCAAATGCGATGAGTACGGCTCTATAGTCGTGGATTTTTCCATGAAAACGGATGTTCAAGGCTTGTTTGCAGCAGGAGATATTCGCATTTTTGCCCCTAAGCAAGTGGTTTGTGCTGCAAGCGATGGTGCTACGGCAGCCTTAAGCGTGATTTCTTATTTAGAACACCATTAAATCAAGATTATAACCCTAGATTTAGGGTTATGAGTTCTCGCTTCAAACATTCATTGGATCTTCAAAACCTGTAGGTTTTTGTAGCCGTGATGCGATTTTATTCGCATGGTGTTGGTTTTTAGCTAGATATTAATCATCAAATTTAAAAAAAGTTTTATTGTAAAATGTAGCCTAAAAACGATATACTCTATTAAAAATTATGAGGAGTTTGGCTTGCGTGTTTTTATCATTTCTTTAAATCAAAAAGTGTGCGATAAATTTGGTTTAGTTTTTAGAGACACCGCAACTTTACTCAATAATATTAATGCCACCCGCCACAAAGCGCAAATTTTTAATGCGATTTATTCTAAAACTTTTGAAGGCGAGTTGCACCCTTTAGTTAAAAAGCATTTACACCCTTATTTCATCACGCAAAACATCAAAGACATGGGGATTACAACCAATCTAATCAGTGAGGTTTCTAAGTTTTATTACGCTTTAAAATACTATGCGAAGTTTATGAATTTGGGAGAGCTTGGGTGCTATGCGAGCCATTATTCCTTGTGGGAAAAATGCATAGAGTTAAATGAGCCCGTTTGTATTTTAGAAGACGATATAACCCTAAAAGAGAATTTTAAAGAGGGATTGGATTTCTTAGAAAAACACATCCAAGAACTAGGCTATGTGCGTTTAATGCATTTGCTGTATGATGCCAATGTAAAAAGTGAGCCATTGAACCATAAAAACCACGAGATACAAGAGCGTGTAGGAATCATTAAAGCTTATTCTCATGGGGTGGGGACGCAAGGCTATGTGATCACGCCCAAGATTGCCAAAGTTTTTTTAAAATACAGCCAAAAATGGGTTGTTCCTGTGGATACGATAATGGACGCTACTTTTATCCATGGTGTGAAAAATTTGGTGTTACAATCTTTTGTGATCGCTGATGATGAGCAAATCTCTACGATAGCACGGAAAGAAGAACCCTATAGCCCTAAAATCGCCTTAATGAGAGAACTCCATTTTAAATATTTGAAATATTGGCGGTTTGTATAGCCAATAATAAAAAATACTAAAGAGCGTTTTAAAGCGTTAGTTGTCCCTATTTGATTAGAACAAAACCAGTTTTTAATCGCCTTTTTAAAAATAGATTAAAATTTTAAATGATTCTAAAAGGGTTTTAACCCCTTTTAGCTTCTATGCATGATCTAAATAAAATGCGTTAAGAGAATGAAAGTGCATTAGAAAATGATTTTCTAATTTTCTAATGCTATTAAGATTTTTTAGGATTAGCTTCGGTTACTCTAATCGTTCTGCCCATAAAATCCGTATTATCCAATTTAGCAATCGCTTCACTAACGCCCTCTTCTTGCATTTCTACAAAGCCAAAACCTTTAGGTTTCTTCGTTTCTCTGTCATAAATTAGCTTGACATTAAAAACTTTGCCAAATTGACTGAAAAGCTCCTTGACTTGCTCGCTAGTAGCGCTATAAACCAAATTCCCTACATAAATGTTTTTCAAGATAAAATTCTCCGGTAAAAAAAATGACAACATACCCATAAGAATATGAAAAAGTTATAAAAAAGTAACACTTCTAAAACCCAAACACATCCAAAACAGAAGTATGCCAGATTTTATCTAATGATTGCTTAAAAAATTATAAAAGCTATTAAAATTGGGTATTGATAATAAAATACGAAAGAATTCACACAAGCAAGCGGTAATTTTAAAAAGCGTTATCAAAGAATGAAGCATGGTTTCAAAACCACTCCCTATCCTTTCAAAAGCTTTACCACAAAACAAAGTTTTAAAAAAACAATATTAAAGCCAAACAAGAATGTTTTGCTCAATGCCCTTCATCGGTTAAAACAGCCCCTGCCAAATACACATAAGTGAGAATCATAAAAACAAAAGCTTGTAAAATCCCCATAAAAAACAAGACCATAAAAGGCGCTACAGGAACAGCCCAAGGCACTAATAAAAGCATGATGAGCAAGAACATGTCATCGCCCTTGATATTCCCAAACAAACGAAACGATAAAGACACGATCCTAGAAAAATGCGAGATGATTTCAATAGGGAACATGAAAGGAGCGAGCCACTTCACAGGGCCTGCAAAATGAGCGAAATACTTAAAAAAGCCCTGCACTCTAATGCCTTCAAAATGGTAATAAAAAAACACAATCAGCGCTAAAACCAGCGTAAAGCTCCAGCTAGCCGTAGGGGATTCAAAACCAGGAATGATGCCTATCATGTTAGAAAAAAAGACATACAAAGCGATCGTGCCAGCTAAAGGGAAGTACTTGCGGGCTAATTCTTCGCCGATAATATCCTTAGCCACGCTCAAAATCGCGCTAATGATGCTCTCATACACATTCTGCAAACCCATAGGCACCATCTGCATTTTACGCAATGCGCCAAGCGAGATTAAAAACATCAAAACCGCTGTCAAAACCACAAAAAACCCGGTGATAAAATCATGATTGGAGCTAAAAAAATTAGCAATAGTAAATACTCTGTGTTCCATGAAAAAGTTTCTCTAAGCCTTATTGAAAATTTCCTTAATTGTAGCAAGTAAGTTTTAAAAACTCATTAAACCAAGCTTTTTAACGAGTTTTTTGACGATTTGTCTTGTTTTCTTTTAAAATTCACCCATAATAATTAGGGGCTTCTTTAGTAATATCTACGCCATGCACATGGCTTTCTTTTAACCCCGCGCTAGTGATTTCTACAAATTCAGCGTTTTGATACAATTCCAAAATATTTTTCGCCCCCTGATACCCCATAGAAGAGCGCACTCCCCCTACTAATTGGAAAATCATATCCGAAACCTTACCACGATAAGGCACACGCCCCTCAATGCCTTCTGGGACTAATTTTTCACTCGCCACGCCCTCTTGAAAATACCTGTCAGAACTCCCTTTGGTCATAGCCCCAATGCTGCCCATACCCCTATAGCTTTTATATTGCCTCCCTTGATAGATCATAAAATCCCCTGGAGATTCTTCTGTGCCAGCGAGTAAAGAGCCTATCATCACGCTTGATGCCCCCAAAGCCAGAGCCTTAGCCACATCGCCTGAATAACGGATCCCTCCATCTGCAATCACAGGAATATCAAATTTAGACGCCACTTCTACGCAATTATCAATCGCGCTCACTTGAGGCATTCCCACCCCAGCCACAATCCTAGTGGTGCAAATGCTTCCTGGCCCAATACCCACTTTAATAGCGTCCGCTCCCGCATTAATCAAATCGCTTGTGGCTTCTTTAGTTACTACATTCCCCACAATTACATCCACTACCAAGCTTTTTTTAATCTCTTCTAAAGTGTGTAAAATATTAGCTGAATGCCCATGTGCACTGTCTAACACCAACGCATCCACCCCAGCTTTAACTAACATTTCAGCCCTATCCAACTGCCCCACTCCAATAGCCGCCCCCACTCTCAACCTCCCAAAATCATCTTTATTGGCCTCAGGGTATTCAATGCGTTTTTGAATGTCCTTAATCGTGATTAAGCCTTTTAAAACATTATCTTTATCCACAATGGGCAATTTTTCAATCTTATGCTTGTGCATCAAATCGCTCGCTTCATCCAAACTAATGCCCACATGAGCGGTAACTAAAGGCATTTTAGTCATCACATCGCCCACTTTTTTACTCAAATCGGTTTCAAAGCGCACATCTCTGTTGGTTAAAATCCCGATCAACAGCCCCTTATCATCTACCACAGGCACGCCTGAAATCTTGTAATTATCCGTTATGACTTTAGCGTCCGCTAGCGTCCTGTGCACATGGATAAAAATAGGATCATTAATCACCCCGCTCTCACTTTTTTTAACTTTAGTGATTTCTTTAACTTGCGTTTGAATATCCATGTTTTTATGCACGATGCCAATACCCCCAAGGCGCGCCATAGCGATAGCGGTTTTATGCTCTGTAACCGTATCCATAGCCGCGCTAATAAAGGGGATATTCAAACTAATGTTTTTGGTTAGGCGAGACTTTAAGCTCACATCTTTAGGTAAAACGCTGGATTTTCTAGGCACCATCAACACATCTTCAAAAGTCAAAGCCCTTTGTAAAATTCTCATTTTCTATCCTTAATCTAATTTTAAATCTAATTCTTGCTCTAAAGCGTAAGAAACATCTAAAAGGCTTTGCTCATCAAAAGCCTTAGCAATGAATTGCATCCCTATAGGCAAGCCTAAAGGATCTTTAGCGACCGGTAAAGAAAGAGCCGGCAAACCGCTCAAATTCGCCCCAATCGTGTAAATATCGCTCAAATACATTTCTAAAGGGCTTGCATGGTAATTGAATAAGTGGGCGGTCGTAGGTGCTACAGGGGTGAAAATCAAATCCACTTCTTCAAAAATCTTATTGTATTGCTCTTTAATCATCAAACGCATTTGCTGGGCTTTCAAATAATAAGCGTCATAATACCCACTGCTTAAGACAAAATTCCCTAACATGATGCGCCGTTTCACCTCATCGCCAAAACCTTCACTACGGCTTTTGAGATACAATTCTTTCAAATCTTTAATATTTTGAGCCCTTCTCCCGTAACGCACCCCATCAAATCTGGCCAAATTTGAACTCGCTTCAGCCATGCTGATAATATAATAAATAGAGATTTGATAATGCGAATCCAACATCTTTTTTTCCACAATCTCATGCCCCATTTCTTTCAAGGCTTTAAGGGTGTTTTCATAAGCGAGTTGCACTCCATTGCTCGCATCTTTAATGTGATCTCTTAAAATAGCGATTCTAAAGCGTTTGTCTCTGTTAAGGTTTTTAAAGGTTTGCACGGGTTTGAGATTAGCGCTCGTGGAATCCTTACTATCATGCCCGCTAATAGCGTCAAATAAAATAGAAGCGTCTTCCACATTTTGCGTGATAGGCCCGATTTGATCAAAACTAGAACAATACGCAATCAAACCATAACGGCTCACCCTCCCATAAGTGGGTTTTAACCCCACGCACCCGCAATAACTAGCCGGCTGCCTGATAGACCCGCCCGTATCGCTCCCTAAAGCCGCCACCGCTAATCCGCCAGCGACTGCTGCCGCGCTCCCTCCGCTACTCCCTCCAGGCACTCTGTTTTTGTCTCGTGGGTTTTTAGTGATCCCATAGCAACTAGACTCTGTGGTGCTTCCCATCGCAAACTCGTCCATGTTAGAAAGCCCAAACCCTGCCATGCTGTTTTGGTGCAAGTTTTCAATCACGCTCGCATGATAAGGAGCGATATAGCCTTCTAAAATCTTACTGGAGCAAGTGATTTCCCACCCCTTAACGCTGATATTGTCTTTAATAAGGATCGGCACCCCTTTAGCGCTAGCGCCATTAAGGCTAGGGGCTTTAATATAAGCGTTCAAATCTGAAGCTCTAACCTTAGCGTCAATTTCGTTTTTAAGGGTTTCTAATTCATCTTGGGATAAAGAAAGGGCTTGTTTTAAAGTGATCATGTTTTTAGCCTTACAAAAAATTTAATGGTAGTTTAACATGCTTAGATACAAAACGAGCTTATAAGAGCGTTTTTAAAAAGCACTCAACCTGCTTGGCTAAATCTTTTAAACTGGAGCTGTTGTCTATAATATAATCGCTCATGGCGCGTTTTTGCCCTATATCCATTTGACAAGATAAGCGCTGCAAGATTTCAGCTTCTTTGAGTTTGTCTCGCTCTAAAAGGCGCTCAATTTGTAAGGCCCTTGGTGCATAGACTAAAACCACCTTACTCACAGGATAGCGTTTTTTACCCCCCACTTCAAAAAACAAAGGGATGTCTAAAAAATACGCTTGATGATTCTTTTCTAATTCATAGGCCTTTTTAAGCATGCACTCACGGATTAAGGGGTGTAAAAAACCCTCTAGCCATTTTAACTCATTAGCCTTTTGAAACACGATCGCCCCAAGTTTTTTTCTGTTTAAAATACCCTTTTCTAAAATCTCTGATCCAAAATGTTGGGCGATTTTAAACCGGTACTCTTGCAATAACTGGTGGGCGATCTTATCCGCATCTAAAATGTGATAACCTTGCGATTCTAGTATTTTAATGGTGGTGCTTTTACCGGTGCCTATCCCCCCTGTGAGAGCGATAGCGTTTTTTAAAACCATTTTAAGATTTGATATTGTCTTTCAAGACTTCTTGTAAATTTTTAGGCAAAGCGAATGCAGCCCTATGAATGTCTTCGTTATAGTATCTCACGCTTTTTAGCGCTTCTATTTTTGGCGTTATTAAATCTTTTAAGGGGTGGGTTTTAAAAGAAGCGTAAATATAACCCTTATTGCTCAAAATCCTTAAAGGTGCTACAAAAGGCATGGCAACAGAAAAAAACCCGCCCATGTTTTTAAGGGCGTTTTGCATGCTCACATGCTCTAATAATGGGTGTTTGGCTACAGAAATAAACACCCCATCTTCTTTAAGCATTCTTTTTAAACCATCAATTTTATGAATATCCGGCTCTTGCAAGCAAAGAATCAAATCGTATTTTTTAATGTCTAAATCTAAGAGTTGTTTAGCGTGCGTGAAATTCTTGTTGTTTTTCACTTCATGGAAATGGTGGAAAAAACTAATGAAGCTGTCTAAAATCTTTTCATCCGCTTGCACAAAATCTATATGCGTGTCGTATTTAAAAAGCTGGTGGGCTAATTCCAAATCAAACCCATCCACAATCAAAATCTCTTTAAGCTCTTTCTTGGTGCAACCCCCCATATGAGCGAGCAACTCGCTTTCAATGTGCAAAAAATTCTTGAACAGCAATTGGTAATTAAGCATCGCAATTTCACCAAAATCCTTAGATTTAAAAATCTCTAAGACATTATGCTCGCTTCTAACATCTAATAATTTCGCTTCTATGGTGTATTCTTTACGCAAATACGGCGTGATTTCTTGGGTGATCCACATAAACACTCCTTAGCTTACTTTTTAACAATATCCATGCCTTTGAAAGGCTAACATGCTACCCAAAAAATCTAAATTATTGTAACAAAAGCCTAGTTTTGGCATTCTAAAAAAAGTTCCGTATCGCTCTTAAAGCGCTCTTTTTTAAAATCCAAATCAATACTGATGGCTTTATGCTGGCTGTCTAATTTATCGGTTGAATGCTTTTTCAACACCATTTGACACTTTTGAATCTCAATAGTATCTAAAGCCTTATCCCCTATCGTATAAAGATCATCGCTCTTTTTTTCTAAGAGAAAGGATTCATAAAAAGGCCTTAAACTCAAATCGCTGCCATTCGTGGTATAAACATACGAAGAAATTTTGCCCTTAAATTGCGCGATTTGCGTTTTAGTGTCATTAAAAGTGAAAGTTTGGATCTGGCGATCTTTGTCGTTTTGATCTTTTAAAAAACGCTTCAAGGCTTTGGATTTGATTTCTATCAGCCATTGATCCCCTTCTTTACTCATAATAATATCCCCGTCCTTTAGGGGGTAGAAATTCTGTTGGGAATATTCAATGAGTTTGGGATTTTTTGTTTTTCTTTTAGGTTTGTAGAGGAACGGGTTTTTTGTATCGTTATTGGCAGTGTTGTTGTCAGGCTCATTTGGGTATAAGGGCGGGTTTTTTCCATTATTATCGTTTGGCTCATTCAATAAAATCACAGGAGTTTCGGGGTTAAAAAAATTATCTTCATCCTTAGTCAGTTGGGCGAAAGCGTTCCTTTCCTCTATAGGCTGATGCACCATGTTTTGTAAAAAAATCGTTTCGCTAAAGACTTCATAATCCGAATCCACATAGCTAGGGCGTTTAGAGCCGTCATTTTCTTGCTCTTGGGCTTTTTTTTGCAACTGGATAAACCTCTCTTGCGAGCAAGCTAAAAAGCCTATTAAAACCACTACCACCACGCCTATTTTTTTGACTAAAAACAACGCTAGACCCTTATTTAAGCTTTAAATAACTATAATATTGTAATCTAATTTTGATTAAAGTGAAACTACAAGTAAAATGAATACAAGCCATAAAACTTTAAAAACCATTGCGATTTTAGGCCAACCTAATGTGGGGAAAAGCTCGTTGTTTAACCGCCTGGCTAGAGAAAGGATCGCTATCACTTCAGATTTTGCAGGCACTACACGAGACATTAACAAACGAAAAATCGCATTGAATGGCCATGAAGTGGAATTGCTGGATACAGGGGGCATGGCTAAAGACGCTCTTTTGTCTAAAGAAATCAAAGCCCTTAATTTAAAAGCCGCTCAAATGAGCGATTTGATTTTATATGTTGTGGATGGTAAATCCATCCCTAGCGATGAAGATCTTAAGCTTTTTAGAGAGGTTTTTAAAACCAACCCTAACTGCTTTTTAGTGATCAATAAAATTGATAACGACAAAGAAAAAGAGCGAGCTTATGCGTTTTCTTCTTTTGGCATGCCAAAGAGTTTTACTATTTCCGTTTCGCACAATAGAGGCATTAGCGCATTAATTGATGCGATATTGAGCGCACTGAATTTAAATCCAATCCTAGAGCAAGATTTGGATGCGGATATTTTAGAAAGCTTAGAAACCCCTAATAACGCATCAGAAGAAGAAAATAAAGAAGAAGTCATTCAAGTAGGCATCATTGGGAGGGTGAATGTGGGCAAAAGCTCGCTCTTAAATGCGCTCACGAAAAAAGAAAGGAGCCTTGTCTCTAGCGTGGCTGGCACTACCATTGACCCCATAGATGAAACCATTCTAATAGGCGATCAAAAAATTTGCTTTGTGGATACCGCTGGCATCAGGCATAGGGGTAAAATTTTAGGCATTGAAAAATACGCACTAGAACGCACGCAAAAAGCCTTAGAAAAATCCCACATCGTGCTTTTAGTTTTAGATGTGAGCGCTCCTTTTGTGGAGTTGGACGAAAAGATCAGCTCTTTAGCGGATAAACATTCTTTAGGCATCATTCTTATTTTAAACAAATGGGACATCCGCTACGCCCCTTATGAAGAGATCATGGCCACTTTAAAAAGGAAATTCCGCTTTTTAGAATACGCCCCCGTGATCACGACCAGCTGCTTAAAAGCGCACCATATGGATGAAATCAAGCATAAAATCATAGAAGTCTATGAGTGTTTTTCCAAACGCATTCCCACGAGCTTGCTCAATAGCGTGATCAATCAAGCCACCCAAAAACACCCCTTACCAAGCGATGGAGGGAAATTAGTGAAAGTGTATTACGCCACGCAATTTGCCACCAAACCCCCTCAAATCTCTCTTATAATGAATCGCCCTAAAGCCTTGCATTTCAGTTACAAACGCTATTTGATCAACACCTTAAGGAAAGAATTTAATTTTTTAGGCACGCCTTTAATCCTTAACGCTAAAGATAAAAAGAGCGCCCAACAAAATTAAATTTTTTATGCATTAAACCCCCTTAAAAAAGCGTTTTTGCTTGATTTATCTTTAGGATTTGATTATAATTATCCATCAATCAGTCAAGCTAAGCGATCAAATCGCTTGGTTTTAGCATCTATCAGAAAAGGGGTTATCCACATGAACAAAGGGGAATTTATTGATTTGGTTAAAGAAGCGGGTAAATACAACAGTAAAAAAGAAGCCGAAGAAGCGATCAACGCCTTTACTTTGGCGGTAGAAACAGCTTTAAGCAAAGGTGAAAGCGTGGAGTTGATCGGTTTTGGCAAATTTGAAACCGCAGAGCAAAAAGGCAAAGAAGGCAAAGTGCCAGGAAGCGATAAAACTTATAAAACCGAAGACAAGCGGGTGCCTAAATTCAAACCCGGTAAAATCCTTAAACAAAAAGTTGAAGAAGGCAAGTGAATTTGATCCACTCAGCAAGGGGCTTATCAATAGATTGTAAGTTTCTTGCTCTCTTATATAATTATAATGTCCTTTAATGTCCTTGTAGCTCAGCTGGATAGAGCGTATGATTCCTAATCGTAAGGTCGTGGGTTCGAATCCCGCCAAGGACACCACTCGCATTATTTTTACTATCATAGGAATTTAAATAGTCGTTGTTTGTGTTTTTGATGAAAAAAGCAAGTCATAACCTCTTAAATTAAAAAAGTGCTCTTTAAGGGGTTTTAGTCTAGGGTTGTAGGGGGAAATTTTTCAAAATGTCTCCTACCCCCTTAAGAAAATGAATTTAAAAATCAAACTTTAAAAAAATGAGTTTTATCGTAAAATAAAATCTTAAAACGATAAAATTAAGCCATTAAAATCCCCTTTTTTAAAAAATTGAGTTATCCCTACTAAAAATTTAGGAAAGCCAAAAATAGATCATAATCCCCTAGACTTTAAATTAAAACCCACTAGCCTTATAAGCTTAATAAGAATATCCGCATGACAAATCCATTCAAAAATGATATAATAGACTTGATGAACTCATTTTAAGGAAAATACCCATGCGTTTGCACTCTGCCTTTTTTGGTATCAATTCATTGCTTGTTGCCACTCTTTTGATAAGTGGTTGCGGTCTCTTTAAGAAGCGTAACACTAACGCTCAGCTAATCCCCCCTTCAGCTAATGGCTTGCAAGCCCCCATTTATCCCCCAACCAATTTCACCCCCAGAAAGAGCGTTCAGCCTCTCCCAAGCCCTCGCCTTGAGAATAACGATCAGCCCATCATTAGCTCTAATCCCACTAACGCTATCCCTAACACCCCCATTCTCACGCCTAATAATGTCATTGAATTGAACGCAGTGGGCATGGGTGTGGCTCCAGAATCCACCATTTCGCCCTCTCAAGCCCTAGCTTTGGCCAAACGGGCGGCTATTGTTGATGGCTACCGCCAATTGGGTGAAAAAATGTATGGTATCAGAGTGAACGCTCAAGACACCGTCAAAGACATGGTTTTACAAAATTCCGTGATTAAAACCAGAGTCAATGCCCTCATTCGTAACGCTGAAATCACTGAAACCATCTATAAAGACGGCTTGTGTCAAGTCAGCATGGAGCTTAAATTAGACGGCAGGATTTGGTATCGTATTTTGAGCGGATCGAGAGGATAAACTCTCTTATTCTCAATCATGCGGTATTTTAGAAGCGCTTTTTTATTATTTTTCATGACGCTTTTTTTTGTCTCTTGCTCCAAGCACCCTTTTTCTAAGCAAACCCCTAAGACTAAGGAGCAGATCAGACAAGAAGAAGCTCGTAAAAAAAGAGAAGAGACTTTGAATGCCTTGCGCCAATTCAGGCTCATTTATATTAACACACCGGTTTTTCGCTTTTATGATTACGGCACGATTAAAACCGATAAAGATCATAATATTGAAATAACCCTTTATAAGCTCAGCCAAAGAGTGGGCGATATTTATATGACTAAACGAAACATTTGTTTTAGCCAAAAATGTTCGGCTAAATGGATTGCTGCAAGGGATTTGTTTGGTAAGGTGAGCTATGGGGATTTGTTTGATGACATTGTTTTAGGGAGGGATATTTTCAAAGGTTTAGGAAAACGCCACCTAACCCCTGAATATATGATCCAAAGGTTTCAAAAAAGCGGGGAAATTATCCTTTATGAAAGAAAAAACGGCCTGATTTCTTTCCAGAATTTGACGCAAAAAATTGCTATTAGGATTGAACCCTATGAGCCTTCTTTGCAAGATTTAGAAGATAATGAAAACGCTGACAGCGAGCTCCAATGAAAAACTTTTCCCCACTCTATTTTTTAAAAAAGCTCAAAAAACGCCATTTAATCACTTTAAGCCTGCCCTTGCTTTCTTATGCCAATGGCTTTAAAATCCAAGAGCAAAGTTTGAACGGCACGGCTTTAGGCTCGGCGTATGTCGCTGGGGCTAGGGGCGCTGACGCTTCCTTTTATAACCCGGCGAATATGGGCTTTACGAACGATTGGGGTGAAAACAGAAGCGAATTTGAAATGACCACCACTGTGATCAATATCCCGGCCTTTAGCTTTAAAGTCCCTACGACTAATCAAGGCTTGTATTCGGTTACGAGTTTAGAAATTGATAAAAGCCAACAAAATATTTTAGGCATCATCAACACTATAGGGCTTGGCAATATCCTTAAAGCGCTTGGCAATACGGCTGCTACCAATGGCTTGCAACAAGCTTTCAATCGCATTCAAGGGCTAATGAACTTGACCAATCAAAAAGTCGTAACCCTCGCTTCACCGCCTGACACTCAAATCGTGAATGGCTGGACAGGAACGACTAATTTTGTTTTACCCAAATTCTTTTATAAAACGCGCACGCATAACGGCTTCACTTTCGGGGGGAGTTTTACCGCTCCTAGTGGGTTGGGCATGAAATGGAATGGTAAGGGAGGGGAATTTTTGCATGATGTTTTCATCATGATGGTAGAGCTTGCCCCTAGCATGAGCTATACTGTTAATAAGCGCTTTTCAGTGGGTGTAGGCTTAAGGGGGCTTTATGCGACCGGGAGCTTTAATAACACCGTTTATGTGCCTTTAGAGGGTGCTTCGGTTTTGAGCACGGAGCAAATTTTAAATTTACCCAACAATGTTTTTGCTAATCAAGTGCCAAGCAACATGATGACTTTATTAGGCAATATTGGCTACCAACCGGCGCTTAATTGTCAAAAAGTCGGTGGGGATATGAGCGATCAAAGCTGTCAAGAGTTTTATAACGGCTTGAAAAAAATCATGGGTTATAGCGGTTTAGTGAAAGCGAGCGCGAATCTTTATGGCACGACTCAAGTCGTGCAAAAATCCAACGGGCAAGGCATATCGGGGGGCTATAGAGTGGGTTCGAGTTTGCGTATCTTTGATCATGGCATGTTTTCTGTGGTGTATAATTCTTCAGTTACATTCAATATGAAGGGCAATTTAGTGGCTATCACAGAGCTTGGCCCTTCTTTAGGGAGCGTTTTGACTAAAGGCAGCTTGAATATCAATGTTTCACTCCCCCAAACCCTAAGCCTAGCCTACGCCCACCAATTTTTTAAAGACCATTTAAGAATAGAGGGGGTGTTTGAGCGCACCTTTTGGAGTCAAGGGAATAAATTTTTAGTCACCCCTGATTTTGCGAACGCCACTTACAAGGGCTTAAGCGGAACGGTGGCTTCACTAGACTCTGAGACGCTTAAAAAAATGGTAGGCTTAGCGAATTTTAAAAGCGTGATGAACATGGGGGCTGGCTGGAGGGACACCAACACCTTTAGATTAGGGGTAACTTACATGGGTAAAAGCTTGCGTTTAATGGGCGCTATTGATTATGACCAAGCTCCAAGCCCCCAAGATGCGATAGGCATTCCGGATTCTAATGGCTATACTGTGGCTTTTGGGACTAAATACAATTTTAGGGGCTTTGATTTGGGTGTAGCGGGGAGTTTCACTTTTAAAAGCAACCGCTCCAGTTTGTATCAATCCCCAAACATTGGGCAATTAAGAATCTTTAGCGCCTCTTTAGGCTATCGCTGGTAAGAAAAAGAAAAAACATGCTAGACAACAAAACGGTTTTAATCACCGGTGGCACTGGGAGTTTTGGCAAACGCTTTGCGCGTAAAGTTTTAGACACCACCAACGCTAAAAAAATCATTGTTTATAGCCGAGATGAATTAAAACAAAGCGAAATGGCAATGGAATTTAATGATCCCAGGATGCGTTTTTTTATCGGCGATGTGAGGGATTTAGAACGCTTGAATTACGCTTTAGAGGGCGTGGATATTTGCATCCATGCAGCCGCGCTCAAGCATGTGCCCATCGCTGAATACAACCCCCTAGAATGCATTAAAACCAATATCATGGGAGCGAGCAATGTGATTAACGCATGCTTAAAAAACGCCATCAGCCAAGTCATCGCCCTAAGCACCGATAAAGCCGCTAACCCCATTAACCTCTACGGCGCGACTAAATTGTGCAGCGATAAGCTCTTTGTGAGTGCAAACAATTTCAAAGGCTCTTCTCAAACGCAATTTAGCGTGGTGCGTTATGGTAATGTGGTGGGGAGTCGTGGGAGCGTGGTGCCGTTTTTTAAAAAATTAGTCCAAAACCAAGCGAGTGAAATCCCCATTACAGATATCCGCATGACAAGATTTTGGATCACCTTAGATGAGGGGGTTTCTTTTGTGCTTAAAAGCTTGAAAAGAATGCATGGGGGTGAAATTTTTGTGCCTAAAATCCCTAGCATGAAAATGACGGATCTCGCTAAAGCCCTAGCCCCCAATACCCCTACTAAAATCATAGGCATTCGCCCGGGCGAAAAACTCCATGAAGTGATGATCCCTAAAGATGAAAGCCATTTAGCCCTAGAATTTGAAGACTTTTTCATCATTCAGCCCACTATAAGCTTCCAAACGCCTAAAGATTACACGCTCACCAAACTCCACGAAAAAGGCCAAAAAGTCGCCCCCGATTTTGAATACAGCAGCCATAATAACAGCCAATGGCTAGAGCCTGATGATCTATTGAAATTACTATGAATTTTTTAGAAGATTTATTTTACCCCTTAAGATTATTAGAAAACAAGCGCGTTTTATTGCTCGTAAGCGGCTCTATTGCAGCGTATAAATCCCTAGAATTAGTGCGTTTGTTGTTTAAAAGCGGGGCTAGTGTTCAAGTGGTGATGAGTAAGGGCGCAAAAAAATTCATCAAGCCCTTAAGCTTTGAAGCTTTGAGCCATCACAAGGTCTTGCATGACCATAATGAAAAATGGTATTACAACCACCAAAACGCATTGCACCATAACCACATCGCATGCGGCTCTAATGCTGATTTACTCATCTTTGCCCCTTTAAGCGCTAACAGCCTGTCTAAAATCGCTCACGCTTTAGCGGATAATATCATAAGCACGACTTTTTTAGCTTGCGCTTCCCCTAAAATCCTAGCCCCTAGCATGAACACCAACATGCTTAATTCCCCCATCATTCAAAGCCATTTAAAACGCTTAAAAGATTTTAATCACATTATTTTAGACACGCAAAACGCCCTTTTAGCATGCGACACTAGAGGCGATGGAGCGATGGCTGAGCCTTTAGAAATCCTTTTTAAATCCGCTCAAACGCTCTTAAAAGACGCTTATTTTGAAAACAGAGAAGTCATAGTAGTAGGCGGCGCGAGTATAGAAAAGATTGACAGCGTTAGAATCATTAGCAATCTTTCTAGCGGGATCCAAGCGAGCGCTTTAGCTCTAGCGTTATATTTTAAGGGAGCGAAAGTGACTTTGATTGCATCAAACTTCCCTACCCCCTTGCCTAAAGAAATCGCAAGCGTCCCGGTCAGCGACACCGCTTCTTATGAAAACGCCCTGAATAACGCCGCTAAAAACTTGCAAAAACATGCCTTAAAACCCCTACTCTTTAATTTAGCCGCCATTAGCGATTATGTGCCTAAAACTTCTTTTAACCATAAGCTTAAAAAAAGCGAACTGGGCGAAACCCTAAACATTGAATGCGTTCAAAATAAGGATTTACTGGCTTCTATCAATCCCAATCAATTCGTTAAAATCGGTTTTAAAGCCGAAGACGATCAACAAAACGCCATCAAAAACGCTCAAAATCTTTTAAAACCTTCTCAAGATAACGGCAAGGATTGTTCCATGGCCGCTTTGAATCTCATTAAAGATTCACGCCCTTTTGGCTCATTAGAGAATGAATTGTGGCTCTTTAGCCATCATAAAACCCAAAAAATCCATTCTATGAACAAATTGGAAGCGAGCTTTAAAATCCTTGATTTTATCAAAGACAACGCCCTTTAATGCTAGAAGCCCTAAACGCCATCAACCAACTTAACGCTCTTGATTCCAAAAACGCCACGCACCATTTTAACGCTACTTTACCCATTCTGTTAAAGGTTTTAGAAAAACAAGATAAAGATCTTTTTCTTTTGCAAGTGGGTAACAGGATTATCCCCACCAAAAGCGAACAGGAATTAAAAATCAATCAGCCTTATTTTGCGACCATGCAAAGAAACCAGCTGGGCGATATTGTGCTTAAAAATTTAGTGCCTGCCCCAAAAATTTTAGACGCATTAGACGATTTGCCCGCCCTTGAAATGAAACAAATAAAAGAAATATTGAGCGCCAAAGACAATACCCCTTTAAAAGAATATAAAGAACTTTTGAGCGAAAAATTAGTCCATGCTAAAAATCCGCAAGAATTTTTGAATACGGCCAACATGCTTCTAAGCTTGCAATCGCAGGTTTTAAGCTTTGTGGTTGAAAACGAACGCAAAAAAGCTTTTTTGCAAGTGAAAGCCAAAAAACAAAGCGTTGATTTTTACGCTCTGTATCCTAATTTGGGCGAAATTGGCGGCGTTATTTACTTGAAAGAAAAAGAAAAACAGCTTTTTTTAAAAACCACCCTCCAAAGGACTAAAGAAATTTTAAAAGAGGCTCAAAACACCCTTTTAGGCTTTTCTTGCGTGGAAATTGCATGCGAAAAAACCCCCATGCTTTTTGCCTTTGAAGAGCGTTTGTTGGACACGCTAGGGTAGAAAAATTTTGGAATTTTAGAATTCCTCACGCATTTTTTAAAAGTTTTTCAACCGCTAAGGCTTTATCTTTGGCTTGCGTGATCGCGCTAATGACTGCGATGCCGCTGAATTTTTGCAATTTTGAAGCGTTATCTGTCGTGATGCCCCCAATCGCTATGAGGGGTTTTTCCACCCCGCTATCTCGTATTTTTTGTAAAAGCTCTACGCCTACAACTTGTTTGATGTCTTTTTTAGATTGCGTGGGAAAAATAGGGCCTACCCCTAAATAGGATACGCCGTCTAAATGGTGCGCTTTTAGAGCCTGCTCTAAAGTATTGACGCTCAAACCTATAAAAAGGTGCTTTTTGCATAAGGCTATTACCTCTTCTATAGCCATGTCTTCTTGCCCCACATGCACGCCATCAGCCTTTAATTCTAGCGCGAGTCGCGCCTCATCATTGACAATAAAAGGCACGCCGTATTTTTTGCATAATTTTTGACACTCTAGGGCTAGTTGTTTGATCTTAATGGGATCTTGTAAGGCTAAATCGCCTTTTTGGCGGAATTGAAACGCTGTGATTTTAGATTCTAAAGCCAATTGTAAAGCGTCTAAAAGCGCGTTTGTCCGATCGCCTTTTATATGGTAGAAATCTTGCGAACCCGCCACAAACATGAGTTTCAAACAATTCGCATCAAACATGCTTATTGATACTCCATAAATTCAAAGGCCCATGCCCATGCCCGATATTTAAAGGGTTTTGAATGATGGTAGTTAAAAGATCTTTAGCCCTTGTAATAGCGTTTTTTAAATCCAACCCTTGAGCGAGTAAGCCCACAATCAAGCTAGACAAAACACAACCCGTGCCATGCGTGTTTTTCGTGTTGAACCGCTTGGCGTTTAGGATAAATTCAGCGTCTTCTAAAAACACCCAATCGTTGCTAAATTCCCCTTGAAAATGCTCTGTATGCCCCCCTTTAATCACAGCGTTTTTAACGCCTAAATCCCTTAAAACGCCCATCGCTTTTGAAGCGCTTTTATCGTCTCGCACTTGAACGCCTGTGAGTGCATAAACTTCAGGGAGGTTAGGGGTTAGTAAATCGGTTTTAGGCAAAAGGCGTTTTTTTAAGCTTAAAATCGCCTCTTCTTCTAAAAGCAAAGCCCCGTTCTTTGCCACCATCACCGGATCTAAAACGCACAACCCAAAATCACAAGTTTCTAAAGTGTCTGCTACGCATTCAATGATTTGAGCGTTGCATAACGCTCCCATTTTGAACGCTTTGATAGAAAAATCATCTCTAATGGCTAAGATTTGCGCTTTCACGCTTCCAACACTCAAGGGATAAACCCCATGCACGCCCTGTGTGTTTTGAGCGGTTATACAAGTGATCACGCTTGTCCCAAACACGCCAAAAGTTTGAAACACTTTCAAATCGGCCTGTATCCCAGCGCCCCCACCGCTATCGCTACCGGCAATGCTTAAAACTTGCGGGTAAATTTTCACAACTCTTCCTTAATAAGGCTGTTTTCTAACTTGATGGGCAAGCTTAGAGCGTCTAAAAAATAAAACAAGAACGAACCATTAGAGCCGTTATTTTCTAACACTTTTTTTTGCGCGCTAAAAGCGGCTTGTTTATAGAAAGCGCAAAGTTGCACCACAGAATCTAGGGGGTCTTTTTTCAAACTTAAAAAGCTCGCGCACGCTGCTGTGTGCAAACACCCAGCCCCAGTAATGACGGCTAAATACTCGCTCCCCCCAGTAACGCTAAAAACTTTTTTCCCATCGCTCGCATAATCTATTTTACCCGTCATTACCGCTATCACAGAATATTTTTGAGCCGCTAGTTTGACAATTTCTATAGGCGTGGCGGGATGCTTGGAATCTAACCCCTTACTTCCGCAAGAAATACCCACTAAAGATCCTAATTCTGCAGCATTACCCCTAAGCACGCTAATCCCTTCGCTTTCTAAAAGCTCTAAACTGGTGTCATGACGCAAAGCGCTTGCTGAACACCCCACAGGATCTAACACAATGGGTTTATTCAAAGCCTTGTAATGTTTGATAGCCTCTTTAGCGCATAAAATGGTGCGTTCATTGAGAGTGCCAATATTGATAGCGAGCGCGTCAGAAATTTTTGCCAAATCTTGCATTTCAGCAATGGCATCACTCATTAAAGGCGATGCCCCTAAGGAGAGCAAACCATTAGCCACAAATTGCGCCACCACATAATTGGTGATATTATGCACTAAGGGGCGTTTTTGGCGTAATTCTTTTAACATTTTAAACCTCCTTAAACTTTCTTTGATTTTACAAAAAAATCCATTAAGCGGCGCTGTCTTTGAGTTTTAATTTAAAAGCGTTCAAAAATGAACTATTTTTCCTTAACCTCATCTTTTTTAACCCCATTTTTCTTGAATATATGGCTAGTGAGATCACAAAAGCGGTAGAAAAAACGAGAAAGGCTTGCAGCGACTTTTTCTTTCACCTCTTGATAGCGCGAATTTTTGTTAAACCTGGAGGGTTTTTCTTCAATGATTTTAGGGAATTCCGTCCCGCTGAAATTAATTTCGCCCCCCCTAAAGGCATGCTGCATGAACGAATAGGCTTTTTCTTCATTCAAGCGGTTTTTTTCTATGATATTTTGGAATTCCTCTTCTCTTTTTTGGTGGATATACTCTTGAAAATACGCATGGACTTCTTGGTCTTTGTTGTATTTGTCAATGAAATCCATGATCAAATCTTTTTTATTCCTTAACTCTATGCTGGAGTTGATAATCGGCTCTATTTTGGTTTTAACGCCTTGAATTTCTACCCCATGCTCTTTAGCGAACTCTTCAATTAAATTCAAAATATAGTCAATATTGACTTCCACTTGCTTAATGAGTTCAATTTCAAAAATCAAATCGTCGTTAATCTCTTCTTTATCCTTCCCTTTTTCTGGCCTCATTTCATCGTAAAAATCAAGGTATTTGCTTTGATAGTCTTGAAAATCCCTTGGGTTGATGTAATCGTCTTTTTTAAAATTTTCAAAGCTGTTTAAAATATTTTCTAATTTCAAAATCTTGCCAAAAAGCTTAATGAAATCCTTTTTCTGTCTTTCTGAAATGATGGGCTCTTTTAACGGGAATTCTGTTAAAAGTCTTTCAATCAAACGCTCATAACCCTCGTATTCTTTATTGTTATCCGCATAGCCTTTCAAATAATCTTCATATTTTCTTAATAGCGCAATAGACCTGGCGTCCTTGTTGCCAAAAAGCATGAGAGCGTCATTTAAATCTTGCTCTAAATCCCTAAAACACACGATATTCCCATGCGTTTTAACGCTATCTAAAATGCGGTTTGCGCGTGAAAAAGCCTGAATTAGCCCATGGTATTTTAAGTTTTTATCCACCCAAAGGGTGTTGAGCCTTGTAGCGTCAAACCCAGTCAAGAACATGTTCACCACCATTAAAAGATCGATTTTGCGATCTTTTACTTTTTGAGAAAGATCCTTATAATAACTTTGGAATTTTTGATCCGAAGTGTCAAAAGAAGTGTCAAACATTTCATTATAATCCGCAATCGCGTCCTCTAAAAAATCCCTTGAGCTTTTGTCTAGATGGGTAGCGCTTTCATTGTTTTCATCTTCTAATATATCAAGTTCTTCATTAGCGCTATAGCTAAAAATGGTAGCGATTTTAAGGTCGTGTTTTTCTTCTTTAAAAGCCCGGTAGTATTTTTTCAGCGCTTCTATACCAGAGCATGCCAGAATGGAATTGAATCTTTTATTTTTAGTGGCTTGATTGAAACGCTCCAAAATGCATCGCGCGATTTCTTTAATCCTTCTGTTGTCTAAAAGGGCGTTTTTTTCATCAACCGCTCTAACCTTATGGTCTTTAATGCCCTCTTTAGCTTTAATGGTGTTATGGTATTCCACTCTAAAGGGCAAAACATTTTTATCCCTGATCGCATCAATAATGGTGTATTGGTGGAGGCAATTCCCAAATTTCTGCTCTGTCGTGCCTAAAGGGTTGTTTTTATCGCAATTTTCTGCAAAAATGGGCGTGCCTGTGAACCCAAAAAGGTGGTATTTTTTAAACGCTTTAGTGATGGCTTGGTGCATTGAGCCTAACTGACTCCTGTGGCATTCATCAAAAATCATCACCACTTCTTCATTAACGATCGCATGCCCTTTAAGGTGGGATTTAACGAATTTGTCTAATTTTTGGATCGTGGTGATAATGATTTTAACGCTAGGGTTTTCAAGCTGTTCTTTTAAAATCCTGGTGCTGGTGTTGGAATTAGCGCAATCTTTTTGGAATTTATCGTATTCTTTCATGGTTTGGTAGTCTAAATCCTTTCTATCCACCACAAACAAGACTTTTGAAACGCTTTCTAATTCTCTAGCTAAAATTGCGCTTTTAAAGCTCGTTAAGGTTTTACCGCTCCCTGTCGTGTGCCAGATAAGGTAGGCGTATGAATACGCATGGTGTTTAGCTTTAGAGCAAAAATTGAGCGTTTTTAAAAAGGTTATCGTGGATAAACAAAATGGTTTTAATGCATTCTATAGGGCTTATGAAAGTTTAGAAAAATCTCTACAAGAGCGTTATTTAGAAAGCGCTAAAACAAGGCGTATTGCTTTTATTGGATTGTGAGCCATTATTAAGCGAAGTCATAGGGAGTTCGCAAAATGAAATCACCCTATCATTGCAAAAAGACAAACTGGGTGAAATGGGTGATATCCGGGATATTTTAATTTATTTTGACAGGTTTTGCATAGGATTAAGCATTAAGCATAACCATGAGGCCATAAAGCATTCTAGGCTTTCTAAAGACTTGGATTTTGGAGAAAAATGGCTGGGCGTTAGAGTGTCTCAAAATGACAAAGACACTATAAAACCACTCTTTGAAAGACTAGAAAACGCTAAAAAAGAAGGCATGTTATGGAGGGATTTCCCCAATAAAGAACAAGAAATTTATGCCCCATTATTACAAGCTTTTAAAAAAGAAGTTTTAAGAATTAATGAAAACAAGAATAATAAAGTCCCACAAAAAATGGTGGAGTATTTGCTAGGCAAATACGATTTTTACAAAGCGATTTTGTTAGAAAGAGAACAAAAAACCAAATTAGAGGCATACCATTTTAATAACACTCTCAACCGCAGCGTGAAAAATAAGCCTAAAAGAATTATCCCTTTAAGCAAATTGCCTACTAGAATGGTTTATTTTGATTTCAAACCCAAAAGTTTCAATACATTAGAGTTATTTTTAAATGAAGGGTGGTCATTTTCATTACGGATCCATAATGCAAGCTCCAGGGTAGAACCGAGCTTGAAATTTGATATAAAATTGCTTTCAAAACCTGAGAGTGTTGCAGTTTTTATAGTGGGGTTTTAGGCAAACCAAAAAGCTTTATTCTCATCAAATACTGATAATTAAAACTTTATTGTTATTTTTTTTAAATAATGGGATTTTGGTTATTGTATAATTTTGTCATAAAACTTATTTTTTAATCAAATAAGTTATAATCGCCCTTTTAAAGGTCATTTTTAAAAGGGGTTTGAATGGTATTTGACAGAACAATAAGCGTAAGAGAAAAAAAAGTAGCTAAAACGCTTGGGATTGTGGGGGTGGTCTTTTTTATTTTGTTTGGCATCGTGATAAGCGGGGTGGCTTTTCAAAAAGAGTGGGTGCAACAATTGGATTTATTTTTTACAGACTTGATCCGCAACAACCCAGCCCCCATTCAAAAAAGCGCGTGGCTTTCTTTCGTGTTTTTCAGCACATGGTTTGCGCAAAGCAAGCTCACCACTTCTATCGCTTTACTCATTAGCTTGTGGTTTGGGTTTCAAAAACGAATCGCTTTGGCGTTGTGGTTTTTTCTTAGCATTTTATTAGGCGAAATCACCTTAAAACTCCTTAAGCATTTTGTGGCGCGCCCACGCCCTGCAACTAATGGCGAACTAGGCGAACTGGCTTTTGCGCATGGCTTTAGTTTCCCTAGCGGGCATGCTTTAGCTTCAGCGCTTTTTTACGGCTCTTTGGCGTTGTTGTTATGCTATTCTAACGCCAATCATCGCACCAAAACGATTGGCGCTGTGGTTTTGCTTTTTTGGATTTTTTTAATGGCGTATGATAGGGTTTATTTAGGGGTGCATTACCCTAGCGATGTTTTAGGAGGGTTTTTATTAGGGGTTGCTTGGTCGTGCTGCTCTTTAGCACTCTATTTAGGGTTTTTGAAACGCCCTTACAAAATCGCTTAAAGCGTTTTTTAAAAAGAAAGTTATGAGTTAGGGTATAACTCCTCTTTTGTTTTAATCTCATCAAATTCATCTTTATAGCGGTTTTGGTGGTTTGGGTCATAATCCACGACGCTCTTTAAAAAACCGCTGAATTCTCTATTTTTTTCGCTAAGCTCTGAAGCCACGGTGTAATCAATTTTTTCTTTGTATTTAGCGTTCAATAAAATAGCGCTTTTATCCTCATCCGTTCTCAAATCAATCACGCCAATCCCAAAACTCGCATGCAAACGCTTCAACAAGTCCATGAGTTTGGGATTATGCGTATCAATATGATGGCCCACTAAATACCCCTCATTAGCCCAAGAGCTGTTAGAAATCGCTTGAAAATAACACTCCCTGCAATTATGTACGCTGATTTCTTTTTTCAATTCAAAGCTCACCAGTTTAACGGGTAAGGTATCAAATTTCTTAGAAAAAGCGATTAAATTTTCATTAGACCATTCAGCGTGCAAAAACCTAACCCCAACCATGTCCGGATAAAGCCACCTGTCCATGCCTTTTGGCGATTTTGAACTCCCTTCGTGAAAAATGGTTTTCGTATAGCATTTCAAATTTTCATTATAAAAAGCCATGCAAGTTAAAAAGGGGTGCAAATCTCTTTCATGCATGCTTTTAGCGCTCGGAATGCTTGAGACTTTTTCAGTGTTTAAAACCGACTCTTTAGCCGCACCTTTTAAAGCGATTAAAACCGGTTTTTCTTGCGCTTTGAAAAAAGGCAGCTCTTCGCCCTTGTTTAAGGCTGTATAAATAACAGCGCTAACGCTCTGATCGGGAGTGTTGCCCCCATAATCAAACATCTTTTCAATCTTCTTTTCTTCAAAAAGCTCTTTGGCTTTATCATAAACCAAAGTAACCTTAATAGGCCCTGTAATTTCTAAAACGCTTTGAACGATTTCAATATCTTGTGGTTTCATTTTTTGCTCGCTAAATACTCTTCATAACTGCCTTTAAAATCAATGATTGAAGCGCCTTTAGGGCTTGGGATTAATTCAATAATCCTGTTAGCATACGCATCAATGAGCTCTCTGTCATGGCTTATGCAAATCACTGCCCCATCAAATTTAAAGAGCGCTTCGCCTAAAGCGATAATGGCTTCTAAATCCAAGTGGTTGGTTGGCTCATCTAAGACTAAGAAATTCCCCCCCTCTAGCATGAGCTTGGATAAAACCATGCGGTGTTTTTCGCCCCCGCTTAAAGCGTTCACGCATTTTTCTTGCTCTTCGCCATTAAAAAGCATCCTCCCTAAAGCGTTCCTAACCTCAGCGCTTTCAATCTTTTTATTGAAATTAAAGAGCCATTGATACAAGGTCTCTTCCCCACTGATTTCTTCGCTCACATTCTGCGGGAAATAGCCTTTTGAAACGGTCGCTCCCCATTTCACCACGCCCTTATCAGGCTTTAACTCTTCTACTAAAATTTTACAAAGCGTGGATTTACCCACGCCATTTGGCCCTATGAGAGCGATTTTATCTTTAGGCATCACTTTCAAGCTCACTTGATTTAAAATGATTTGCCCGTCATAACTTTTAGAGATGTTTTCGCACTCTAAAGCTTCATTACCAATGGTGCGTTTAGGTTTAAAAATAATGCTAGGATCCCTCCTGCTAGATACCGCTAAGCTTTGAATGTCTAATTTATCTAGTTGTTTTTGGCGGCTAGTGGCTTGCTTGGCTTTAGAAGCGTTAGCACTAAATCTGGCGATAAATTTTTCCAATTCTTCTTTCTCTTTGAGTTTTTTATTGTATTCGGCCTCTTGCTGTTTAATAATCAAAGTGGAAGCGATATACCAATCGTCATAATTCCCGCTAAATTCGCGCACGCTGTGAAAATCCAAATCTAAAATATGCGTGCATACCGCATTTAAAAAATGCCTGTCATGGCTGATGACTACCATCGTGCCTTCATGGCGTTTGAGGTTGTTTTCTAGCCATTCAATGGCGTTTAAATCCAGGTTGTTGGTCGGCTCATCTAAAAGCAAAATATCCGGTTTGGGGAATAAGACTTGAGCGAGAAGGATTTTAAATTTATCGCTGCTTGGCAAGGTTTTCATCAAATCATTGTGCCTAGAATTAGGAATACCTAAATCTTCTAGGATTTTTTCAATCACCACTTCGCATTCATACATGGGATCTTCTTCCACGCAAATGGTTTCTAACTCCCCTAATCTGGCATTCACTTTATCATCGCTCAAATCGCCTTCGGTGTATAAGCGCTCTTTTTCTTTGATAGCGTCATACAAACGCTTATTGCCTATCAAAACCGCATCTTTAAGGCTCAAATCTTCAAAAGCGTATTGATCCTGCCCTAAAACCCCCATTCTCATCCCGCTTGTGATGATAACTTCCCCACTGCTACAATTAATGCTCTTGCTCAAAATCTTTAAAAAAGTGGATTTTCCTGCCCCATTAGCCCCAATCAGCCCGTAGCGTTTGTTTTTATCCAGCTTGATATTCACATTTTCAAACAATTTTTTAGTCGCATAGCGTTGCGTTAAGTTGATGGTTTGCAGCATCTTATGATTTCCTTATTTTTTGTGATCAGACTTATAGAAAGTTTATTGTAGCGTAGCTTGTATTTTTTTTGTATATAATGTTAGTTCTCATCATCTCACTTAAGGGTTTTTGTTTTGTTATTCAACACGCCGTTATTCTTTGCTTTTTTGCCTATTGGTTTTTTAGGGTATTTTATCTTGCAAACTTATGTTAAAAATCCCCTATTCCCTAAACTATGGCTAGTATTGGCTAGTTTGTTTTTTTATGCTTTTTGGAATGTGAAATATTTGCCCTTATTGGTTGGCTCTATTGTGTTTAATTATTTTGTGGCTTTGAAAATCCATCAAACCCAGCCAAATGCATAATAAAAGTCACCAAAAAACTAGAGGATTTTATTCAAAAACACAGCGATAAACGCTTTATTTTATGGACAAGAACGGACTCACTCTTAAAATACAAGGTTTATAATCACACCATTTTAACACGCAATTTAAACGCCATTCACAACGCCTTAAAAGCGCTTTTAAAATACCCTAATGCAGAAATCCATGACCTACGCGCCATGCCATTAGCTAAAGAGATAAAACACTATAAGGATATAGGGCACTATGATCCCATAGGTTCCAAAGAAGTCCTGCAAGCCATAGCGAGCAAGAAACACCTGCTTAATCCAAACAACATTGATTCTTTCAAGCAAAAACTCATCCAAATGATAGAAAACTATCAAATCCCTAAAGAAATTCAAAATTAGGGCTAATTTTTATTAGCGAAATGCCTTTCAATGCAATCGCATAAGATGTGGATCATAAGAATGTGCATTTCTTGGATTCGTGGGGTATCATCGCTAGGGACAATCAAAGCCATATCGCTTAAAGGCTTCATTTTCCCCCCATCACGCCCCGCCAAACTAAGCGTTTTCATCCCTAAATTTTTGGCTTTTTCATAAGCTTTTAGGACATTTTTGGAATTACCGCTTGTAGAAATCCCTATCAAAACATCGTTTTTTACCCCTAGCGCTTCTACTTGTCTGGCAAACACTTCTTCATAACCATAATCGTTCGCAATGGCGGTGAGAGCTGAGGTATCGGTATTAAGGCTTATCGCGCTCAAACCTTTCCTTTCCAATTTATAGCGCCCTGTCAATTCAGCGGCAAAATGCTGCGCATCGCTAGCGCTCCCCCCGTTACCGCAAATAAGGATTTTCCCTTGATTTTCTAAAGTTTCTATCAAAAAATGAACGCTTTGCTTTAACGCTTCTTGCAAACTCTCTAAACTTCTTTCTAACGCTTCCTTATGGGCTAAAAATTCTTTTTTAATCAAACCATCAATCATTGCATGTCCTTTTAATTTTTTCTATGATAGCGCTTGTGGAATAACCTGCTTCAAACTCCATCAAACGGGTTTCTTTAGCAAACTCGCTCCCTATGACTTCTTTATTGAGATAGTCCGCTCCCTTGACTAAAATATCAGGCTTTAGGGCTTGAATTAATTTGATTGGCGTGTCTTCTTCAAACACCACAACATAATCCACGCAAGACAGACTCGCTAAAAGAAACGCTCTGTCTTTTTCACCCACTATGGGGCGTTTATACCCTTTAAGCCTTTTAACAGAAGCGTCGCTATTTAACCCTACAATGAGAATGTCCCCTAAAGCTTTAGCCTTTTGCAAATAACTCGCATGCCCTTTATGGAGGATGTCAAAACAGCCATTGGTGAAAACGATTTTTTGCTGATGGTGTTCTAAAATTTCTAACAGCTTTTCTAAAGGGAGGATTTTAGGGTGCGTTTGGTTTAAAATCAAAGCGATTTCTTCTAAACTCGCTAACGCGCTCCCCATTTTACCCACCACCACAGCCGCAGCCGCATTGGCAAACTCGCAAGCATCTTTTAGGCTCATCGATTCTAATAAAGAGAGCATTAAAGACGCTATCACCGTATCGCCTGCACCGGTTACATCATAAACTTCTTTAGCGATAGTGGGGCAATTGATTAACTCGCCTTTTTCTAAAAAAGCGATGCCTTGTTCACTCAAAGTCACTAAAGGCATGGCGATATGATAAGTTTCTTTTAAGATTTGGAGCGCTTTTGATAAATGCGCATGGCTGTCTAACTTCAAGTGGAGCACTTGCTCTAATTCAGTGCGATTAGGCGTGATCAAACTCGCATGAGAATATTTGCTGTAATCCTTCCCTTTAGGGTCGCATAAAATGAGCTTGTGGTGTTTGTTGGCTAGAGCGATCATTTTTTGAGTGAGTTCAAAATCCAACACGCCCTTATTGTAATCTGAAAGGATAACGCCATCTATTTCATGGATTTTTTCTGTGAAAAAATCTAAAAGTTTTTTTCTCAAATCAGCGTTTAAAGGGTCTTTGATTTCCTTATCCACGCGCGCGATTTGCTGGTTTTGCGCGATGATGCGCGTTTTGAGCGTGGTGCAACGGGTTTTATCTGTTAAAATGCCTGAAGTGTCAATCCCCCTTGCTTTTAAAGCGCTAATAAAATGCTTGCCCTCTAAATCATCGCCCACTACCCCACATAAAAAAACTTTAGCTTTTAAAGAGATGAGGTTATTAGCCACATTAGCCGCTCCACCTAAATTCTTGCTCTCTCTTTGGACTTCTAAAACAGGCACAGGGGCTTCAGGCGAAAGGCGTTCGCTCTTCCCCCACAGGTAATAATCAGCGATGAGATCGCCCACGACTAGGATTTTTTTCATGCGTGCTACTCTTTAAAAATCGCATGGATATGGGGCAAATAATCTTTAATACCGCTTTCTAAATCGTATAAAGGGGCGTAATCTAAATCCAAAATAGCAGGTTCAATATGCGCTTGGGTGTGCTTTTGGAAAAAAGCATAAGGGTTTTTAATATAGCTCACTTTAAAATCCCCTAAATGCTCTTTTAAAACGCTAACTATTTCATTATAACTTCTGGCTTGGGAATAACCCACATTATAAACCCCGCTTTTTTGAGCCTTCATCGCTTTCACATTCGCTTGGATCACATCTTCAATATAGACAAAATCCCTTAATTGCTCGCCAAATTCAAAAAGCTTGACTTCCTTAAACGCCATTGCACTTAAGGCGAGTTGCAAAACCATAGAAGCGGTTTTTTCTTTATAAAATTCCCTAGGCCCATAGACATTAAAATACCTTAAGCCCACTTGAATATGGTCATTTGAATGAGAGAGGACAAATCCGTCCATGCAAAGCTTGGAAAAGCCATAAACACTTTCAGGACTTTCGTTTGAGCCTACCACATTGGGGGTTTTGGTGTTGCCATAAACGCCCGCTGAAGAAGCGTAAATCACTTTAGCCTTTTTTTGGCGAGCGATTTCTAAAAGGTTTAAAAAAGCCTGATAATTGGTTTTCATCACTAATTCTTGATCCAGCATGGTCGTATCAGAGATAGCGGCTTGATGGAACAAATAATCAAAATGCAATTTTTCTAAACGCCTTAAATCTAAGGGGTTATTAATATCAGCTATAACCACCTCACCCTTAAAACCGATTAAATTTTTAAAATGCCCTAAAGAACTGGGGCGGTTATTACTAGAGAGCATGTTACTACGAAACTTATCCAAAACCACTACTTTAGCTTTAGGGTGGTTCTCTTGAAAATAAAAGGCTAGATTACTGCCTACAAAACCAGCCCCACCGGTGATTAAAATTGTTTGATTTTCTAATTCATCATCAATATAACGCATTATTATCCTTATTTAATCCAATTGATCATCTCTTTAAGATTTTTACATTGTATCCAAGAATGAGAAGTTTTTAAAAAATTTGTGGTCAATAAAAGGTTATTTTTAACTTTAGCGTTCAAGCCGGCTAACATGTCGCTTTCCTTATCGCCTACCATAAAAGATTGCTCCAAGCAAATGTGATGCTCTTTAGCGGCTTGTAAAATTAAAGAGGGTCTTGGCTTTCTGCAAGCACAATTTTCTTCTGGGGCGTGCCTGCAAAAATAGACGCCATCCAAATTGAAACCCAATTCTTTAAGCAAGCTTTCTTGGAGGTATTCGGTGAGTTGTTCAAAATCTTTAAGGGTGTAATAACCCCGGTTGATCCCAGATTGGTTGGTGATTAAAAGCAGTTTGTAGCCTAAAGATTTCGCATGGTTTAGTAATTCAAAAATCCCTTTTTGAAACTCAAAATCTTCTTTTTGACTCACATAGCCTTTATCAATATTAATAATGCCGTCTCTGTCCAAAAAAAGGGCTTTGTTAGTGGCGCTCATGAAAGTGGTCTTCTTGCTGTTGTGTGGTGTTATTTTGATGGTGCATCATATGGGGTGTTTGGTGGTTAATGAGCATGATCCCCATATAAAGGGCATAAAGCCCAAAAACCCCCATTAAACCTTTAGACAAAAGATTGAAAAATTTCCTGTAAGAAATGGAAATTTTACTTAAAAAAATCCCCATTAAAAACAACGGCACGCTGGTTCCAAGCCCAAAAGAAAGGCCTAGCATCGCTCCCATAAACGCACTATGACTGAGAATCACGCTCGCTAAAAACGAATACACCATCATGCAGGGTAAAAACCCGTTCAACACGCCTAAGAAATACAACCCTAGAATGTTTTGAGATTGCAAGGTTTTTTTCATCAAAAAAGAGATGAAAGGGATTTGAAAGCTTAATTTTTCCACTTTAGCTCCCAAGAGCGCTAAAAGGATTAAAACAACTCCCATGCTCATCAATAAAACACCTCTAAAACCCATACTCACACTAAGACTATGCCCTAAACCTGCCGTTATAGCCCCTAAGAACATGTAGGTGCTGATTCTCCCTACATTATAAAGGGCATGGCAAATAAGCTGGTAAGAAAAGCTTGTAACTTTAGAAAATCTTATTTGACTAAACGCACTCACAATCCCCCCACACATGCCCACACAATGCCCTAAAGACATGCTTAAAGCGGCTAAAAACATGCCCAAAAAACTCAAATTGTGCGTCATTTGCATTCTAATATCCCTGCTTTTTTAAGAGCGGTTTCCATGCCGTCAAAAACCAAGCGCTCCTTGCAAACAGAATGAGGTAAAAACGCGCTCAAATACTTCGCATCGCCCCCACAAAGATAGATTTTTTGATTTTTGGCTAAATGCTGGATACAAGAGATGACGCTCAAAATCATGCCGTAATTCACAGCGTCTCTAGTGTTTTTGGGTAAAACTTCTAAAGAATCTAAGGCTTTGAAAGGTTGCTCTAAAATTTTGGCGCTTTTTTGATACGCATGGATATATTGGGCTAAACCAGGCAAAATACACCCTCCTAAATGCTTGCCCTCTTTGACTAAATCAATCGTAATCGCGCTCCCAGCATCCACCACCACGCCATTATTTAGCGCTAAACACGCCATTTGCCTATCTATCCCAAGCCCTATATAGTCGGTTTCTAAATGAAAAAATCCTGCAATATTTTTAGCGTTAGGGTAACAATTCAAAAGGGCTTTTTCATTTTCTTCATTCACGCTGATGTAAAAAATTTCCTTTTGAATACCCAAACGCTTTAAATCTTCTTTAGTGCTTGAAAAGAGCTGGTAGTTTTGTGCAAAATGGATGCGCGTATTACCTATATCGCATAGAACCAAATCCTTTAAATCTTTAAAACATTTTGGCATGGGGCTACTTCGCTTTTAAAGCTTTTTTTCTTTCTTCAAGCTCTTTTTCATCTCTTTCTTGTTGCTCTTTGGCTCTTTGTTCAAATTCTCTCGCTCTTTGTGTAGCTTTGGCTTTTTTCTTTTCTTCTTTCAAGCGGCGTTTTTCTTCTTTAGAATTTGGTTTATTCTCTTCTTTAGAAGCCTTGTTCTCTTTAGGAGCGTTTTCTGTGCCTTTTTCGTTACTCTCTTTTAAAGCAGGAGCGTTTTTGTTTTCTTGATTTTCTTTTACGCCTCGTTGGATAGCGTTATTTTGATTGTTAATAGGCTCCATATCGTGCCTTCTGGTTTTAACTTCTTCTTCTTCAAACCCGCTATTCCCTTGAGTTGGTTTGATTTTTTCTTCTAAAGGCTGTTTATTTTCTTTAGTTTTATGCCTTTCTTGCAAATAAATAGGAGCGTTCCCTTTTTCGCCTTTTTGAGATGGTTTGAATCCAGCGGCATGGGGGTAAAGTTTTGGTTTAAAATCATTATAATCTAAATAGTAGCGATCATAATACACCCGATTTTTATCATAGAATACCCCTTTATCCAAACGATTGGATGAAAAAAACTTAAAACTGCCTATAGTTGGCGTTTTATAGACATTATACGAATCAAAATCATTCAAATCCACCTCTATCACATACCCGCGCTTTTCTAAAGAATACAATTTATTATGGTTTAATACAATCGTATTGAGCGAAGCAAAGGGCAGTTTCACGCTGTTTAATTCCCTCAAACTCTTATCCATTTGCAAAATCTGCCCGTCTAGCGTGAGCACGTATAAAGTCCCCTTATTATAAAGCAAATCCACAATATCCCCATCATAGTTGAACTCTTGACCGCTCACTACTGAGAGTATTCTTTTCCCTGTAGAAGCAATCATGTTATTGCCATCTACGATAAGGTAGGTGATATTGTTAAAAAACTTATCGCTGCTGATAACAATGTTTCTAATAGGCGTAGGGTTTCCATGCACATAATCCACGACTAACAAGCGCCCATCTAGCATAGGGAATACCACGACCGTATCCATAAAAATAGGCATCGCCATTAAAGAATTGATCGTGGTGCTTGGGGAACCTTTCTCACTAAAAAGCAATTTTTGAGAAGTGATGTCGTATAAATTCGCTGAATTGTCCGCTAACACCACCGCTAAAAGATTCCCTTTAACGCTTGCGCTCAAGGCAAAAGTCTCCAAAGGAATAACGATAGATTGTTGGCTGGCGTTAGGGTTATTGCTAATCAATTCTACTTGATGGCAGACTTTATCTTGGACTTCCGCTTCAACGCCCTTTAATTTCAATTCCGTTTCTTCAGTCTTAGCCGCCTTGCGTTTGCTTGTTTTTTTATCAATCTTGTTCAAACAATCTTGCGCAAGGATGAAAAACCCTTGACTCTCATTTAAAAAACTGCTTTCATAATTGAAATTCTTACCGATTCTTAATTGCGTTAAACCTTTATCGCCTATAACCGCTCCATTTTTCAAAATGGCTCCATAACGATTAGACGAAACGATACTTTCTTGCAAATGGTTAGGGAAATACGCTTCGCCTTTAACTTGATGTTTAGCGGGTTTGAAGTATTTTTTCATGTTACAGCCACTAAAGACAATTAGGGCTATGAGTGAGATTAAAAATGATCTATTCATCAAATCAATGCGTTCCTTGAATGGTTTCTTTCTTTAGATTAGTTGGTTTGGAAGGGTTTTGTTGGATATCTTCTAACATTCCATAATGTTTTAAAACAGAGATTATAGCATAGAGTGAAGAACTTAGAGGGATAGTTGATAAACTTTGATGCGCTTTTATGATTGCGTCTTTAGAATTTTCTTCATACAACAAGCTCACTTCTTGTAAAGCGCTCATTTCTTTGAGAATGGGGCTTTTTTCAAGCAAGTTTTTATCTCTAGAGAGCGATGCGTAAGAATATTTGGCAAACGCTTTAACGATTCCATTAGAAGATTGCGAAAGTTTTTTAAACGCATCTGCATCGTTATGCTCACTCGCTCTAGCGAACTGATACAAGTCATACAACTCTGGGGCGACTTCTTTCAATCTTTTTTGCAAGGCTATATTATTAGGACTCTCTAGCACTTCATTATAAATTTGAGTGATCCGCTCTCTAGTTTGCTCATGCTTATAATCTTGCAATTTTGTATCCCCTAAATAAGCGATAAAAGCCACCACGATAAACAACAACACCCACTTGTAGCGTTTGAAAAACTTTTCTAATCTAAACGCTCCTTCTAAAAGCTTTTCATCGCTTTTAAATTCGTTTCTGACTTGCTCTAAATTTTCCTTAATGCTCATGCCTTACTCACTCCTGTGCTGCCAAACCCCCCACTACCCCTTGAAGTTTCATCTAATTGTTCGCATTCTATAAATTCGGCTTTATAAGTTTTTTGAATCACCCCTTGAGCGATCCTATCCCCTACTTGAACTTTAAAATCTTTATCGCTCAAATTCGCTAAAATGACTTTAATTTCGCCCCTATAATCATTATCCACCGTGCCAGGAGAATTTAACACCATCACCTGATGATTCAAAGCCAAACCGCTACGGGTGCGCACCTGTAATTCATACCCCACTTCTAAAGACAAACAAATCCCTATTTTCACCAACCCCACGCTATGAGATTTGATCGTTACTTCTTCTACAGCATGCAAATCAAAGCCTGAAGAACCCTCGGTTTGGTATTTAGGGATAAGGGCGTTTGGGTGGATTTTTTGGATTTTAATTTTCATCAAAACGAATCTCTTTATAATAAATGTCTAAAATTTCAAACTCGCTCTCGCCATTAGGCAATTGAATACTCACCGCATCGCCCTTGCTCTTACCTATCAAGCTCTTAGCGATCGGCGAACCAAAAGAGATTAACCCTTTAGACGGATCGCTCTCCACGCTCCCTACTATCGTATAAGAAAACTCTTTATCGTTGTCTAGATTAAGGATTTTAATCGTGCTCCCAAAACTCACTTTATTATGGGCTAAAGCGCTCGGATCAATCACCTGAGCGTTAGCGACAATTTCGCTTAAATCCACGATTCTCGCTTCAATGAAGCGTTGTTTTTCTTTAGCAGCATGGTATTCAGCGTTTTCTTTCAAATCCCCATGCCCTCTAGCAATATCAATTTCTTTCACAATATTAGGCCGTTCCACCTCTTTTAATTGCTTTAATTCCGCACAAATTTTATTGTATCCATACATACTCATAGGTTCTTTATTCATTTAATCTCCTAAGCTTATTCAGTAGAGATTATAGTAAAAATTAAGTTAAATTCAGCAAAAAAGCCATTTCATTAGCGATTTTTCTCGCGCTCCCACTGGCTAAATATTCCCTTAATCTCAAACTTTCTTTAAAATAGCGTTCTCTATCCATTCCTTCATACGCTTTTAACAAACCCTCTACGCTCAAAAAATGCTGGATCAATTCCGGGTGTAATTGGCTCTCCCCAAGCCCTGGAGTCTCATTATTTAAGGCGTTATAAAAGATGTTCGCTAAACCTATATAATGCAAATTGACAAGCATTCTAGCGATCAAAAAATCCATCTTTTTAGCCCTATACGCTAACACAAAAGGCGTGCCAATCAGAGCGGCCTCTAAAGTCGCTGTGCCGCTGCAAATAAACGCAAACTCCGCTTCAAACAAACTTTTATGCGCATCATAAGAAATTTCAAATAATTTAATGTCTTCTCCATAAAGGGCTTTCAAATCCAACCCTTTAAAGAAACTCGGCACGACCAACACACGCCTTTTAAACCCTTCGTTTTGTTCTAAAATTTGAGCCGCTTTGACAAACAAAGGGAATATTTTAGCGATTTCACTTTTTCGGCTTCCTGGCATAAATACCAGAGTTTCGCCCTTAATATCTTTTTTATAGTATTTAATTTCATCTAATAAAGGGTGTCCTACATATTGGGCTTTTTTTTGGTAATAGCCCACTTCAAAAGGCAAAATCGCTCCCAAAAAATCGCAGTGTTTTTCAAGGCTTTTAGCGCGCCATTTTTTCCATGCCCAAACTTGCGGTAAAATATAATACATGATTTTTTTATGTGGGTCTTGTTTTTTGATTTTTTTGGCTAGGGGGATATTGAAAGAAGAAGAATCCATTAAAAGCACCATATCAGCTTGTTTGGCTAATTGGACCATTTCTTTATGGGCTTTGAGTAAAAACCCCAAACGGCCTATCACATCTCTAAAACCCATGATAGAAAATTCCCTAGGGCTATAAAGCGCCTCTTTTCCTTCAAACACCCCAATAAAACGATAATCTTTAGACAAATTACGGCGTAATTCCTCTAAATGCATATTAGAGCTCGCTTCTAAAGCGCTCACTAAAATCGTGGGCATTATTTGTCTTTCAAAAGGTTTTGGACTTGATAGAGCTTGATTTCTTTATGCAAATCCCTTAATTCAATTTTGAGTAACGCATTTTCAAAATCTTTTTTAGAGAGATGGTTTTTTAAAAACCTGTTTTCGCGCAAAACGCTGCGGTATTGCAAGTAAATCCCTTCATCAAACACGCGCTTGCTGGGTTTTGCCATTACAACCTGATTGTCCTTAGTGTAAATCTCCACTTCTTCAAGGGCTTTAGGGAAAACCACATCCTTTTCTGTATTTTGTGTTTCTTTGTTGGAGCGGGAGTGTTCTTTTTCTAATTTCTTTTGATAGATTTCTTGCTTCAAACCTTTCAAAGCGCTCTTTTTCTTACGCAAGATTTCTTGGACTTGCTTCAATTCCAAACGGATTTTTTTTAAAACTTCTCTAGTGTCTTTAATTTCTTGTTGGTAAGCGTTCAATTCTTCTTGCATCGGTTTTTATTCCGCTAACATTTCTAAAGACAACAAACGCATTTCATTGCCTTGAGTGATAATGACATTCTTGCTGTGGCATTTCTCACACACCCCATAATCTAGTGCGTTAGGCTTAAAAACATGCGAACAATCCTTGCATTCTAATTCAACCTTTTCATCCACAATGTCTAAAATAGCGTCTTTACACACCAAAGATTCTTCTCTAAAAGTCTCAAACGCACTCACAAACAAGCTCTTATCCATAGCACTTCTTTCGCCAATACCGACCACGACTCTTTCAATCTTATGGGCTTGATTTTTCTTCGCATGCTCTTCGCAAAGAGCGATTAAAGAAGAAACGACCGAGTATTCATGCATACTAAACCTTAATCTTTAAATTAGCCCCTATTATATTGTATTGGAGTAATCTTTTAGTTTATTGCTTAAGATTCAATAGGGTGTTAAGGATTTGATCGGATGTGGTTACCGCTTTAGAGTTCGCTTGAAACCCCCTTTGAACCACAATCAAATTCGTTAAACTCCGGCTCAAATCCACATTACTAGACTCTAGTTTAGATCCTGAAATCGAACCCCTACGCCCCGTATTAGCCGCACCGATTAAGGCTTGCCCTGAATTCCCGGTTTGAGAAAAGACATTCCCGCCTAAAGCCTGTAAGCCCGCATCGTTAGCGAAATTCGCTAAAGCCACTTGAGCGAGCGCTAAAGTCCTGCCGTTACTGAACGCTCCTAAAAGCACCCCGTCTGAATCAAAGCGGACATCCATCAAATCGCCCGCTTGATAGCCGTTTTGCTCAATCGCATAAGTTTCAGAAATCTTATCCACGCTCGTGAGCCCGTCAAAGCTCCCTGAAGAACCAAAGGCTAAATTGATGCGTTGAGGGGCATCAGCGCCATTTTTAGGGTCAAATTGCAAAAGAGGCGGGTTCATGCCTGCAAGCGATCCGTCGTTATTAAAATGCAAACGACCTCCTTCAAACACATTAGGCCTAGCCGCTGACCCCCCTACTAATTCCCCAGGCTCAGGCACGATCACTCTAAAATTCCATTCCGCTCCTCCGCTCCTATAAAACTCAATGCGCATAGCGTGTTTAGTGCCTAAGCTGTCTATCACATCAATGCTTGTCGCATGCGTAGCGTGGGTGAATTTGGAACTGCTCGCTGACGCTCCCCCTTCAATTAAAGAAGCGGTATTAAGCCCTTTCATCGCATTTTTAAACAAAACATTGTTCGTTACGCTGTCTGAAGAATACCCGCTCACAAAGATATTAAGATTTTCTTTAATGACATTTTTATTGTCTTTATTGTTGATTTCAAACATGCCGTATTGATTGATTGTAACCCCTATAGAAGCGGCTGAGTCCTGGTAATTGTCCGCCAAGCTAGGATCTTTAACGATATTAGCGTCATGCTGGATCAATGCACGCAAGTCTTCAGTGGTCCTAAACTGCCCAATATCCGCATTAGGGCTGATAGAATGCGTGTAGCTGTATTTGAAAGCCGTTACATCTTTATCGCCGTCTAAAAAGTTAGCGAACGCCCCAGTTCCGGCTTGAGTGACCACAATGTTTTTAAGCTTTTCATCGCCGTCTAATTCATTGGTGTTTTCCAAACGCAACTGCTTGCCGTCCAAATAAGCTTCAATGCCTGTCTGGCTTTTGACCGCATTGATCGCATTTTTCGCCGCCACCAAGCTTGAAGTCCTGCTCACCGCTGAATCGTTCGTGAAAGAAATCTTAACCCCATTCAACTCAAGCGTGCTGTTTTCTGCAGAAGGGAGGATGTCTTTGATCATTTTTGCGCTCTTATAGCTCACCCAAATCCCTTGATTTTCATTCAATAAAAGAGCGTCGCCATCTTCATTGTATAAAGACCCCATGTCTTCGGCGACTTGAGCTAGATTCGTGCCTGAATCATACACCGGATTAATGCCATCTGAAGGGGTTTTAGCCGAAGAATCCAAAGCAAATATCGCCGCTGTTTGATCCGCATGCCTTCCAGCGTTTAAATTCGCTCTCATAGAAATGCGGTTACTCGCTCTGGCTGGCATCACCATTCCAGGATCAATTCTAATGTTTTCTAAAGGGCCGGTGTTATCCACTTTTAAAGCGTCCGTATCGCTCCCTTTATTGCCGGTATCGCTCCCGTTTCTCACCCACCCTTGCACCACAAGACCGCCGGTAGTAACCAAACTCCCTTGCGAGTCAAAAAGGAACTCCCCATCTCTAGTGAAATTGCGCGTAATCCCCCTATCAGGGCTAATGATAAAAAAGCCATCGCCTTGAATCGCTAGATCGGTTTTGACATCTGTGTTTTGGATATTGCCTTGTGAAAAGATTTTAGTCGTCGCATCCACGCCTACCCCAAGCCCTACGGAAAAGTCATTCTGCCCTGCTAACCCGTTTTTATAGGGTGCGGTAGCGATGAGTTTGACTTGAGAGAGCATATCCACAAAAGAAGCCCTAGAATATTTAAAACCAGTGGTATTCACATTCGCAATATTATTACTCTCAATATCCAAAGCGATTTGGTGGGCTTGCATCCCATTGACACCAGACCATAAAGACCTAAGCATGGTTATCCTTTAATTTAAAGAAATTCAATCTATGCAAAATAAAGCAAAAGTTGTTCCTAAATAGCTTTTTAGAATGATTGATTGCGGATTTTAATTTTTGTTAATCAAAAAGATCAGTCAAATTCATAAGGGATAGGGGGTTTTGTAACACTACCCCCATAACGCTTTTTAAAGGTTGTCGCTCAAGCTTAAGAATCTACCTTAACGCAAAATCGCGCATTCATGATCTTGAATCTCTTCGGCTGAAGCGCGATTGGAAGTCAATGGGTTAAATCGTGTCGCTAACAAGACAAAGGAGTTATCGCTTTGTTGCACCACCGCCAAACCATAGTCTCCCATGCGTTTGCGCGCATTAGGCATTTCTTCAGCAAGCATGATAAAGGGGCTTTTTTGCGCCAACTCGCTTTCTGTTACCCGACGCGCCAAATACTTATGCCCACTCAAGCCACCTGATAATGGAGACCAACGGCTGTTGATTTTTTTTAGATTATTGTCCAGCTGTTTGCGCGCTTCAAGGCTAATGCAAGAGATATGGATATGAAAATGATTTTGCGATCGCCCCTTACGAGAGTTAATCGTCAAAGAAATCGCGCTATCAGGAATGGGTTTGCCGTATTTTTTACTCATAAAATCACGTGCTTGCCAGGATAAATAAAAAAAGTTAGGCGTAGAGGGATCAAGCAACAAAGGGCTTTCAATACCGCTAATGTGATTTGTTGGCATCAATAAATATTGCAACGGGCCATTAATATCTTTTAAAACCACATACCCAACATCGGGTTTGACTTCTATGCATGGCGAAGGATTCTGATTTTTCTCATAATTAGGCAAACATTTTTCAAAAACAATCTTACGCAACACATTCGGATCTTTAGCGTTTAAACTCATAACAACGATAGCCACCACTGCTAAAAAAAGAAAGCCCGCTTTTTTCATCTTTTTTGCTCCTTGTTTTTAATGAGAGTTTTTACAACCCTCTTGTTATTTTTCTACAATAGTGGTTAAAAGCTTTAATCATTATGATTATTTTAACGAATTTTAATTTATTAGTAACTTTTAGTAACCTATTTTTAAAAAGACTTTTTGAATACTAGCTAGAAAAAACTTCAATTGATGGCATTAAAAAATGCTAAAAGAATTTTTAAAATATGAAATAGCTTGCGCTAAGCAGGCGGTAATTTTCGCCATGCGATCTTATGGGGTTGATACTTATCAAAATAAAGCGTTTTATAACCTTGATTCAGGTAATATCATCATCTTAATACCACGATAAGGACGATTATCATGCAAGATTTACCCCCATGCCCTAAATGCAACGACACCTACACCTACCATGATGGCACGCAATTGGTTTGCTCTAGCTGTTTGTATGAATGGAATGAAAATGAAGCTAATGATGGAGAATTGATCGTTAAAGATTGCCACAACAATCTTTTACAAAATGGGGACTCGGTCATTCTCATTAAGGATTTAAAGGTTAAAGGCTCATCTTTAGTGCTTAAAAAAGGCACCAAAATCAAAAATATCAAGCTTGTCAATGGCGATCACAATGTGGATTGTAAAATAGAAGGGCAGAGCCTGTCTTTAAAATCTGAATTCCTCAAAAAAGCTTAGGAAAATACAAAAGCTTAAGAGTAAGAAAAGATTAGTGGCTTTTTAAGCTTGTAAAAATCATTTTTTAGAAAAAATCAACTTATCCAACTTGAAAAAAATTACCGCCCCAATGGTTTGCCCCAAGAAAAGATTGAGCCACAACGGAAAATTGAAATAATAAAAAATCTCCATAAAAGGCAGCATCACCAACGCGCTCAACATCCATCTAAGCCAATAAACTAAAAACAGCTTAGAAGCGTATTCTGTGCCAAGTTTCTTAAAAAATTCTCGCATAAAGACAACCCTTTAAACCCTTTTTGCAAACCTCCCTAAAAAGGAAAGCTCACTATCAAGGAATATTCCTAAATTTCATGCCTTTAGACAATCGTATAGGATACTCTTTTTTCAAAAAGTTTGCTCTCGTAATTGCCTAAATCCCTACCATCCACAAGGGCAAAGGCATCGCCAAAAGTCGCCAATAAGGCAGAATCTAACTGCATGTCTTTATGACGATTCAACGGGATAAAAACTTCCTTGTGATTATTTTGAAAATCAAACGCTAGAAATGAATCTTTCAAATACACTTCTACCCTAGAAGTGTTTTTCACCACGCTGTTTTGAGCCAATTTCAAGCCTTGCACTTCAGCGCTTTTAATCCCACACGCATGGCATAAGGACACAAACATGCTCTCTTTTGAAATGGTTGCAAACCAAGGCAAACTCTCACGCTTGGATAAATTTTCTTTACCCTCTAAAGCCTTCTGCCTCTTAGGCATCTCATGCTTGATAAACGCATAAAAATTACGAACGCTTTCTTTAGGGGTTGTTCCCTTGAGCTGGTTGGCAATGTTAGCCACGCTCGCATCGTCTCTTTCATAACGCCCCATTGCTACAAAATCGCTCGTTTCAAACAAACGCTCATTCAATTGATAGCTAGCGATCTCATAAGACAAATGGACTTGCTTTTTTTGAGCGCTTTTTAAAAAATCCACTTGCAAATAAGGCACTCCAAAATTGAGCATGCTTTTATAGCTAGCATGATTGCCTTGTAAATGCACATTGCTCGCTACAACACTCGGCATGGGAACGAAAAGTGAAGTGTGTTCTGCAGAATCAAAATCAATGCTGTATTGAGCTTCTATTTTATATTTTGCAACACTCCCTTTGCTTTCTTCTGCCTGCAAAATCTGTGCCCCTAAAACAGCACCTGTAGCACCTAAAGCAGTCGTCTTAATAAAATCCCTTCGTTTCATAACTATAACTCTTTATTGTAATTTTTAAATTCGTTGAACGAATGAAAAAGTAGGACACGCCACCAACCCTAAAGGATTGATAAGTATCCAAAAACCTAAATTTTGAAAGACAAAGCATTCCTAAAAAATAAGAACGCTCAAAGAAAAAGGTTACTTTTTCTTTTTCATGTGATGCATGTCTTTTCCATGCATGTCATGCATGTCTTTCATCATTTTTTGGTGTTTTTCAAGAGCTTTTTTAACTCCCTCAGCGTATTTGGGGTCAGCTTTCTTGAAATGCTCCAATTGTTTATCCACAATTTCCTTATGGGTAACATGCGCTAAAGACTCTCCAACAGTGTCATGCAACCTTTCTTTTTCATCAGCCGGCAATGAGCGGTAGTAATCACCTGGTTGGGTGTAGTAATCGCTATCATCAGCCCTATAATCCCAATTCCACACTTCAAACTCTTTCTCAATATGAGCTAAGTTGAACTTAGGATCTCTCGCACTCTTATCTTCTTTATAACCTGGTAACGAGCTAGGCGTATAGTTTTGTAAAGAGCCGTAGTATCCATTTTGCATGTAACCATCTCTGCTAGAAGAGTGGAACGGGCATCTTGGTTTATTAACCGGTATCTGAGGATAATTAACCCCTAAGCGGTAGCGCTGTGTGTCTGTATAAGAGAATAAGCGGGCTTGCAACATCCTATCAGGGCTATAGCCAATTCCAGGAACGACATTAGACGGAGCGAATGCCGCTTGCTCCACTTCTGCGAAATAGTTTTCAGGATTTTTATTCAACTCTACAATACCCACTTCCATCAATGGGTAATCTTGGAGATACCAAATTTTGGTGACATCAAACGGATGGAATCGATACTTCTTGGCATCCTCTTCTGGCATCACTTGAATGCTTAATTTCCATTTTGGGAAATCCCCTCTAGCGATCGCATTGAATAAATCCCTTTGATTGGAATCAGGATCATATTTTCTGATTTCTGCGGCTTCTTCGTTAGTCAAATGCTTAACGCCTTGCATGGTGTGAAAATGGAATTTCACCCAAAAGCGTTCGCCTTTAGCGTTGATAAGGCTGAAAGTGTGGCTACCAAAACCATCCATGTGGCGGAAAGATTTAGGAATCCCTCTATCGCTCATAACCCATGTTACTTGATACAAACTTTCAGGAACATTGCTCCAAAAATCCCATACCATGTCGTGGTTAGGCAAATTGGTTTGAGGATCTCGTTTTTGAGTGTGGATGAAATCAGGGAATTTGATCCCGTCACGGATAAAGAAAACAGGCGTGTTGTTCCCCACTAAATCCCAGTTACCCTCTTCAGTGTAATACTTCATCGCAAAACCTCTAGGGTCTCTCACCGCATCCGCACTACCTTTTTCACCAGCCACAGTAGAAAACCTGAAAAAGCATTCAGTTTTTTTGCCCACTTTAGAGAAAATTTTCGCTTTAGTGTATTTAGTGATATCTTTAGTCACGGTGAAAGTGCCATAAGCTCCGCTTCCTTTAGCATGCACTACCCTTTCAGGGATCCTTTCTCTGTCAAATGCCGCTAACTTTTCCAAAAACCAAGTGCTTTGTAATAAAACAGGACCTCTAGGACCAGCCGTAATCACATTGTTGTCATCCCAAACGGGAGCGCCAAAAGCAGTGGTTTGTTTCACATCTTTATTAACCATCTTCTTTCCTTTATTTGATTTTAAATCTTCGTAATCAGACACTAATCCAATTACTTGTGGTGATTATCACATAATTTGTTATACAAAGACTAACAAGATTCAATTTCCTTAAAAAATCTTTTTTTTAAGAATAAAAAACCCCTTAAATATTTCTATTTGTAACAATTAATGAAAATAAGAAGGATTAAAAACAAAATTTTATTTTTAATCTGGTTTTAATAATAATTATCATACTATTATATCTCAATGCATTGATGGATTTTGTTTTTTTTGATTTTTATTTTTTGAATTTTTAGATTAAGGAGAGTTGTTGGATGTTTTTAAGATCATACCCAAAGCTTAGATACGCTTTATGTTTCCCCCTGCTCGCTGAAACTTGCTATAGCGAGGAGCACACTTTAAATAAGGTTACCACCCAAGCTAAAAGGATTTTCACTTACAACAATGAGTTTAAAGTAACTTCTAAAGAATTGGATCAACGCCAAAGCAATGAAGTCAAAGACTTGTTTAGGACTAACCCTGATGTGAATGTGGGCGGAGGGAGCGTGATGGGGCAGAAAATCTATGTGAGGGGCGTTGAAGACAGGCTTTTAAGAGTTACGGTGGATGGGGCTGCGCAAAATGGCAATATCTACCACCACCAAGGCAATACCGTGATTGATCCTGGCATGCTCAAAAGCGTGGAAGTTACCAAAGGTGCGGCGAATGCGAGCGCGGGGCCAGGAGCGATCGCGGGAGTGATTAAAATGGAGACTAAAGGAGCGGCTGATTTTATCCCTAGGGGGAAAAATTATGCAGCCAGTGGGGCGGTGAGTTTTTATACCAATTTTGGGGACAGAGAGACTTTTAGATCGGCTTATCAAAGCGCGCATTTTGACATTATCGCTTACTACACGCACCAAAACATCTTCTATTATAGAAGCGGCGCTACAGCGATGAAAAACCTTTTCAATCCCACACAGGCCGATAAAGAGCCAGGAACTCCTAGCGAGCAAAACAACGCTTTGATTAAAATGAATGGTTATTTGAGCGACAGAGACACGCTCACTTTCAGCTGGAACATGACACGAGATAACGCTACACGCCCTTTAAGGAGTAACGCTATAGGGTTAGCCTATCCTTGTGAAGCCCCCTTTAGCCCTGATAGTTCTCAAGGGTGTCCTAATGTGTTAGACAGCTTCACTAGATACATGTATCACTCTGTCAATAGCGCTAACAACCTTTCATTACAATACAAAAGAGAAGCAGGAAATTCTTTTGGCGACCCACGATTAGATTTTACCCTTTATACAAGCATTAGAAACGCTAAGTTTGATCCCCTATTTGATCCTAATGGCGTTTATGCTAGATTCCTCACTTCTCAAGCGAGCGCATGGGAAAAAGAAAATTACCCATGCGTTGAAGGCGGGTATTGCACCCCAAGCTTTTCAGATGTGGATAAACCAAGCTCACAGCCTAGGGATTTGTTTTTAAACAACACCGGGTTAAACCTTAAGGTCGCGCATGTGATTGATGAAGCCACAGACAGCCTTTTTGAATACGGATTCAACTACCAAAATTTAAGCGTTTTTGACGCTCGCATCCCTAAATCAGAATTATACAAGCCTAATCAAGTTTATACTGATGATAAAGGACAAAAACAAATCGCTTGCAGTCTTGTGGATAATAACCCCAATGACCCTACTCTGTGCCAAAGAGGGAAAGCGAATGGGAATATTTATGGAGGCTATGTGCAGGCGAATTACTCGCCTCATAAAATCATCACTTTTGGAGCCGGGGTCAGGTGGGATGCATACACGCTTTATGATAAAGACTATAACTACCGCTACACTCAAGGCTTTAGCCCTAGCGCGGCTCTTGTGATCAGCCCCATTGAGCCTTTATCTTTAAAAATCACTTATTCTCAAGTTACAAGGGGAGTTATGCCAGGAGATGGCGTGTATATGCGCCAAAACGATTTACGATACGCTAAAAATATCAAGCCTGAAGTGGGCTCTAACGCTGAATTCAATATTGATTATTCAAGCCAGTATTTTAGCGGGAGGGCTGCGGCGTTTTATCAAGCTTTGGATAATTTCATCTCACAATACGCGCAAAATTTGGTTGTAACCAATTTGAGTCAAGCAATTAGGATTTATGGCTATGAAGTGGGTGGGATTTTCAGATATAAGGGCGTGAGTTTGAATGTAGGGATCTCGCGCACTTGGCCCACCACTAGGGGGTATTTGATGGCAGACAGCTATGAGCTTGCCGCAAGCACCGGTAATGTTTTTATCATTAAATTGGATTACACCATCCCCAAAACAGGGATCAATCTTGCATGGCTTAGCCGTTTTGTTACCGGTTTAGATTATTGCGGGTTTGATATTTACTTGCCTGATTATGGGACGGCTGAAAAACCCAAAACCCCTACCGATTTAGCCAAATGCGGATCACAATTAGGGTTAGTGCATATGTATAAACCAGGCTATGGCGTGAGTAATTTTTATGTCAATTGGAGTCCTAAAACCAAAAGCCGCTGGAAAGGTTTGTTGCTTTCAGCTGTATTTAATAATGTTTTCAACAAATTTTATGTGGATCAAACAAGCCCTTATGTCATGAGCCCGGATATGCCAGGCACTGACGCTGTTAAAAGAGCGATCGCAGAACCTGGTTTTAACGCGCGTTTTGAAGTGGCTTACAAATGGTAGTTAGTAGGGCTTCAATCGTTGCGCATGCGTGATAGCAACGGCTATCGCATCGCTAATATCCAAAGGCTTGATTTCGCTTGTGATGTTAAGCAAGCGTTTGACCATAAAGGCCACTTGCTCTTTAGCGGCTTTCCCGTTACCGGTCAGAGCTTTTTTGACTTGTAAGGGCGTGTATTCGCTAAAATTACCAATCCTTTCTAAAATCTTTAAGGACAACGCCCCCCTGAATTGCGCGAGCTTAATCACGCTTTTAGGGTTATACCCAAAAAAAATATCTTCAATTGCCACTTCATTGACTTCGTAACGATCCAATAAGCAATCTAAGGCTTCTATCAAGTCTAAAATCTGTTCTTGCAAGCGTGTCGTGGTGATATTAATGAACCCGGCCGTGATTAAAGAAAGCTTGTTAGAAGTGTGAGAGATAATAGCATACCCGCATTTCCTACTGCCCGGATCTATTCCTAAAATACGCATCAACCATTCCTATTATTTAAGCGCAAGGTTTAAAAAACGCTATTATTATATCCATGTTTCTTGTTAGCGCAAAATACAAGACTGCATTAAGAATTTTAAAAAATTTAGCCTATAAATAAGGGAGCAATAAATGAAAGCAAACACAATCATACTAGTGGATTGGGAGAATTTCAGGCGCGATATTAAACAAACAAAATGCGTTAATTATAATATCGCTTTAGATGTTATCGTTACTATTAGGGCTTTTTTACTGGATGATGAGAGGATCAGTCGTATTTACTTTTATACCACCCCACCCTTTGATTTTAAACATGCGTTATGGGATAAGAGGAATGACACCCTCCAAAATGAAAAAAATCCGGGAACAGAAATGAAAATCTTCACAAGCAGCGACATTGAAGAGATCTTACAAAGCAGTGGAGCGACTAAATGGGAAAAGATTTATAGCGATGTGGAAAATTTCCAACACGATCTGGCTTCATTGGATCAAGTGGAATTGAGATTAGGGAGAACGAAATTGCATGCAATAAGAGTGGAGTTTGATGGGAGTTATAGGGCGTTATTAGAGCAAAAACAGGTGGATATGCTCATGGGTCTTGACATTCAAAGAATAGCCTTTAAAAAAATAGCTGATAGGATTCTTATATTTTCAAAAGATACTGATTTGATCCCAGCACTCAAATTAGCCAGAGATGAGGGGCTAAGGGTGGATATTGCCGATTTGTCTAACAGATTGTCTCTTCTTAGCCAGGATTTGAAATACAATTCTGATAAAGTGAGGAAATTGAGTAGTAACGAAGTCAAAGACAAGTTCTTTTCAATCAGAGAAAATCTCACTAAAACCAACTGGGCTTTAAACTAAAAACCAACAAAGTTCTAGTAACGAGGCAAACAGAGTAACCAAAATTTCTTTTTTTAAAAATTAAAAGGCTTTAACCAAAGAGCTGACCCATTAACGATCCTATTCCTTAGGTTGTGGAAGTTTAAAATGAAGGATCTTACTGTCCTTATCGGTTTGGATTTTAATCTCCATGAGATTTTTGCAATCGTGTTCTATTGTCAGAGATTCTCCAAATTTAAGCTTGGACATAGCGGTTTTTTTGGCTTCGAACTCCTGGGAGTTGTCTTGTGCTTTATCCGTTTCATCTATGAGGTTTAGTTCAGATTTGTTACTATCTAGAAGCTCTTGAACCTTATTTTGCAATTCTTCAACTGAATGTTCAATAGAACTTAAAAGGCTTTTTTTAAGGGATTCAAAATCAAGATCATTATCCCAAGTATAAGAATCTTTTCGTTCATTGAGCCAACGGATTAACGCCGGATAATCATCAATATTTATTACATCTTTATAGTATTTTTGAAAATTAGCAATTTCATTTTGATACTCTTAAATCGTTTTTTCATTTTTAGCGATGAAATTTCGATCACTCTCAAGCTCATAGTAAAAGTATTCTCTTGCTAGTTCTTCTTCTGACTCTTTTTCAATTCTTTCTGAACCTTTATTGTAAGCAGTATCAGAACAATTCCCCCTATTAAACTCAATATTTTGGATTTCTATATTGTCTGTTTTAGAGATGATTGTCAGTTTGTTTTCATGGAGTCTTGTTTCAATGGGGATTGTATCATCTTTTATTAGACTAATTAATCCCTTACCTAATGACATTATAATCAATAAAGTCAATAATACTTTAGCGCTTGTTCATTGTGTGATTGCCCTTCAACATCTATTGGTGGTTTCTATCATGGGACTGGCAAAACCAAAAATTATTATTAATATTAGGCCCACTTCTTTTTATTATACCCACATTAAAACCTTTTCACCTCTTTCAAAACTTGTAATCGTATAATGATTTTTTAAAGGCGTATTTCCTTTTTGACTGCTTCAACCTTTTTTTAAGAACGCAGTTGCTGTAAGGCTTCTTTAATCGCTGCTTCGGTGCTGAGATTGGGTTTTAGGGTTTTTAAAACTTTATTGATTTCAACGCTTTTAAAGCCCAAACTCTCTAAGGCTAAAAAGACTTCATTGCGTGCAGGGCTGGTTTCATCTTGAATGAAAAAGCCAATCAAATCCACCATGATCTTATCAGCGAGCTTTTTGCCTATGCCTGGGACTTGCTGGAGTCTTTTGACTTCTTTAGTGGCGATAATGTTTTCAAATTCATTCGGCGAAAAGCTTGAAAGAATGGCCAAAGCGATACGCCCCCCTACCCCATTGATTTTTAAAAGCCTTTCAAAGAGAATTTTTTCGCTCTCTTCTAAAAACCCGTATAAAAGATGTGCATCTTCTTTAATTACTTGTAAGATTTTCAAACGCGCCTTTTGGCCCGCTTGAAGCAAAGCAGAAGTTCGCATAGAAACTTGCACCCCATAAACAACCCCTTGCACTTCTATATGCACTTCTAAAGCGGAGATTTTTTCCACAACCCCTATCAAACCCACTATCATTTTTATCCCTTTTTTATTTCTCGCTCTAGCCTTTTATAGCACTTTTAGGGACTTTTTTGATTTTATGATCTTCATAGATCACATTCACGCTTTCATTATGGCTTAACATAGCGCTCAAGTTGCTCACTTTAGGGTAATTGCGATGGTAGATCACGATATTTTCTTGCTTGAAAGGGTTTTTAGTCATAACGCTTGCATGCTGGAAGCTGTTTTCTATGCTAATGAGTTTAGCGTAGCATTCGTTGTTGATTTTTTGCAATTCTAGCATTTGGGCTTTTAAGATTTTCAAACGCTTTAAAGCAAACATAAACTCGCTATAAGCGTCTTTCACGCTTTCTTGTTGCATTAAAGAGCGTTTGATTTCTTCGGTGGCATTTTTAAGCTTTTCCATGATGGCTTGATTGTTTTTGACTAAATGGTTTAAGGACTGGTGCTGAGCGATGATTTTTTTAGATTTTAACCCTAATGCATTGAGTTTTTGTTTAGCGGCTTTCAATTCTTCTTGGTTTTCTCGCCCCCCAAAAGCGTAAAAAATAAAGCGGTTGCCATTGCCATCCACCTCATCAATCAAACATTGCTTGGAAAAATACAGCTTGTTATCGCTTTTAAGCTTTTCTAAAGCGATTTCTTTCGCATAGACCACGCTCCCCGCGCTCGCTTCCACTTTAACGCTATTGGCATACACTTTAGCACGCTCTAAATACTTGCACTCAAACTCTTTAGCGTAGCACACGCCCTTATGGTTAGTGATACGCGCTTTATTGGCATAGACATAGCTTTCAGGGTGGATTTGCCCCTCTATAGTAATTTCTTTAGCCACTAAGATCACATTCTTGCCCACATTGCCCTTAATGTTAATCGCACTCGCTTCTAAAATGAGGTTAGAATCAATCGCATCGCTCAATTCATCTTTAGCTTGAATCTCTAAAACTAGAGCGCTTTCCACTCCCCCTAAAAGATTAGGCGTTTCAATGGATTTGATCCCGTTTTTAAAAATAAAATTTTGCTTAGAAACCAAACGCCCTTTTTCCATTTTAACCCCTTGTAAGGCTTTGGAGTAATACACTAAAGCGTTATTTTCTTCTCTTTCTTCAAAAGCGTTTTTGTCATGCCCTATAGGGGTGGGCGAATTGGCCGCTTTAGGCAATTCAATATAAAGACCTTTAAGGTTACGGCCGTCTCTACCTTGTTTGGGGTAATTCACGCAAGCGACTTTTTGATTTTCTTTAGCGATATAATAATTTTCTTTAACAAACGATTCTTCTTGATCGCTTAAGGGAATGGTATGCGTTGGAAGGTATTCTTCTTCTAATAAAAAATGGGATTGTTCTTCTGTATTGGGGATAAAGGTTGAAGAAGCGTATAAAATAAAGCGCTTATTTTGGGCTTCTTTTTTATATTTTCTTAATTCTGTTTTTAAATTTTCATACATTTGTGGAAGATGGCGGAACACCACGCCCTCAAAGGCTAAACGCTCTTTAATATACGCAAACATTTCTTGGTAATGCTCTTCAGTGTCTAGGACAATAAAACACTCGTCTAAAACAATTTCTATCCCACTCAAATTTTCATCCACTTCCACTTCAAAAAAGCGCTTATAAGCGTTTGATTTGATTTTAATGTCGTGGGTTTGATAAAGGGTTAGCTCTTTTTTTTCATAGTATTCATCTTCTTCTAATTGTTGCAATTCCCCACCAAAAGCCTCGCTAAAATCGTCTTTAGCGCTGTTTTTGATAAAAATAGAAGTTTTTAAAATCTCAAACCATAGATCTTCTGTTTGTAATTTATTTTCAGCAGCCGCTTTTTTTAATTCGTTTTGAATGTCTTTGCACCGCTCAACTTTTATAGGGGCAAAATGCTCCAAGCTCATTTTTTAATCCTCAAATGGTATAATATAAGAATTTGAAAAAAGAAATATGCTAACAAAAAAACACTGAAAATTAGGTAATAAATACGGCTAGCATGCTAAAAAAAATATTTTTAACGAATAGCTTAGGGATTTTATGCTCTAGGGTTTTTGGCTTTTTACGGGATTTGATGATGGCTAATATTCTAGGGGCTGGGGTGTATAGCGATATTTTCTTTGTGGCTTTCAAATTGCCTAATTTATTCAGGCGTATTTTTGCGGAGGGCTCTTTTTCTCAAAGCTTTTTACCGGGCTTCATACGAAGTTCTATTAAAGGGAGCTTTGCGAGTTTAGTGGGGCTTATTTTTTGTGGTGTTTTATTGGTATGGTGCTTATTGGTGGCATTAAACCCCTTATGGCTCACCAAACTCCTCGCTTATGGCTTTAATGAAGAAACGCTCAAACTCTGCGCTCCTATTGTAGCGATCAATTTTTGGTATCTTTTATTGGTGTTTATCACCACTTTTTTAGGTGCGCTTTTACAATACAAACACAGCTTTTTTGCCAGCGCTTATAGCGCAAGCTTACTCAATTTATGCATGATTTTAGCCCTTTTTATTTCTAAAGAAAAAACGCATTTAGAAGCGTTGTATTATTTGAGCTATGGCGTGCTTTTAGGAGGTGTGGCTCAAATTTTATTACACTTTTATCCTTTAGTGAAATTAGGCTTATGGGCTTTATTATTTAAAGGGTTGTTGGGCTTTAAAACTAAAAACGCGCTCAAAAAAGAATATCGTTTGAATCGGGCTAAAAGGGATTTGAAAGGGTTTTTCAAGCAATTCTTCCCCAGCGTCTTAGGCAATTCTAGCGCTCAAATCGCTTCTTTTTTAGACACCACGATAGCCTCTTTTCTAGCGAGCGGGAGCGTGTCTTATTTGTATTACGCTAATAGAGTTTTTCAGCTCCCTTTAGCTTTATTCGCTATCGCTATCTCTAGCACCCTTTTCCCTAGCATTGCGATCGCACTTAAAAACAATCAGCAGGATTTAATCTTACAGCGCTTGCAAAAGGCGTGGTTTTTTTTGGTGGGGGTTTTGCTCTTTTGCAGCATTGGAGGGATAATGTTAAATAAAGAAATCACAGAGCTTTTATTTGAAAGAGGGCAATTTAGCCCTAAAGACACCTTAATCACTTCGCAAGTCTTTTCGCTCTATCTTTTAGGCTTACTCCCTTTTGGGCTAACCAAACTCTTTTCTTTATGGCTTTATGCGAAATTAGAACAAAAAAAAGCGGCTAAAATCTCTTTAATTTCGCTTTTTTTAGGTTTAGTGGCTTCTTTGAGTTTAATGCCTTTGTTAGGGGTTTTAGGTTTGGCTTTAGCGAATAGTTTGAGCGGGTTATTTTTATTTGTTTTAACGATAAAAGCGTTTGGCTTTCAACCATTCTTGGGTATAATTAAAAATTTAAAATTATGGCTTGTAATCCTTTTCCTCGCTTGCGTGGAAATCTTATTACTCTTAGCGTTCAAATCGTGGGTTACACATTTACATTTATTTTATTATTTTCAAGGTTTTTAAATGTTTATTTATGATACCAAATTAAAACAAAAAGTCCCTTTTGAGCCTTTAGTTGAAAAAAAGGCGAATATTTATGTGTGCGGGCCTACGGTGTATGATGACGCTCATTTAGGGCATGCCAGGAGCGCGATTGCTTTTGATTTGCTAAGGCGCACGCTTGAATTGAGCGGCTATGAAGTGGTGCTAGTAAGGAATTTCACGGATATTGACGACAAGATCATCAACAAAGCCTTAAAAGAAAACAAAAGCATTCAAGAATTAAGCAGTATTTATATTGAATCTTACACGAGGGATTTAAACGCTTTAAATGTGAAAAAACCCAGCCTAGAGCCTAAAGCGAGCGAGTATTTAGACGCTATGGTGGGTATGATTGAAACGCTTTTAGAAAAAAATATCGCTTATCAGGTCTCTAATGGGGATATTTATTTAGACACGAGCAAGGATAAAGATTACGGCTCTTTGAGCGTGCATAATAGCAGCATTGAATTTGGCCGTATTGGTTTGGTGCAAGAAAAACGGCTTGAGCAGGATTTTGTTTTATGGAAAAGCTATAAGGGGGATAATGATGTGGGCTTTGATAGCCCTTTAGGCAAAGGGCGCCCTGGCTGGCATATAGAATGCTCTAGCATGGTTTTTGAAACTTTAGCGCTCACTAACACCTCTTATCAAATTGACATCCATGCAGGCGGAGCGGATTTGTTATTCCCCCACCATGAAAATGAAGCGTGCCAAACCCGTTGCGCCTTTGGCGTGGAGCTTGCTAAATACTGGATGCATAATGGCTTTGTGAATATCAATAACGAAAAAATGTCTAAAAGTTTAGGGAATAGCTTTTTTATTAAAGACGCTCTCAAAAACTATGATGGCGAAATTTTGCGTAATTACTTACTAGGGGTGCATTATCGCTCTGTTTTGAATTTCAATGAAGAAGACTTGTTAGTGAGTAAAAAACGCTTGGATAAAATCTATCGCCTAAAACAGCGCGTTTTAGGGACTCTTGGAGGAATAAATCCTAACTTTAAAAAAGAAATTTTAGAATGCATGCAAGATGATTTAAACATTTCTAAAGCGTTGAGCGTTTTAGAAAGCATGCTTTCTTCTACTAATGAAAAACTTGATCAAAACCCCAAAAACAAGGCTTTAAAGGGCGAAATTTTAGCGAATTTGAAATTCATAGAAGAACTGCTTGGCATCGGGTTTAAAGACCCTACTATCTATTTCCAATTAGGCGTGAGTGAAAGCGAAAAACAAGAAATTGAAAGCAAGATAGAAGAAAGAAAACGCGCCAAAGAACAAAAAGATTTTTTAAAAGCCGATAGCATCAGAGAAGAGCTTTTGAAACAAAAAATCGCTTTGATGGACACCCCACAAGGCACGATTTGGGAGAAGTTTTTTTAAACGCCTCCAATTTTACCTTTTTACACATTCTAGCCACAACTTTCAATATTTTTGCTTTTTAATCTTGTAAATTTTATATTTATTTACCTAATACTTGATAAAATTAAACATCTGTTGTAAATACTACATATTTATAACCTTAATCGTAAATGCAACAGAAATTTTCTAGTCTAAAGTCGCACCCTTTGTGCAAAAATCGTTTTATAATAAAGAAAGGAAGAAAATGGAATTACAACAAACACACTGCAAGATCAATCGCCCTCTAGTTTCTCTTGCTTTAGTAGGAACGTTGGTCAGCATCACACCGCAACAAAGTCATGCCGCCTTTTTTACAACCGTGATCATTCCAGCCATTGTTGGGGGTATCGCTACAGGCACCGCTGTAGGAACGGTCTCAGGGCTTCTTGGCTGGGGGCTCAAACAAGCCGAAGAAGCTAATAAAACCCCGGACAAACCCGATAAAGTTTGGCGCATTCAAGCAGGAAGAGGTTTTAATGAATTCCCTAACAAGGAATACGACTTATACAAATCCCTTTTATCCAGTAAGATTGATGGAGGTTGGGATTGGGGGAATGCCGCTAGGCATTATTGGGTCAAAGGCGGGCAATGGAACAAGCTTGAAGTGGATATGAAAGACGCTGTAGGGACTTATAAGCTTTCAGGGCTAAGAAACTACACTGGTGGGGATTTAGATGTGAATATGCAAAAAGCCACTTTGCGCTTAGGCCAATTCAATGGCAATTCTTTCACAAGCTTTAAAGATAGTGCTGATCGCACCACGAGAGTGGATTTCAACGCTAAAAATATCTCAATTGATAATTTTTTAGAAATCAATAATCGTGTGGGTTCTGGAGCCGGTAGAAAAGCCAGCTCTACGGTTTTAACTTTGCAAGCTTCAGAAGGGATCACTAGCAGTAAAAACGCTGAAATTTCTCTTTATGATGGCGCCACGCTTAATTTGGCTTCAAACAGCGTTAAATTAATGGGTAATGTGTGGATGGGCCGTTTGCAATATGTGGGAGCGTATTTGGCCCCTTCATACAGCACGATAAACACTTCAAAAGTGACAGGGGAAGCGCATTTTAACCATCTCACTGTGGGCGATAAAAACGCTGCTCAAGCAGGCATTATCGCTAGTAAAAAGACTAATATTAGCACATTGGATTTGTGGCAAAGTGCAGGGTTAAATATCATCGCCCCTCCAGAAGGTGGTTATAAGGATAAACCTAATAATACCAATTCTCAAAGTGGTGCTAAAAATGACAAAAATGAAAGCGCTAAAAACGACAAACAAGATAGTAACACTCAGGTCATTAACCCACCCAATAGCGGGCAAAAAACAGAAATCCAACCCACGCAAGTCATTGATGGGCCTTTTGCTGGAGCCAAAGACACGGTGGTCAATATCAACCGCATCAACACTAACGCTGATGGCACGATTAAAGTGGGAGGGTATACAGCTTCTCTTACCACCAATGCAGCTAATTTGAATATCGGCAAAGGCGGTGTCAATCTGTCCAATCAAGCGAGCGGGCGCTCTCTTTTAGTGGAAAATCTAACCGGGAATGTCACCGTTGATGGGGCTTTAATGGTGAATAATCAAGTGGGCGGTTATGCTTTGGCAGGCTCGAGCGCGAATTTTGAGTTTAAGGCTGGTGTGGATACCAAAAACGGCACAATCGCTTTTAATAACAATATCAGTCTGGGAAGATTTGTGAATTTAAAAGCGAGCGCTCATACGGTCAATTTTAAAGATATTGATACTGGTAATGGTGGTTTCAACACCTTAGACTTTAGTGGTGTTACAAACAAGGTCAATATCAACAAGCTCATTACAGCTTCCACTAATGTGGCCATTAAAAACTTCAACATTAATGAATTGTTGGTTAAAACCAATGGGATAAGTGTGGGGGAATACACTAATTTTAGCGAAGATATAGGCAGTCAATCGCGCATCAACACCGTGCGTTTGGAAACTGGCACTAGGTCAATCTATTCTGGGGGTGTTAAGTTTAAAGGCGGTGAAAAACTGGTTATCAATGATTTTTACTACGCCCCTTGGAATTATTTTGACGCCAGGAATATTAAAAATGTTGAAATCACCAACAAACTTGCTTTTGGGCCTCAAGGGAGCCCTTGGGGCACGGCAAAACTCATGTTTAATAATCTAACCCTAGGTCCCAATGCAGTCATGGATTATAGTCAATTTTCAAATATAACCATTCAGGGGAATTTTATTAACAATCAAGGCACTATCAATTATTTGGTTCGAGGCGGGAATATAGAAACCTTAAGCGTAGGCAATGCAGCAGTCATGAGTTTTAATAATGATATAGATAGTGCGACTGGATTTTACAAACCGCTTATCAAAATTAACAGCGCTCAAGATCTCATTAAAAATAAAGAACATGTCTTATTGAAAGCGAAAATCATCGGTTATGAAAATGTTTCTTTAGGCACTAACAGCATTAGTAATGTGAGTCTAATAGAACAATTCAACGAGCGCCTAGCCCTTTATAACAACAATAACCGCATGGATACTTGTGTGGTGCGAAATACCGATGACATTAAAGCATGCGGGATGGCTATCGGCAATCAAGCCATGGTGAATAACCCTGACAATTACAAGTATCTTATCGGTAAGGCATGGAAAAATTTAGGTATCAGTAAAACGGCTAATGGCTCTAAAATCTCTGTGCGTTATTTAGGTAATGCTACAACACCTACTAATCCTACAGATTTACCCAAAAACGCTGAAAACAGCACTAAAAATGCGCGTTTCGCTAGCTACGCTCTTATAAAGAACGCTCCTTTCGCTCACGCCACTCCTAATTTAGTCGCTATCAATAAGCATGATTTTGGCACTATTGAAAGCGTGTTTGAATTGGCTAACCGCTCTAGCGATATTGACACGCTTTATGCTAACTCAGGTGCAAAAGGTAGGGATCTCTTACAAACCTTATTGATTGATAGCCATGATGCGGGTTATGCCAGAACCATGATTGATTCCACAAGCACTGGTGAAATCACCAAGCAATTGAATGCGGCCACTGACGCTTTAAACAACATAGCCAGTTTAGAGCATAAGACAAGCGGCTTACAAACTTTGAGCTTGAGCAATGCGATGATTTTAAATTCTCGTTTAGTCAATCTCTCCAGGAGGCACACCAACAATATTGACTCGTTCGCCCAACGCTTACAAGCTTTAAAAGGCCAAAGATTCGCTGCTTTAGAAAGCGCGGCAGAAGTGTTGTATCAATTTGCCCCTAAATATGAAAAACCCACCAATGTTTGGGCTAACGCTATTGGAGGAGCGAGCCTAAATAGCGGTGGCAACACTTCATTGTATGGCACAAGCGCAGGCGTAGATGCTTACCTTAATGAGAAAGTGGAAGCCATTGTGGGCGGATTTGGAAGCTATGGTTATAGCTCTTTTAGTAACCAAGCGAACTCTCTTAACTCTGGGGTCAATAACGCTAATTTTGGCGTGTATAGCCGTATCTTTGCTAACCGGCATGAATTTGATTTTGAAGCTCAAGGAGCTGTAGGGAGTGATCAATCAAGCTTGAATTTCAAAAGCGCTTTATTGCGAGATTTGAATCAAAGCTATAATTACTTAGCCTATGGCGCTGCAACAAGAGCGAGCTATGGTTATGACTTTGTGTTTTTTAGGAACGCTTTAGTGTTAAAACCAAGCGTGGGCGTGAGCTATAACCATTTAGGTTCAACCAACTTTGAAAGCAACAGCACCCATAAAGTGGCTTTAAAAAATGGTGCAAGCAGTCAGCATTTATTCAACGCTAGTGCTAATGTGGAAGCGCGTTATTATTATGGGGACACTTCATACTTCTATATGAATGCTGGAGTTTTACAAGAATTTGCTAATTTTGGTTCTAGCAATGCGGTGTCTTTAAACACCTTTAAAGTGAATGCCGCTCGCAATCCTTTAAATACCCATGCTAGAGTGATGATGGGTGGGGAATTGCAATTGGCTAAAGAAGTGTTTTTGAATTTGGGCTTTATTTATTTACACAACTTGATTTCCAATGCAAGCCATTTCGCTTCCAATTTAGGAATGAGGTATAGTTTCTAAATACCGCTCTTAAACCCATGCTTAAAGCATGGGATGTGATGGATTTAAAAAGCGTAACTAGGGGAAGGGTTTAATCTCATGTTTGATTTGGTTTATCACCCCTTTCATGCTAGTGTGTTATTAGCAAACCAACCTAAGGGATTAGCCTTTAAAATAAACTCCACTAACGCAAACAAAAAGACTCTAGCTTTTTAAAAATCTTAAATAAAACATATTTTATTAGAAGTTTTTTATTCAGCCTAGTGTTTAAAAATTCAAAAAAATCCTTTTTGTTGTGGTCATTAATTTCAGTAAAACTTTTAATTTTACCCACTAAATTCTCAAAAACTAAAGAATCAAAAGAAGTTTTAAAAGCTACTTGGTGCCATTCTTGAGAATACGGGTAGCCAAAATGTTTCCAAGGCTTTTCATCAGCATAAAAATGCAACATGCAAGCATCAGATTTTTTAGGTATCATCCTCGTCCCAACCATGCGTGGATGGACATTATACTTGCAAGGTATTTCTAAAATACACCCTTGACAAACAAGCACAAATAAATCTTGCTCTGGCAACAAAAGCCCTTCATCTCTTGTTTTAAAAAAATCAATCAGTTTTTCTTCCAAATGACGCTCCCTCCACAACGCCAAATTGACTAGCATAAAACCTGCATTAATAAGGGTTTTCATATAAAATTTCCACTTCTTGAAAGGTTAGGCTTTTATGACTGATTTTAACACCCATTCCACTAGACCAGTTAAGACGAGACAAAAACAAATCATTAGCGCTATGAATGCCAATCAATGAAAAGTCTTCTTTAACTGCTCCCCAATACTCTCCATCCATAGGGATAAAAAAGCTCTCGCTAATATCGCCCGCAAACAAGGTATCCACATCAAATGTGATAATTTTTTCATATTGAGGAAAAATACTCGCTAGTAGCAAACGGCATAAAATCATTTTAGTAAAACGCTTTTTAGCAAAAGAATTGACTCTTAAGAAAAGTTGAGAAATCAATTTAAAAGGGTAAGCGTCATTCTTTGAAATATCACAAAATTCAATATTAGAAAATGCGCTAAATGGGGCTATAGTTCGCTTTATTTTTTCTATACTTTCAGTACTCAAACTATCCACTAAACAATGGATTTGATAAAAAAGTTTTACTCCATCTCTTTCTTGCTTGGCACAAGAAAGCATGGAATATAAACTCACACCAGCAGGGATGCAATAATTATTGTCAAAAGCTACTACTATAGGAATAGTCTGAAATGGGGGGGTAACAGATGCACTAATTTTCATATAAATCCCTTGAAAATAAAAATAATTGAAACATTATAACCAAGATCCTCTATTTTCAAGCCCTACAACGCATACACGACAAGCTTATTATCATGCCAAATCGCTTCTAATGGCGTATCATAGAGCGCGCTTAAATTGTGTGAAGTCATAGCGATTTGCGTGGAAGCTTGCAAGAAAAGTTTTTTATCTTTGAGCATGACCACATGCGTGGAGTGCCTGGCAACCAAATTCGGATCATGGATATTGACTAAAACGCTCAATTCTCGTTTTTTCATCTCATCTTTAATCGCATCAAAAAAAAGGGCTTGATTTTTTAAATCTAAAGCACTCGTAGGCTCATCCAGTAACAATAAAGGCGTTCTTTGCAATAAACTTCTGGCTAAAAGCACCATTTGCCTTTGACCGCCGGACAAATCATTGATGCCTTGATCTTTTAAGGACTCTAAATTCAAGCGCTCTAAAACGCCAATAGCTTCTTTAATGTGCTTAGCTTTAGGCATAGCGAACAGATTCAAATGCGTCGCTTTCCCCATTAAAACAAAATCCAGCACGCTGAAATTAAACGCATAATATTCCACTTGGGGGATATAAGCAATCAATTTGGCTTTTTCATAAGGCTTTAAGGGTAAAATATCTTTGTTACACGCTTTAATTTCGGTTTCTTCTAAAGGCTTTAAAAGCCCTAAAAGGCATTTTAAAAGCGTGGTTTTACCGGAGCCATTAGGCGCTAGTATGCTTGTAATGCTGTTTTTTGGCACGCTGAAACTCAATTTATCCAAAATGAGTTTTTGAGAATATTTAAAGGACAGGTTTTTAACTTCTAAGACCATTACACCCCCCTAGTTCTGAATAAAAGCCACAAGAAGAAAGGCGCTCCTAAAACGCTTGTCGCAATGCCTACCGGTAAATCATAGGGGGTAATGGTTTTAGCCACCACATCCGCTAAAAGCAAGAAAAATGCTCCCATTAACAAAGAGCTTAAAAGCAGTTTTTGCAAATTCGCCCCAAAAAACAACCTCGCTACATGCGGAATGACTAACCCAATCCAACCAATCGTGCCGGACACGCTCACCGCTAAAGCGCTCGCAACGCTCACGCACACCAAACAAAGCGATCGCAACAGCACCGGATTAATACCCAAACTCAAACTTTGCGCATCGCTCAAGCTCAATAAATTGATGCGCCACCTTAACAAAAAAAGCGGGATAAAGCCTAAAGATAGCCCTATGAAAGCGATCAAGCAATCCTTATAACTGCTCAAAGACAAGCTCCCTAAAAGCCACACGACAATCGCTTGCGCTTTTTCGGGGATCACAAAGAATTTTATCGCTCCGGCTAGCGCGCTTAAAAACGCGCTCAACACCACCCCTGAAAGCACCAATGAAAGGACGGAATTGCCTAAAACCCTATTCATCGCTAAGACGGCAAGACTGGCTAAAATTGCCCCAAAAAACGCTAAAATCGCAATATTAGACTCCACTACCGCTATCGCCATCGCCACGCCTAGCATCGCCCCACTAGAAATCCCTAATAAAAAAGGATCGACTAAGGGGTTTCTGAAAATCGTTTGCATCACCACCCCACTCCCGGACAAACTCGCTCCCACCAAGAGCGCTAAAATCACTCGTGGTAGTCGTATTTCTAAAATAATAATACTTAAAGAGCTCAGTTCTTCATTGTGCAAAAAGTGGTTTTTCACATTGAGACACACTTCTTGCCATTCTTCCAAACTCAAAGACTCCCCTCCAAATAAAAGCACCACCACTGCTAAAATCACGCAAGCTAATGCAATATGATAGGTTTTAAGCATCACGCTTCCTTTTAAGAACGATCAATCTAAACAAAGAATCATACCAACTACTGGGGAGGATTCTATACAACGCTAACAATAATTGGGTTTTTAAGCCGATCAAATAGCGGGCCTTGATTTTTGGACTCATGGTAAGAAAAACGATTTTTTGCGCCACTTCTTTAGCGCTTAAAGCTTTTTGATACACGCCAGAATAAAAGCTTTTAGCCGCATCCACCTCTAATGCATAAAGGCTATCTTTTCGCTCATCGTTTTCAAAAGCGGTTTTTTCCCAGTTGCTTTTCACCGGGCCTGGCTCAATCAAACACACCTGAATGTTAAAGGGTTTAAGCTCTAAACGCAAGGCATCGCTATAAGCCTCTAAGGCATGCTTACTCGCGCTGTAATGGCCTAAAAAGAGCATGCTCACACGCCCTGCTATGGAAGAAAGATTAAAAATCTTAGAGTAAGGCTTGTTTTTCAGTAAGGGCAAACAAAACTGCACCACTTCACAAAGGGCAAAAAAATTCACACCAAATTGTTTTTTAACCTCGTCAATAGGCGTGTCTTCTACGCTCCCAAACACCCCATAACCGGCGGAATTGATCAAAACATCGCAATGATTTTCTTTAGCACTGATGTTTGAAAACACTTCTTTTAAAGCGTTAGAATCGCTCACATCAATATCAATGCTCTCGCATAACGCATGGTTTAACGCTACGCACAAAGTCACGTGCCTAGAGAGTGCATAGACTTTATACCCTTGATCTAACAGCATTAACGCACACTCTAACCCAATCCCAGAACTCGCCCCAGTGATAATCGCTACCTTTTGGCTTTCTTTTCTCTCTCCAACGCCCATTATCTAACGCCAACCCTCTTATTATTTTTATAATTCCTCTAATATTCACTTAATATTACTTAATTTTTACTAATATATAGTTCTTGGAATGTTTTTTACAAAAAACATTTTTAACATCAATTTTAATTCAAGGAGAAACAATGCCCCACATACAATCATCGCATTCCAATCATTTTGATTTTTCCCTAGACACAGCGGATTGCACTAAATTATTGATGAGCTATCTGGTTGTGCCTACAACCGCTAATTTCAACAATGTCATGCATGGGGGGGAATTATTGAATTTATTGGATAAAGTGGCTTATGTGTGCTCGGCTCGTTATTGCGGTAAAGGAACGGTCACTTTAAGCGTGGATGGGGTCACTTTTAAATATCCCATTCCTGTAGGGAATTTGCTCACTTTTTTAGCCAGCATCAATTATGTGGGAAACACCTCGTGCGAAGTGGGGATTAAGGTTTTGAGCGAAGATATTAAAACTCGTGAAATCATGCACACTAATTCATGCTATTTCACCATGGTAGCTGTAGAAAATGGCAAACCCACCCCCATGCCTAAATACGAGCCTAAAACAGAGGTTGAAATCCGCCGTTATGAAGGGGCTTTGAAGCGCAAGGAAATGCGCACACGAGGGTATTTAAAAAGCGGGAAACACGAGGGTATTTAAAAAGCAAAAAAAGCGTAAGCGGTGTTTTAACCCTAAATTTTATCCCTAAAAAAGGGGGGGTAGTTGGTGGGCGGTTAGTTTAAGAGCGTTATGGGTGGCTTAAAACAACTCGCTATGACTGCCCAGTCTTACTAAAAAGAGAGCGTTTTCTTGTTTTTTAATTTGATAGACAAGCAATAAATCCGGTTTTAGGTGGTATTAATCTTTTAAACCGCCTTTGAGCGATCGGTCTTTGTATTTGGGAGCGTTACTCTTTGGCTCAATTTTCAACCACTTTAAAACTTTAAATCAAACCCGTTTTGAACAGGTTTTTTAAGATCCTTATCAAATTTTTACTGGTTTCAATCATCAGCATTTTTAAATCTTATTTATAAGTTTTGCTTTTTAAAATCCTCTATGCTTTTAAAACAAAGGCGGTTCTTGGTGTCTTTATCTCTTGCTAAGATTTCTTGCTATTCTCTTATGGTGTATCCATTTTCGGTTAAATGGAGCGCTTTCAATTGGAGCGCTTTTTTGATTCTTTGTTTTTGAGCTTGGATTTCTTTTAATTTTTCTAACGCTCTTTTTTGTTGGGTCTTGATAGAATTTAAAAAGTTAAAAAGCTGTTTTTCGCTGTATTGTGTGTAGTCTTTTTCTGCAGTGGTGTTAGGCATGTTGATTTCTTTTTTTAAAAATACCAGTTCATTATATTATAGTGCAAGCGATAGAGCGGGACTTAGTTCGTCTAACTTCTTAAAAATGTAAGTGGTCGGTATGTTTCTGACAATGTTACTCACTAACCTTTGCGTGATTTTTTGATGTAAGGCGCCTTCTAGGCTTGTTGCTAGAGGGCTTTTAATGTCTTTTGTAGTAGCCTTGTTCTAGTATATTAAATATTGAATAATAAAGTTAAATAAGGCTTTTTGAGTATTAATATTTGATTGGAGCAGAGCCTTTCAATATTTTAAAAAGGCTAATCAAAAATATCCATTAAGGATAAAATGCTAGTAAATCCTAAAACCATAAGTAATGTTAAACATTATATGACTCCTGTCAGAATACACATTATGTGTTAGAGGCTGTGTCCCAGGTCCATTAGGATCGGCTGGAACATACATGCCACAATACCCAATACAATAGCCTTTTTTGGTGATATTGCCATAATATTCTAGCTTCAAATCCATTCTAATATTATACTTATTAGAAAAATAACTCAAAAAGAGCGCAAGACTCCTTTCATCAGCCCTTGGGCTATCCGTCCAACGACCTAAAATTTTCCAACTAAACCCCCTATACTGTGAGCCTACATATAAAAATCCGTTAATAACATTAGCACCAACAATATTGTTAATTTCGGCATCATAAATACTATTCGTCCAAATGTTATACCCCAAAGGATCCCCATAAATACCGATATCACCATTAGCGTTACCGATATTTTTATAGACACTGCCCCCAAATTGCCATTTATTATAGTAAAAACGGGTGCGCAAGAAATAAGTTTGCCCGCTTTTTCCTAACGGCACTTGTTGGAAGAGGATAATATCATTTTCATTAGCCGGAGTGGCAAAAATGGGGAAAAACCCCACGAAAGTGCCTACAAAACGAAAACCTTTATTGTTGAAATTAGGGTTAGTGTCGTAAGTGATATTAATGCCTGGTGCATACATTCTTTGAAAGATCGCATAAAAATAAGGGTTGATTTTTAAGTTGTCTTTTTCATATTTCAAATCCGCTACCATTAGAGCCTTACCGCTTGTATAGTAACGCCCAAAATACCAAAACCAGTCGCTTGATGCTGAAGCCCTAGCGTCTGAATACATCACTCTTAATCTGGTGTCTTTATATTTGACAAAGCCTTCAACCCCTTGAGTGTAAGAAGTGAACCAATCATACTCTTCAGCATCATAGCGCCCCCCTTTCACGCCAAAACTGAATTTGTCTTTTTTGTAGTTGTAGCTCAAAAAAGCGTTATGCACCATGGCTAAACGAGGTTTTTGCACTTGCAAACCACTATGCCCTGCATACCAACCAATATATTGCCAAAAGATACCCGCCCCAAAAGGATCGGTCCTAGAGCCGGGCTGGCCATTAGGGATATTGTTGCCTTGATAGGCGGTAGAGTCATAGGGAAGCGCTGCCATCATAGCCCCCACTTCCGCTCTCAAACCCTTGTATAAACTCATACTTAAATTCAATTCACCGAGCAAAGAAGTATAGCTACCTGTAGGATAAATGTCTTTAGAAGGTTGGTATCTTTGATTGTTAAAGCCAAACTTGGTATAGCTACTCACCTTTCCAACAATGCTCATGTTGAATTTATAAGCTTGAAGTTTGGATAAAAAGAGACTAGAAAAAAACAAAAAAAATAGAGAGTAAGAAAAATATTTCTTAATTTCCAAAACCCTAACTCCCAAAGATATTAAAATAAAAATATAAAAGAAGGCATATCTAAGAGATAGGGGAACTCTCTTAGAAGCTATAACTGATGTGTGTCATCAAATGGCTTCTATCTTGGGTAATGCTTTTTGCGATACCGCCCATGTTTTGAGGACCTTGTGCGAACGCAGAAGATTCAAACAAACCATTATTCAAGTTAAGCGGCTGACCGTTTGGCCCAAGGAAACCGGTTCCAGGGTTGTAACCCGCACGAATTTGGAACTCTAACCATACGAGTTTGAGACCCGCTTTAACATGCTTACTGAACTGATAGTCTAGATACATACCAATACCATATTCCAAAGCCCTTGGAGCGGTAGTGAAGCGTTGATAAACGCTCCAACTAAACTTACCATGCTTGCCTCCACCTTTAACATACTCGGTGAATGCGTCAGCGTCGGTAATGTTGTCAATCCCCGCAAACCCTAAGCTGTAGATACTGCCAACCCATTGTTCGATACCATCCACAGCGATGATGTTACCCCAAGTACCTAAGTTCATGTTAGGGTTACCAATGTTGAGATAAGCACCACCAACCACAAAGTAGTTGTTAATATCTATATGGTGGCGCAAAAAGAGCGTCGCACCACCAGGACCTTGCAAGCCACGCCACTTACCATTATCCAAGAACGGATCCCAAGTGTTATAACGAGCGGGCGCATAACGACCGTATTCAGCGTTATTCCAACGATAGTCATACAACGCATAGAAAGTCGTTCTGTTTCTCATGCCTATCCCTCTAAACTCAGGATTGGTATCATACTCTACTTTAACACCGGGCAATGTGCCTACTTCTGGGATAAGATACACATAAGGGTGGATCATCCAATTCTTTGTAGGGCGATAAATAATACCGGCTTTATGAATACCCCAAGGCTTTTCACGATAGATAGGGAACAACCACTGACCGTCAGCGATACCACGACCCCAAGAGCTAAAGAGCAAGAACTTCATCTTATTGGTAAGCTTGAAAGTCCCATAAAAACCTTGGAACAATTGGTAAACCCAATCCATTTGCTCCTGCTCCGTAACATCAAAACGCCCCATTACCATATGGACTCTGTTGCTATCATAGGTGAGATTCGCTTTATAAACTTCATAGCGTCTTGAACCCCCAGGCAAGTAGGCGTTAGCCGGATAGTAGTTGGGGAACAAGCCGTTCCACTCACCCATATATTCCCAACCAATACCTCTAGGGTCAATAATACCGCCTGGCCCTTGTTGCTGCCACATTTTAGTGGCATTCATACAAAGGCTCAAAGAATCAGTGCCGCAAGAAGTTTTATCCCAATAGCTTGGGGGGGTAAAATCCTTTGCCCACCTATCATACCTAGTGCTATCATAAACTTGTCCGCCCAAAACACCGCCTAAATTCACGGTCCATCCTCTACCTAAATGCACAGACCCCTCTAGCTTACCCGTAAGGTTAACAAAAGTTTCTGTGGGATAGATACCTTTAACAGGGTTAATAGGCGAATGGTTAAAACCCACTTTGGAGAAGTTGATAAAATCCCCATGCACCTCATAAGTAACCGCCCCTAATGAACCCGTAGTGAACAATAGTGGCAAGGTAAAACGCTTTAGCAATGTAGCCGCAACTTTTCGTTTCTTTAATTTCATTCCTCTTCCTTACTTTACCTGAGAATAGATAAATTACTCTGTAGAAGTAATCATAGCATAAAAGAATATAGAATTAGTTTAAAATCAAGCTAATTTTTCTTAAAAATTACAAAATTTAAAACGCGAGTTTATCCTTAAAAGCTTGCTAATGATCATGCAATATGGATAGGATAATCTTTTAAGATCCTAATAAGATATTAAAAAAAGGCTTTTTTAAGGGTCAATGGGGAATTTACTGATACAATAAAAAGCGTTGTTTTATATAAAAAATAACAATAAGGAGCGAAAAAATGAAAAAAATTGGTCTGAGCTTGTGTTTGGTTTTTAGCTTGGGTTTTTTAAAAGCCCATGAAGTGAGCGCTGAAGAGATTGCGGATATTTTCTACAAACTCAACGCCAAAGAGCCTAAAATGAAAATCAACCACACTAAGGGGTTTTGCGCTAAAGGCGTGTTCCTCCCTAACCCGCAAGCAAGAGAGGATTTAGATGTGCCATTACTCAATGAAAAAGAAATCCCTGCATCTGTAAGGTATTCTTTAGGAGGCGTGGCGATGGACGATAAAAGCAAAGTGAGGGGAATGGCGTTAAAATTAGAAAAACAAAACGCTAGCTGGACAATGGTGATGCTCAATACAGAAATCAATTTTGCCAAAAACCCTAACGAATTCGCCCAATTTTTTGAGATGAGGATCCCTAAAAATGGCAAGGTGGATGAAGCAAGAATCAAAAAGCTTTATGAAGAAGTCCCCTCTTATAGGAATTTTGCCGCTTACACAAAAACGATAGGGATTAGCTCAAGCGTGGCTAACACACCTTATTATAGCGTGCATGCCTTCAAGTTTAAAGATAAGAAAGAAAAATTATTGCCTGCGAGATGGAAATTTGTGCCTAAAGACGGCATTAAGTATCTTAGCCCCCAAGAATTGAAGCAAAAAGATTCAAATTATCTGCTTTCTTCATTCCAACAACACCTTAAAACTAAGCCCATAGAATACCAAATGTATCTGGTGTTTGCGAATAAAAATGATGCCACCAACGACACGACCGCGCTTTGGAAAGGCAAACACAAGGAATTATTGGTAGGGACATTGAAAGTGGAAAAATACGAAGGAATGGGTTGCAATAAAGATGTGTATTTCCCAGCCGATCTCCCTAAAGGCGTAGAAGCCCCTACTGATCCCTTATTCCAAATTAGGAATGAAGTTTATGGGATCACTTTTAGCAGGAGGCAATAAAAAGACTAATGCAAATCAAAATACAAGTTGATTGAAAAAAGGCGTTTTTATGGGTTTGGGGGAGTGGAATTTTTGTTTAAAACTTTTAAGTGTGCCCACTAAAACACTTTCTCTCTTATTTGAGGCACACACACTCACTCTGAATGTTGGGCAAAAAATAACGAACGGTCAATCCACCCACCACATTTTTAATGCTATTATCTTGTATTTTATTTAGGCTGTATTATGCTATTGATTTTTATGAAAGCGGCTTATTAGGTATTTCTGTAATTTTGTAATCAAAAAAGTTTTGCGAAATATTAAAAACGCTCTGCCCTTCCATTTGTTGGCGGGTTATCCAATTCAAATCATTGTCTTTAATTTTAGAAATTTCTACGCACGCTACTTGCCCGTTAAACAGATCAAAATGCACCACAATAGTAGGAATTTTATCCGTTATCAAACGCCTTTTAGCTTCTAAAACTTTATATTCTTTAATATCATTGATCCCTTGAAACCCGCTTTGAACTTCTAGCAATAAATGATTGTCTAACAAAAAATCGGCTTTAGGATTTCTTTTAAAACTTTCTATGCTCTCAAAATTATCGCCACCAAAAAATTTGATGGTTTCTTTTTGTGCACCAAAAAGACAAGCGATAAAATCCTTAAAAAACTCCGCTACTAAAAACCCACGCATCCAAGAAAAACAAACTTCTTCAGATCTTCTGCCTTGATTATTCAGCTTATGAATAATATGAGTGTCCACTATCTTTGAAAACACTCGCTCTATGGAGTTTTTAAAAAAGCATTCCCATTCATACTCATTATATTTAAAACAATAAATACTATTGATAAGGTTGTATGTCTTTAGCGCCTAAAAATTTTAAACGCATTTTGAGAATTAAAACCCAGTAAATTCCTATAACCTTTAAAATCGTTATTATCAAACATTTTTACCCCTTAAAAAATCAAAGACAGCATGAGCGAGCGCTGCACTCAATAAAGGCGGCACGGCATTGCCAATTTGCAATCTTTTAGCGCTAGCGCTCCCATAAAATTTATAATCATCAGGAAAGCTTTGTAATCTTGCCCCCTCTCTAATGCTTAACGCTCTAGAGTCTCTTGGATGGATACATCTAGAACTGCTTGGAGTGGAAAAATTTCTTGTAATGGTGGGGGCTGGTTTTTCCCACCACATTTTAGCATAGGTATTAATATAACCACTTTTGGGGCGCAATTTTTCTGGCAAATCATCTTTATTCTGTCCGTCTTTTAGCGTTTGCATGATTTTTATCAGTTTTTCATTGTTTTTAGGGCTGCTATGCTCGCTCAATTCTTTAGAATTTCGCACAAATTCCAAAAAAACATTATCCGCATTTTTAAGATAACCTAAAGCATCACCATTCTCACCGCTTTGAATGGGTGGTAAATCCCCTAGCGCGTCTTTTAAAGAAACTTGTGTTTTTATGGGTTTAGGGAAGCAAAATTTTTGCTTAAAACTTTTAAGCGTGCCCACTAAAATCACTCGTTCTCTTATTTGAGGCACACCATAATCTATGGCGTTTAAAATGGCATGCTCTAAAATATAACCTCTCTCTTTAAAAGCGTTACAAATTTGTTTGAATAATTGCCCTTTTTGCATAGACATTAAACCCACCACATTTTCAAAAACAAATATTTTTGGTTTTACTAAATCTAAGAGCCGCAAATATTCTTTAAACAGATTCGCTTTTTCATCCATTTTTCTTTTGCCAAGGGTAGAATAGCTCTGGCATGGTGGTCCGCCTAGTAAAATATCAATTGAAACGCTTGGTAAGTTGTGGCAATTAAGTTGCATAATATCGCATAGAATGGTTTGCGTTTCTTTATGATTGGCTTGATAGCTTAAAATGGCATCCTTGTCTATATCATTAGCCCATATTAATTCAAAATAAGGGTGCATAGAAAAGCCATAGCTCAATCCTCCAGCACCACAAAAAATATCTGCTACCTTATACAAGTTTTATTTTTTCCTTTCATCTAAACCCATACTTTTTAAATGGAGTAAAGACTTGAAGTTCTTTTTTTTTGAGATTGAGTTAAGACTATTTCTTAATCTTTTAAAGTTCCGCTAGGTTTGTCAATCGCTTTTCTATGGACAGCCTTTTCTCCGTTTTGAGCTTTTTGAGTGATATTGGCATGCTCATCTTTAATATCATTTGGCCAATCTTTGCCTTGCTCTTGCACATTCCATTCGGGTAATGCGTCATTGCTATTGTTTCTATAATCCGTCAGGCAAGCTTGCTCTAAAAGTTTATAACTTATACTTACATCTTTAATTGCATGAAAACCAAACAAGCCTTTCACTTGAGTTTCAAAATTAGGCTGATAAATCATGTAAAATTCTATTTTAGCCTTTGTGAGTATTGTGTGATAAAGAAAATACCACACGCCAAAACTTCTAATACTAGGCCTCCCTTTGACTCCCCCATCTTTATAAATGTTGAGCGTGCTTTTAATCCCACCATCTGCTTGAGAACCACCGATTTTTTTAATCTCACCATCCACAACAATTAAATACACTCTAGCCACATTTTGAGTTAAAATATTTTGAGATAAAGATTGATTATTTTCATCTTTTAAATCCTTAAGATAGTTGAAATTTAATTTTGTGCTGTCTTTCACATATTCTACATCAGCGATTTTAAAGGCAGTTTTGACTTCGCTAATATGCATTCTTACTCCTTGATAATCAATAATTCATGGGATTGTTTGACATGGTTATTATCGCCTCTTTCTAAGCGATTTTTACCCATTCTGGTTTCGCCTTGTCCCATAGTGTATTGCCAAGATGGTTCTAAAATTTTAAAATCTTTATAAGCATTCCTTACAAATTCGCAGTCATTATAACTTAAAATAAATGGTCCTTTATGCCTTTTTAGCATGTGAGCTAATACTTCATGTTTAAAACCATTATGGTGGATAGGAAAATTACGCATAGGATAAATCCCCTTAAACATTTTAGAATTTTCTAACACATAAGGGGGATCAAGATAGAAAAAATCATTAGGATAAGCGAGCAACACTTCTTCAAAACTAGAGCATTCCACCTTTAAACTAGAGGCATTAAAACCTTTAATTTTTAAAAGGGCGTTTAAATAGCGTTGTTTATCAGTATAAATTTTACTCATCCACCCTAAAAATCCTGGCCCATAGCTTAAATTAAAGTTAAAGTAATAATCTCTAGCCAAAATTAAAGGGTCTAAAACGCATTCTTTTTTATAATGGGTTTTTAACTCTTGTTTGATAATGCTGTAAGTTTCTTGTGTGGGTTCTAAAGAGAGCAAATGATTATAAAGAGCTTGTTTGTCTTTGAGCAACACTTGATAAAAATTCACTAAAATGTCAAAAATATCAAAGCCCAACACTTCTAAACCCAACTCTGTTGCGCATGCAATTTCTACGCTCCCCCCACCTATAAAAGGGCTAATAATCCTACGCACACCATTAGGTATATACTCCACTATTAACCCTACAGCTAAAGACTTGCCTCCACCATATCTTAAAGGGGCTTTTATGTAGCGTTTGTAACGCCCATTATTAGAGCGTAAATTGTGCAAAAAAACATCTTTTTTACTAGCGTTTTGGTTGAATAAATTGGCATGCATTCCAAAAAATTCTATTTATTTTTTCGCCCTTTTCCTCATGTTAGGATCTAAAATCTTTTTCCTGATCCTTAAATTCAAGGGGGTAACTTCTAAAATCTCATCTTCTTCAATCCATTCTAACGCTCTTTCTAACACCATAGTCCTAGGCGGAGTGAGTTTGATTGCATCATCGCTCCCGCTCGCTCTCATGTTGGTTAAATGCTTGGATTTGATAGGATTGACATCTAAATCATTATCCCTGCTGTGCTCGCCAATGACCATGCCCACATAAACCTTAGTTTGGGGGTTGATAAAAAGCGTGCCTCTTTCTTGGATATTGAAAAGGGAAAAAGCGGTCGCTTCGCCATTTTCCATGCTAATTAGCGCCCCATTTTTGCGCGATTCCACGCTCCCGCTAAAAGGGCGGAATTCTAAAAAGCTATGATTCATCACGCCTTCACCCTTAGTGTCGGTTAAAAACTCGCTCCTATAACCGATAAGCCCTCTTGCAGGGATTTCAAATTCTAATCTTGTATAGCCGTCACTCATGGGATTCATCGCTTTCATCTCAGCTTTTCTTTTGCCTAATCTCTCAATAATGGCCCCGCTAAAATCTTGAGGCGTGTCAATCACTAAATGCTCAAAAGGCTCGCATTTAACGCCATTTTCTTCTTTAATGATGACTTCAGGGCGTGAAATGCTAAACTCAAACCCTTCACGGCGTAAATTTTCAGCTAAAATAGTGATTTGTAATTCCCCACGCCCGCTCACTTTAAACTTGCCCTCGCCCATTTCTTCGCATTTCATAGCGATATTGGTTTGCATTTCTTTCAAGAGCCTGTCTTTCAATTTATTAGCAGTAACATGCTTTCCTTCTAACCCGGCTAAGGGCGAATCATTGACGGCAAAATACACGCTCATCGTAGGCTCTTCTAAATGCATGGGATCTAAAGGCATAGGGTTATTGGGATCAACGACGCTATCGCCCACATCCATTGCGTTAAACCCAGCAATCGCTACAATATCGCCCGCATAAGCGTTTTCAATCTCAGTCCTAGCCAGTCCTAAAAAGCCTATAAGCTTAGTGATACGGCCATTTTCTTTACTCCCATCGCTTTTCATCAACAGCACGCTTTCATTCTTTTTAACCGAGCCATTAAACACTCTAGCGATACCAATTTTGCCCACATAATTGTCATAATCAAGCGTAAAAATTTGCATTTGCAAAGGCTCATCCACGCTCCCGCTAGGGCTTGGCACATGCTCTAAAATCGTTTCAAACAAAGGCTCTAAATTTTTCTTTTCATCGTCTAAACTTCTCATCGCATAGCCATCTCTAGCAGCAGCATACACCACAGGGAAATCCAATTGTTTATCGCTAGCCCCCATCGCTACGAACAAGTCAAAAACTTCATCCACCACTCTATCTGGTTCAGCGGCAGGCTTATCAATCTTATTCACCACCACAATCGGGCAAATCCCAAAACTCAAAGCCTTTTTAACCACGAATTTAGTTTGAGGCATGACCCCTTCTTGAGCGTCCACTAAAAGCAACACCCCATCCACCATTTTTAAAACGCGCTCCACTTCGCCCCCAAAATCAGCATGCCCAGGAGTGTCAATGATATTGATTTTAGTGTCTTTGTAATAAATGGCGGTGTTTTTAGACAGGATAGTAATGCCTCTTTCTCTTTCCAAATCATTGCTATCCATCACCCTTTCATCCACTTTTTCTCTCTCACTAAATGTGCCAGATTGAGAAAGTAAGCCATCTACTAAAGTAGTTTTCCCATGATCAACATGCGCGATTACAGCGATATTTCTAATATTTTTCATGAATGTCCTAACAAGCAAAATTGAAATCAGAAGTATAACACAATATTATAATAGCCCCAAATGGCGGAATTTTTTGGCTAAATCCTGTTCTATAGAATGGCTTTTATGGGCTTTTAGAAAATTTTCATTCTTACTATTAGGTGGCATGAAATCATCATTATCCCTATAAAAAAAGATAAAATAATTTTTCTTTAAATAGTAAGCCAAATGGATCAAAAACGAATCCCCCCCTATATACAAATCGCTTTCTAAAATCAGGTTTTTAACTTCTTCTAAACTGGTTTTAGCGCGATAGTGAGTGGCTTCATTTTGTAAAAAAGCGTATCGTTCTTCAAAATCTAAAAGCGTAACACAAAAGGGTTTCAAGAGTTTTAAAACGATTTGCAAATGCTCTAAAGAAATGTTTTTATCCTTTTCTCTTGTAAAGGGGTTGATCAAAATCTTTTTGGGGTTTTTTAAATTCATGGGATATGGAGAATAATCAAAAACATGCCCATAAATTTGAAAAAACAACTCCTGGCGGTTTTGATAAACATTTTTAATTCCTTTATTTGGAGTGGTTATTGGAATGCATTTGGCTAAAAGAGCACTTCTAAAATCCTGTTTTTCTAAAATCAAATGTTTGATTTGATGCTTTTTAATGGCTTTTAACAACAATAAAAAATCCTTCATCGCCCAAAAAACGCCTTGTTTTTTAAGGTCATAAAAAGCAGGGATATTTTCAAAAAGAGGAATGATTTCAAAATGTTTTTCGCATTCTAAAAGCTTGGCGATTTTTAAAGTCAAATGAGTGCCTAGGATTTTAAGGGGTTGTTGCTGTTTGAAAGCAATTTCTTTTAAAAGGCTAAGCGTGATGAGATTATCCCCCAAAGCTAAAAGACAAGCGATGTGCATGATTTTTCCTGATTGTAAAATGTTTAGGGTCTTTTTTTTCTATCCCTAAATTTTTTAAATAAAATTTTTCATCAAAACGATTGTTGATAAATTGTATTAGGGGCAAGCATTCCAAATCTTTTCTTAAAATTTTATGCGTTTTAAAAAGCGATTCAAAAATAAATTGCATTAAATCGCTGTTTAATAATTCTTTTAGCGCATTAGCGTTGATAGGAAAATTTTCTTTTAAAACAAACATGTTCGCGCTATTTAAAAAAAGGCGTTGCTTATTATCATAAAAAAAACAAGCTTTGAAGAAATGAATTTATACACGATTTTTTCTCTAGACTGATAAAGGCTTAAGGGAGCGACTTGCTGGCAGTCTTTTAAATCAGCGTTAATGAATTGGCTAGGGGCTTTTAATCTGTCTTTTAAAATATCTGAACCCCTAAAAATAGGAATGGTATTTTTTTCTTGTTTGGAGTGTAATTTTTCTTTATTGTTGCCTGTAACAATCCCTAAAGCAAAATGAGCGTTATTTTTTAAAGTTATATGAGAAATGGAAAAAAGGTGGTCTAAAATTTTATTTTCTTTGCTAGAGCAATGGATATTAAAAATCTTTTTAGGGTTGTTAAAAAAAGAAGAGGGTGAGCGTTTGAACTTACTATTTTGATAAAAGCATGAGATTTTTTGATCCTTGTTAGGGGTTTTTTTAAGCACCAAACCCACAGCCTTAGTCATTAGGGTTTTAAAGGGTTTGTTAAAATCAATAAGGCTTCTGATTTGAAACTTCAGAGCCATTTCTCGCATTTTGCTAAACGCATCAATATTCAAACAACTTTCTGGTAATAATAGCCCCAAATGGGCGTTTTCTTTTAAACAATTCAAACTCGCTATAAAAAAGAGCGACGCGCTATCTAGGCTTTGAGAGAGGTTGAATTGCTGTTTGAAATTTTCTTTTTGGTTTTGATTGTATTTCTTACCCCATGGCGGGTTAGTGAAAATGCAATCAAATTGTGGGGTGTGTTTTAAATTTAAAAAATCTTTTTGCACAATATTAGGGCAATCTAAATGATAACGCTCTTTAATACGCTTTTTAATCAAAGCGATAGCAAAAGCGTCCGTATCATAGCCATAAATATTTTCAACCTTAAACCCCAGTTTTAAAGCATGCATGATAAAATTCCCGCTCCCCACAGCCGGATCGCAAAAAACCGCTTGAGAGGCATCAAAATCTTTAGGGATAGTGAAAAGTTGTTCTACTACTTTATTAGGAGTGTAGTAAATGCCTTCTAAATTTCTGGTGGTGTTAGAAAGCTCTTCTTCATAATAAGAACCCAACTTTTCTAAATCAGAGCTATTTTCTAGTATTTTTAGGTATTTTAAAACCAATTCTTGATGGTTATGCGTGCCTTTTAAGGATTTGTTAGCGTATTTGTTAAGTTTGTTTTTCCCTAAATGGTTGCGGCAAAAATCTAAAAAAGAGCTTGTTTTCACATAAATTTTGTGATCAATCTCTAGTTTCTCTAAAAGATTGGTTTTGATCCAGTTATGCACGCTGCTATGAGAAACATTGACTAGGCGAGCGATTTCTTCAATAGAAAGAGCGTTTGAAGGCATTTAATCAAAAATAATCTCAATAATACACTTTTAATAGAAAAAAGTGAAACCATTTTTAAGCCATTTTTGAATACAATAAGAGTATTTTATTTTTAAGGTTAGAATAATGAGTTCGATCGTTACGCGCTTCGCTCCATCGCCCACTGGCTATCTCCACATAGGAGGCTTAAGAACAGCCATCTTTAATTATCTTTTTGCACGAGCCAATCAAGGAAAATTTTTTTTACGCATTGAAGACACGGATTTGAGTCGTAACTCTATAGAAGCGGCTAACGCTATTATAGAGGCTTTCAAATGGGTAGGGCTAGAATACGATGGAGAAATCCTCTACCAATCCAAACGCTTTGGAATCTATAGAGAATATATCCAAAAACTCTTAGATGAAGACAAAGCCTATTATTGCTACATGAGTAAAGATGAGTTGGACGCTTTGAGAGAAGAACAAAAGGCCAGGAAAGAAACCCCACGCTATGACAATCGTTATCGTGATTTTAAAGGCACGCCCCCTAAAGGCATAGAGCCTGTAGTAAGGATTAAAGTCCCACAAAATGAGGTGGTTGGTTTTAATGACGGAGTTAAAGGTGTAGTGAAAGTGAATACTAACGAATTAGACGATTTTATTATCACACGAAGCGATGGAACGCCCACTTATAACTTTGTGGTTACCATTGATGACGCTTTAATGGGGATTACTGATGTGATTAGAGGCGATGATCACCTTTCTAACACCCCTAAACAAATCATTCTCTATAAGGCTTTAAATTTTAAAATCCCTAATTTTTTCCATGTGCCGATGATTTTGAATGAAGAAGGACAAAAATTAAGCAAACGCCATGGGGCCACTAATGTGATGGACTATCAAGAAATGGGCTATCTTAAGGAAGCGTTAGTGAATTTTTTAGCGCGTTTGGGGTGGAGCTATCACGATAAAGAGATTTTTAGCATGCAAGAATTACTAGAATGGTTTGACCCTAAAGATTTAAATTCTTCGCCCAGTTGCTTTAGCTGGCACAAGCTTAATTGGATCAACGCTCACTATTTAAAAAACCAAAGCGCTCAAGGATTATTGGAGCTTTTAAAGCCTTTTAGTTTTAGCGATCTCTCGCATTTAAACCCCACCCAATTAGATCGCTTGTTGGACGCTCTCAAAGAAAGATCTCAAACTTTAAAAGAATTAGCCCTTAAAATAGATGAGGTTTTAATCGCTCCTGTGGAATATGAAGAAAAGGTTTTTAAAAAGCTCAATCAAGCGCTTATTATGCCCTTGTTAGAAAAGTTTAAGCTGGAATTAAATAAAGCCAATTTCAACGATGAAAGCGCTCTAGAAAACGCTATGCACAAAATCATTGAAGAAGAAAAGATTAAAGCGGGTAGTTTTATGCAGCCTTTAAGATTAGCCCTTTTGGGTAAGGGGGGTGGGATAGGCCTTAAAGAAGCACTTTTTATTTTAGGCCAAACAGAGAGCGTCAAAAGAATAGAAAATTTTTTGAAAAACTAAAAGATTGGCTCTGTTTTCATTGAATGCTAATAATAAAAGAGTTTGATTTTAGCGGTTGTTATGAGAGCGACTCCCTAAAACTTTAGCGCTATTTCTCATACTAAAATGGGTGCATAAAATTTGCATTTTTTGAAAAATAAAAGGGTTTTAAGAGAAAAATGAAAAAAATATTTCTAAAATTTTTTACCCTGATTGAAATCAAGCTTAAAAGTTGGGTTCAGGCAATCTTTTGGCAAACTGATCGTTTGAGGAATGACCTCATAATGGCAATAATTTTCATCTTCAAAGAGAAGTTTTATCAATAAGCGGTTTGAAAAAGGCAGATTTTCTTGATTAGGATCAATAACGCCATTGTTTAAAAAGAGAGAAGTTCGCACGAGTTTGGTTGTTTCATTTGGATCATGGCTTACCAATAACACGCTTAAATTTTCACGCTTGATAAAATCAAGCAAATCTTGTTGCACTTCGTTTTTTAAGGCATTATCCAAGGCGTTTAAAGGCTCATCTAAAAGCAATAAATTCTTGGCTGCGATTAAAGCTCTTTCTAAAGCGACTCGTTGGGCTTGTCCGCTAGAGAGTTGAGGAATTCTTTGCTGGCTTAGATTTTCTAAACGCATTAAGCGTAACACTTCGTGGATTTTATTTTTATCTTTAGGGTGAGCAAAGGCGATGTTTTGATACACACTTAAATGAGGGAATAGGGCGTAATCTTGAAACACAAAGCCGATTTTTCGTTGTTGTGGTTTTAAAAAAATCTTTTTTTTTGGGTGTCTAGCCACACTGAATGATTGGCTTCAATATAGCCACTATTCACGGCTTCAAGCCCTGCTAAAATTGATAAGCGTGAGCGTTAAGGCGTATTGGTGGGCTTTAGGGTAATTGAGTACTTCAGTTTCGTTAAAAATCGCAATACTAGCCACTCTTGTTTCCCCTAATATATCACCCCCAAGCATCATCACCACGCCAAATTCACCTATAGTGTGCGTAAAAGTTGTAATGATAGCTATCAATAAACTGGGTTTAATGTTAGGGAGTAGGACAAAAAAAAGGGTGTAATATTCCCCTTTACCCAAACTATAACTGGCTTCTTTTAAAGAAGTGGGCAAGGAAATTAATGCGCTTTTAATAGGGCTTACCATAAAGGGTAAAGAAAAAATCACACTCCCTAAAATAAGCCCTTGAAAGCTAAAAACAAGTTTCACATTTAACGCATCTTGTAAAAACGCTCCCAAAAAAGAAGGAGGCGAAAAAATGAAAAGAAGATAAAACCCTAGCACGCTTGGGGGCAAAACTAAAGGCATATACACAAGCATTTCGGTTAAGCTCGTTAAAAAATTGCGTTTAAGGCTTAAAAAATAGCCTAAAAAAATCCCTATAGGGAGTAAAATAAGGGTGGTAATAAAAGCTAAAGAAAAGCTCAAACGCATGGTAATCAAAAATTCATGATCTATTGTTCGCCTTTTTTATGCGTTTTAATCCACAATATAGCCGTATTCTTTAAAGACAGCTCTAGCTTTAGGTCTGAATAAAAAATCTTTAAAGACTTTAGCTAAAGGGTTATTAGCCCCATTTTTAGTGATAATCAAGGCTTGTTCAATAGGGTTATAAAGGGCTTTATCAATGATGAAATAAGAGAGGTTTTTATCTTTTTTATCAATCAAGGATAACGCTCCAAAGCCTATTTGAGCGTTTTTAGTAGCGACAAATTGATGGGTTTGAGAAATAGAAGCGCCATAAATGATTTTAGATTTAAGACTGAAAGTGAGTTTTAAACGATCTAAGACTTCCATACTGGCTTTTCCATAAGGGGCTAATTTAGGATTAGCCATAGCGATACGCTTAATTTTAGGATCTTTAAGAATTTCTAAAGAATCCATTTTCAGATTTTCGCTCCATAAAACCAACACGCCTTTAGCATAGACTTCTCCTTTAAAAGGGGTTATTTTTTCATCATAAAGCTTTTTAGGTCTAGTAATATCTGCTGAAATGAATAAATCAAAAGGGGCGTTTTGGATGATTTGAGCGTAGAGTTTGCCTGAAGAATTAAAGCTAATACTAATAGCGTCTTTTGAGTGTTCTTTTTGGAATTCTTTAACAAGGGCTTTTAAAACGCATGTGAAATTAGCAGCAGCAGCAATTTTTAAATCCTGTGCCAACAGAGCGCTTGAAAAAATACGATTAAAAAGGCAAACGCTTTGAAAGTATTTTTCATAGAATTCCCTTTTGTTAAATGATTGGAGTTGGTGATTATACCTATTTGTATCTTAAAAATTTGTATTTTAAAAGTTTGAGATGGTTTTGTAGGTGTATTTCACTTATCCATATTTAATCAATATTTTCACTCTAAAACCCTCAATCTTTGATAAAAAATTAAATCTTTTAGAAAAATAACCGATTCTAGGGTGTAACTTTAATTCAACGAGAGAAGGATTTATTATGATTAAAAGAATTGCTTGTATTTTAAGCTTGAGCACGAGTTTAGCCCTTGCTGGCGAAGTGAATGGATTTTTTATGGGTGCGGGTTATCAGCAAGGTCGTTATGGCCCTTATAACAGCAATTATTCTGATTGGCGCCATGGCAATGATCTTTATGGTTTGAATTTCAAATTAGGTTTTGTAGGCTTTGCCAATAAATGGTTTGGGGCTAGGGTGTATGGCTTTTTAGATTGGTTTAACACTTCAGGGACTGAACACACAAAAACCAATTTGCTCACCTATGGTGGCGGTGGCGATTTGATTGTCAATCTCATTCCTTTGGATAAATTCGCTCTAGGTCTCATCGGTGGCGTTCAGTTAGCTGGAAACACTTGGATGTTCCCTTATGATGTCAATCAAACGAGATTCCAGTTCTTATGGAATTTAGGTGGGAGAATGCGCATTGGGGATCGCAGTGCATTTGAAGCGGGCGTGAAATTCCCTATGGTTAATCAAGGCAGCAAAGATGTAGGGCTTATCCGCTACTATTCTTGGTATGTGGATTATGTCTTTACTTTCTGATTTATTCTTTCATCCGCTCTTCTCCATCAAATTAGACCCTAGCCTACTCTTAAAAGGTTGGGGTTCAAAAATCTTTTTCATAAATAGAAAGTTTGCTTTAGTGCAGTATAATCCTAGCGTTTTAATTTTTATTTTACTAAATAGAGTGTTTGGTATTTGCGTTTGAATATGGGTTTAGTGAGATTTAAATAATAAATTACTTATATATATTTGATAGATATTATTTTATTTAATAGTGTTATTTAATGGCTCAATTTAATAGGATAGTTTCGCTTTTATTTCTTTAAAACATGGGGAAAGGTTTTTATGGAAAATAGCACACTTTATATTGTTATTGCTGGCTTATGGCTTGCTGTAGGTTTTGGGATCTTTTTAAAGAAATTAGACATGCCTGTTATCATTGGTTACATTTGCACAGGAACGGTCTTAGCGGCTTTTTTTAAAATTAATGATTTTAATTTATTGTCTGATATTGGTGAATTTGGTATCGTCTTTTTAATGTTTATGATAGGCATTGAATTTAATTTTGACAAGCTCAAATCCATCAAACAAGAAGTGCTCGTTTTTGGGCTTTTACAAGTAGTTTTATGCGCTTTAATCGCTTTTTTATTAGGGTATTTTGTCTTGGGTCTTTCACCCATTTTTTCCCTTGTTTTAGGCATGGGGCTTTCGCTCTCTTCAACCGCCATTGTGCTGAAATTCTTTGAAGATTCCAAACAGCTTAGCACACCCATGGGAAAGAGCGCGGTGGGGATTTTGATTTTCCAAGATATTGCAGCCATTCCCATGCTTTTAATTTTGACGATTCTAGGCAGTAAAGACTCTAATGTTAATTTACTCATTCTTAAAACCCTTATTTCAGCAGGGATTATTTTAGTTCTTTTATTATTGCCTGGAAAAAAAGGGGCTAATCTCATCTTAGAGCAAGCAAAAGACACGCATTTGCCTGAAATTTTTATAGGCACGATTTTAGTGATTGTTTGCAGCGCGGCGGGTTTGAGCCATTTTTTTGGGTTTTCTATGTCTTTAGGGGCGTTCATTGTGGGCATGGCCATTTCTAAATCGCGCTATAAAATCAATGTCCAAGAAGAATTCGCGCAATTAAAAAACCTCTTCTTAGCCCTTTTTTTCATTACGATAGGGATGCAAATTAATGTGAGTTTCTTCATAGAGAAGTTCTTTGTTGTCATCTTTTTACTCATTTTAGTGATGGGTTTTAAGACTGCTATCATTTATGCGCTTTTGCGTTTTTTTAGAGACGCTAAAACTGCCATAAAAACCGCTCTTTCTTTGGCGCAAATCGGGGAGTTTTCTTTTGTTATCTTTTTAAATTCAGGCTCGCACCAGCTCTTTAATTTGCAAGAAAAAAAAGGGATTCTTGGTTTTTTACACCAAAAAAATATCTTAAATATCGCTCAAAATGACATCCACCAGCTCCTTATCCTTATGGTGGTCTTTTCTATGTTGGCAACCCCTTTTATTTTAAAATACCTAGAATCTATCGCTCAATTTATTTTGCACCAAAAGAGCCAAGAAAATGAGCCGGCTAAAAAATAATTGCGTAAAAACCAAATTATAAGTTTGCTTGTATTGTCAGTGTTATGTTAAAATACAAGTGCATTGAACTCAAACTATTAAACAAAGGGGGCTTTTATGAAAGAGCAAGAATGGGATTTAAGTGCTTTATTTGAAAATAAAGAAAGCGCAGAAGAATTTTTAAAAACCTTACAAACAGAAGCACAAGAATTTGAGAGTGCTTATCAAAACAACCTTAAGAATTTAGACGCTACAGGGTTTGCCAACGCTCTTAAACATTACGAAAACTTGTCAGAAAAAATCTCTAGAGTGATGACTTACGCTCAATTACTTTTTGCCAAGAACGCTAAAGAAGCGAAGTTTTATTCGCAATGCGAAATGGCTTGCACGAATATCCAACAGCACTTTTTATTCTTTGAAATTGAATTTAAAAATTTAGACGCCAAAAAACAGCTCGCTTTCATTAAAAAATGCAAAGATCATGCTTTTTACTTAAACAATCTCATAGAAAAGAAAAAGCACACCCTAAATTTAGACGAAGAAAAGATCGCTCTAGCCCTTTCACCTGTGGGAGTGGGCGCGTTTAGCCGTCTTTTTGATGAGCATTTTTCTTCTTTGAAAATCCCTTTTGAAGAGCAAAATTTAAGCGAAGAAGAAATTTTAGCCCTCTTGCACAACCCCAAACGCAAGATCCGTAAAAAATCTCAAAAAGCTTTCAGTAAAGCGTTAGAAAAATCTCGCCCTTTGCTCACTTACATTTTAAACATGGTGCGTAAAGATTTGCTCATTGAAACCAGGCTAAGAAAATACGATAAAAAAGAGAGTTTCCGCCACATTGACAACCAGATCTCGCAAGAGAGTGTGGATAGCATGATAGAGATTGTGAACGCTAATTTTTCTTTAGTGCATCGTTACTACCATCAAAAAGCGCAAATTTTAGGGCATAAACTCAAAGATTACGATCGCTACGCCCCTTTAAGCGATGGAAATACCACCATGACTTACTCTCAAGCTTTAGAAGAAGTGCTTAACACCCTTAAAGCCTTTAGCCCTGAATTTTACAAAATCGCTTCTAAAGCGATTAAAGAGGGGTGGGTGGATTCACACCCTAAAGACTTTAAGCAAGGCGGGGCTTTTAGCCATGGTGCAGTGCCTAGCGCTCACCCTTATGTGTTATTAAACTACACAGGAAATCGCCGAGACGCTTTCACTATCGCTCATGAATTCGGGCATATGATCCACCAAGAATTGTCCAAAAAACAAGGCGTATTAAACATGGATACGCCCTTAACCACCGCAGAAACCGCTTCTGTCTTTTCTGAAATGCTGTTTTTTGAGCATTTAAAAAAGGGTTTAAAATCTGACGAGATCCTTTTCATGCTTGCAGGCAAGCTAGAAGATATTTTTTCTACCCTTTTTAGGCAAGTGGTGATGACTAATTTTGAAAGAAGAATCCATGAAATTGATGAAGAATTAGACACCAAAGATTTTGACAGGATTTGGTTTGAAGAAAATCAAAGGATGTTTGAAAAGAGCGTGAAACTCACTAAAAACTACCATTTGTGGTGGAGCTATATCCCCCATTTTATCCATTCGCCTTTTTATTGCTACGCTTATAGTTACGGGCAGCTTTTAACTTTGGCGCTTTATGGGCTTTATAAAAAAAGCGACGCTAAAGAGTTTGTTAAAACTTACACGGAATTTTTGAGCTTAGGAGGGTCAAAAAGCCCTAAAGAATTAGTGTCCATGTTTGGCTTTGACATTGACAGCAAAGAATTTTGGGAAATTGGCATGCAAGAGGTGCGTCATTTGTTAGAAGAATTTGAAAGGTTGCTCGCATGCAAAGAGAATTAAGGCTTTTAAACAACAAACATTGCATGGAATACTTGCAATTTCTGTCAAAAAACCATTTGAGTTTTAACCTTTTGTGCGGAAGAGATGCGATTGATTTTTCCCCCAAGCTCCCTAAAGAAATTCATGAAAAATTCGGCTCATTGGTGCTGTTTGTTTTAGCCGGATACACCTTAGAAAGCTTGATAATTGATGCACAAAGCGTGCAGTTTGAAGCCGGGTTTGGCCCTAATAACATTGGCAGCGTGGTTCAAGTGGAACTTCCTGGCATCATTCAAATCCTTATCAAAGAAAAAAATGAAAATGTCGTTTTATTCAATCGCTGCGATTCGCTTGAATTGTTTCAAAGAGAAGAGCCAATTGCACAAGAGCCAAAAAAAGACGAGCGGGAGTCTAAAGAATGGTTGGATTCTAAAGAGGCCCTTTTTTCCAATTCCAAAAACCGTGCGATTTTAGAAAATCTGCACAAAAGCTAAAGGACTGATTGATGAGCGTTTTGAAATTGCATGTAAAAGTCTTTCGTTTTGAAACCAACAAAGATTACAACCCTGCTTATGAGTCTTATTTTTTAGAATACCAAGAAGATCAATACCTTTTGGATCTCTTAAAACAACTCAAAGGCGTGAGCTATAATGAAAATATCGCGCTTAAAATCAACCAAATTGCGGTGTTTGAAGACGCTAAAGTGAGCGATTTGGTGGCGTTTTTTTCTAAAGAGTGGGTGCTAGATCCCCTATCCAAACGATACGCTTTAAAAGACTTAGTGATTGATGAAAAGGCGGTTTTAAAAAACTATGAAGATTTTTTCAAACAAGTCCCCTATATCACTAAAGGCGAAAAAGAAGAATTAGAAAAGTTTATTCAAATCAATTTTATCAACCCCCAAACAAACCCTAAATATCTGGGCGATGGCTTTTTCTTGTATGTTAAATGGCTGATGAAACGCTACCCCACAGAGCGCAACCGGTTATTAGAGATGATTTCTCAGCCTGAAAGCGGCGTGATGAATTTTTTAAGCGTGGCGCATTATCTATATAAAAACGATGACAACATTGACCATGAAATCTATGAATTGCAAGAAATCCTAACCAATTCCAAAATCAAGCCATGGAAAGATTTTTCTAAAAACCTTTTAAGCCTTTTTCAATACCATTCTAACCCCCCTAAAACGCCTAATCCCCCTAAAACTTGCGCACTCTTTAACACTTATGCAAAGCATTTAAACACGCAATCGCTTCTCAAAAGCGCTAAGCTCTATTTAGAAAAAATGGGGCAAAAAATCATTGATCTACCTTTTTGTTATGATGGAGGCTATTATGGGAAGATTATAAGCACGCATGATTTTCTCACCGCTTCTGCGTATAATCTGGCTCTGGCCAAAGCCAATGGCGTTTCGCTCATTTTTTGCGAAGAAGATGCGTATTTGAATATCTTGCATGCTAGAGAAGTTTTAGACAACAACCCTGAAATCATCGACTCCATTAATGAAAAACTGAAAAAATACCAACTTGTTTATGAAAAAGGCGTTGAGGTAGTCTATCTTAATGAGTGGGTTAATGAGTTTTTGGCATGGGAATTGAAAAGCCCTTTTGATGCGTTTTTAGGGGCTGAATTTTCTCGCATTAAACAAAGCGATCATTTTTTCAATAAAATCCGTTTAAAAGCCCCCCATTTTTTAGAGTCTTTTCAAAATTACGCCCCCCTTTTAGAAGTCAATGAAGAAAGCGGCTTACTCCAGTGCGCGCATTTACGCTATTTAGGGATTGATTTGGGGGCGGATTTTTTAATCGCGCATTCTTTAGGGCTTTTTTACGCTTTTGAAAATTTAAGCTTAAAAGCTTCAAAGATTTATAAAAGAGATAATGACAACACCCCCACTTTATTTTTATCTCAAATCGCACTGATGGCTATGGGGGAAAAAGACACGCAAGCTTTAGGGCTTGATACGCATTATCATAAGGTTACTTTCATTTAAAATGAACGCTTTTTTAAAACTCGCGCTCGCTTCTTTGATGGGGGGGCTTTGGTATGCTTTCAATGGCGAAGGCTCTGAGATTGTCGCCATAGGGATTTTTTTATTGATTTTGTTTGTTTTTTTCATCCGCCCTGTGAGTTTCCAAGACCCAGAAAAACGAGAAGAATATATAGAACGGCTTAAAAAAAACCATGAGAGGAAAATGATCTTACAAGACAAGCAAAAAGAAGAGCAAATGCGTCTTTATCAAGCCAAAAAAGAGCGAGAGAGCAGGCAAAAACAAGACCTTAAAGAACAAATGAAAAAATACTCATAAAGGAAAAAGATGGAAATCATTTTATTAATTGTTGCGGCGGTTGTGTTATTCTATTTTTACAACACTCTCAAAGAATATTTGAAAAACCCCCTAAACCCTAAAACAAAAACCGAAGAATACGACTTGAAAAATGACCCCTATTTGTTGGTGCAATCTAGCCCCCTAGACAAATTCAAGCAAACCCAAACGGGTGCGTATATGCGTCTTTTAAAGTTTTTAGACATTCAAAAAAACGCTTTGGATAACGCCTTAAGATCACTTTTTATCAATGAATTAGAACAACCCTTAAACAGCGAACAACAAAATTTAGCCAAAGAGCTTCTTAGTGAGCCTGTGGATAAAAAAGAAAATTTTGAATCCTTATGCCAAGAAATCGCCGACCACACGCATGGGGAATACACCAAACGCTTGAAATTAGTGGAATTTCTCATGTTATTAGCCTACGCTGATGGGATTTTAGACAGCAAAGAAAAAGAATTGTTTTTAGATGTGGGGGCGTTTTTGCAGATAGACAATCAGGATTTTAACGAGCTTTATGATCATTTTGAACGCTTCAATGCAATAGAAATCCCTATGTCTTTAGAAGAAGCAAAAAATCTTTTTGAAATCCCTAAAGAAACTAATGCAACCAAGCAAAATTTAGAGGAAAAAGCCCTAAATTTAAGCACCCCCTATTACCATAAAATGAATGACAACAAACGCTACAGCGAACAAGATTTTATCTCTCTAAAAAAGATCGCTCTCGCTTCCCAACTCTTAGAAAACGATTTAAAAGACTCATAAGGGTCTTATGAAAAAGGCTATTGAATGCCCTTTTTAAAAGCCCTAGAATCTTTTGATGCGCCCTTTTTAGAAAAAGAAATTTTAAAGCGTTTTAGGGATAATTTAGTTTTTTTCAAATCTTATAATCCCAATCTTTTTAATGCTCTCAATACGCCTTTTAAAAATTACCGATTGCTTTTTGAAAAAAACCACTTCAATCTCTTACACACGCACACAAACGCTTTAAGCTACCCTAAAAATCAAATGATAGAAATCGCTTTTAACATGGCTTCTGACCCCTTGAATAATCCCAGATGGTCATTAGACAATAACCACCTCTCTTTAAATTATTTAAAAACTCAAAACAACCACAAACTCCCCCTAACCCTTAAAGCCACGCATGCGATCTTAAACTTTTTAAATAACCATCAAACGCCTTGCTCTTTAAAGAAATTCTTACCCCCTACCATAATTTATGGCGTCTTGGACGGCTTGTTTTTGGCGATTTTACAGGCTCAAAATTACCGCTTCCATTCGCTTTATTTGTTTGAAGAAAATTTAGATTTGTTTAAAATCAGCTGTTATTTTACGCGTTATAAAGATTTGATTATAAAAGGGGCTAAACTCTTTATTCAAGGGTTTTTTAACCCCAATGAATTGAAAATGGATTTTTTGAAACGCCCTATCACGCATTCTTTTTTAAAGCTAGAAATCATGCCCTATAAAAGCGCTTTTAATTCACGCATGAAAGAAAACATTCAAAGCTATTACAAACAAGCTTTAAGGGGTTGGGGGAGTTTTGAAGATGAATTACTAGGATTAAAAAACACGCTTAAAAACTTACCCTTATATCCAACTCTAAAAACCAAACCTAAAAAGATTAACTCCCCTATTTGCGTGGTGGGTAATGGGCCAAGCTTGGATTTATTGTTGGATTTTTTAAAAGAAAATGAAGACAAATTCATTATTTTTTCATGCGGAACCGCTTTAAAGCCTTTAAAAACGCATGGCGTTAAAGTGGATTTTCAAATAGAAGTGGAGCGCACAGACTATCTTAAAGAGGTTTTGGAAAAAGCCCCCCTAGAAGACACCCCCTTAATGGGGGCTAACATGCTCAATCCTAACGCTTTTAATACAGCCAAAGAAGCCTTAATGTTTATGCGTGGGGGGAGCGCTTGCGCGTATATAGACCCTTTAAGCATAGAATACGCCGCACCTTTTGTGGGCAATGCCGGGGTGGCTTTAGCGAGTTTGATGAGCGATGAAATTTATTTGTGTGCTTTAGATTGCGCTTATATTAAAGGGTTTAAAAAGCACGCTAAAAATTCCTATTATGAAAATGAAAAAGAAATTGACACTTCGTCTTTAATCAGCGTAGAGGGTAATTTTAAAGGTTATGAAACTTTTAGCGACTCGCTTTTTTTGCTCTCTAAAGAAAGGATTGAAGAAGCCCTTAATTATTACCAGCCTAAAAAAGTCTATAATTTAAGTTATGGGGCTAAAATCAAGCATGCTGTTAGCCTGAATTACTCTCAAGTGGGATTGAAAAATCCCGACAAACAAGAAGCTATCGCTCGCATTAAAAGCATGTTTAGCCCTAGAAATAATCATGCTAACGATTTAAAAAATTTACAAAAAAATCTTATTAGTTTTAAAGAGGATTTTTTCACGCATCTAAACACGCCTTGCAAAACCAAGCAAGAAATATTTGAATGGGTGGATAATTTGAGTGGATTTTGCCAAACCGCCAGCGCTAAAACCCCCACTATAGGCATTTTATTTGAAGGGAGTATCGCTCATATCTTACAAAGCGTTCTAATCGTTTCATTGCATCTTAACGAAAATGAGCTCACACCTTTTATCAACCACTCTCAAAACGCCTTAAAACAATTTCTTAAAAAAGCTTGTTTGTTATTGCAAATGTAACTCAAACAACCATGATTTTTATTTTTACACTATAATAACAACCTTAAACCAAAGGGGTGTTCATGCCATACAATGAAAAAACAAGGGTTCAAATCCCTGCCTTAATGCATTTAGCTAAGTTGGGCTATGATTTTATCCCCATTAATTCTAAAGAAAATAAGCCTAACCTAGATGCAACCACTAATCTTAACGGATAGTTTCACTCAAGCGTTTAAAAGATTAAACCCCACTAAAAACGCAAAAGAAGCGCTCACTGAAATGAAAAAACGCTTGGATTATGGTGATTTAGGCAAAAGCTTTTATGAATACTTGCTCAAAAGCGAACATCAAATCATAGACTTTGATAACCCTAACCATAATCTTTATGAAATGATGGCTGAATTACCCTACAAATCTTTTAGACCTGATATAACCCTTTTTATCAACGGCTTGCCTTTGGTGAATATAGAAGTTAAACAGCCTTTAGCTCAACAAGGCATTAAAGAGGAAAAAGATCGCCATATCAAACGCTATACAAACACTGAAAACAGAGTTTTTTATAACCTTGCACAAATTTGGCTCTTTAGCGATAACTTACCCTATGATGAAAACAACCCCGATCAAGGCGCGTTTTATAGCGCTTCTTATTCGCCCATTTTCCAACGCTTTATTGAAGCCGATAAGCTAGATATTACCCCCCCCCCGAAAATGATCAAAATCATAGATCGCTTGAAGAAATTCAAAAACGCATCTTAAACGAATTCAACCTTAAAGACACCGCCTATTTAAAAAGCCCTGAAGACACCCCCACAAACTCCCTTTTAACTTCGTTTTGCTCTCAAAAAAGGCTTTGCTTTATCCTAAAATACGGCATTAGTTTCTTAAAAGAAAAAAATTCAGAGTTTAAAAAACACATTTGGCGTTACGCGCAGATGTTTGCAAGCTTGAATGTTTTAAAAGAATTAAAAAAGCATTATAAAAGCAATGAAACCAACTCAAAAGATCCCCTAAAAGGCGTCATTTGGCACACGCAAGGCAGCGGTAAAACCGCTTTAACCTACCACTTAACCAAAATCATAAGAGACTTTTTTAGCCCGCTAGGGAAAAACGCTAAATTTTATTTTATTGTGGATAGGTTGGATTTATTAGAGCAAGCCAAAAGCGAGTTTTCAAAAAGAGGCCTTCAAGTGCATGAGGCAAAAAATAAAGAGGATTTGAGCCAAAAATTAAAAAGCCCTAGCGTGTATGTTGGTCCTCAAGGGAATGATGAAATCATCGTTGTGAATATCCAAAAATTCAAAACCCCCAATGAAAACCTCTCTGATAGCGCTGAAATGATTTCTAAAACAGAATTACAAGAATCCATTCAAAATAGCGGCAATTTACAAAGGGTGTTTATCATAGATGAAGCCCATAGGAGCTATAAACCTGGAGGTTGTTTTTACGCTAATTTGATAGAATGCGACAAGACAGCGGTTAAAATCGCCCTCACAGGCACGCCCCTATTAGAAGAAAATGCGCAAGATAAAGCCACTAAAAAAACTTTTGGCAACTACTTGCACACCTATTCTTATGTAGAATCTATTAAAGACGGACACACCCTAAAACTCCAGTTAGAAACCATTGAAAAGAGCTACAAAGAAGAACTACAAAAAACCTATCGCCTTTTACAAGAAAGCATCACGATTGAATATAAAGAGATTAAAAAAGAAACGATTTTTAATGATGCAACATACATTAAAGCCATACTCTCTTATATCATTAGAGATTTATTATATTTCAGGCGTTTGAATGATGAACATGTAAAGGCTATGGTGGTTTGTTTTTCAAGCGAGCAAGCCAGATTAGCTAATTGTCTTTTTGATGATGCCCAAGAGAAAGTCTTACAACAAAACCCTAACCTGACAATTTTAAACAAACTCAAATCCAGCCTGATTTTGCATGATAAAGAAGAAGTCAAAGAAGAAATTGATTCTTTTAAACATGGGGATACGGATATAGCCTTTGTGTTTAACATGCTTTTAACCGGCTTTGATTTACCCAATCTCAAGCGCCTTTATATCCACAGAGAATTAAAAGATCACAATTTACTCCAAGCCCTAGCCAGAGTGAATCGCCCCTATAACAACATGTCTTTTGGCTACCTTATAGATTTTGTAGGGATTCAAGAAAATTTTGACAAAACGACTGATGATTATTTGAAAGAATTAAACCGATTCAATCAAAGCGATGCCAACAGCGATTCTAATATCAAAGACATCTTTGCGGATCGTGAGGTTTTAGAAAAAGACATTAAAAACGCTTATGATGATCTTTTTAATTACCCCATTGACGATATAGAGAAAATGACTAGCGCCATTGTCAATATAAGCGAAATGAACGAGCTTTCAAAAGTTTCACGCGCCATTAACACGCTTAAAGAGCGTTACAATTTAATCCGCACTTCTGATGATGAAAAAATCCTTTCACTAAAAGAAAAAATTGATATTGAAAAGATCCATAAAATCTCTTCAACGCTCAACCAAAAAGCCAAACAACTCCATGCGTTAAAAAATATCAATGATCCCAAAAATCCGAACGATTTAATCATGTTAGAAGACCTCATCGCTCTTTTAGACTTTAAAATAGAGTTTAAAGAACGCAAAGAATTACGCTTTAAAGAAAAAGAAGAGATTGAAGCCAAAGAGAAGCAAGTTAAAGAGCTTTTAGAGAAAACCACGGACCCAAAGAATAAAGAAATCCAAAAGATTTCTAAAGAGCTTTCAAAACTGATCCAAGAGCCCCTAACAAGCCAGAATTTTAATGAAATTTCTCATTCCTATAGCGCAATCATTTCACAATTAGAACAAAATAACCAACAAACCACCCACCTATTAAATAAATACAACAATGATTTATCTTATGCGAAAACGCATAAGCGCCTTATGGAAAAAGATATTTCTAACCCAACGGACATTTTCACGCTTTTAAGCGCGTTAAAAAAAGCTATTGATAAGGATCTTTCTAAGCGTAAAGAAATCTTATACGAAGAAGGCTTAAAAGATACCATAGAAGTAAAATTAAGGGACACTATTAAACAAAACTCCTCCTTAAAAGATTTAAAAAAAGAAGAAAAAGAATTTATCGCTCAAACCCTTTTTGACGAACTCACACAAAACCACAATCAAGGAAATTTGCATGCCTAATGACGCTTTAAAGCAAATCAAACAAGACACCCTAAACCTCATTGATGATTTAAAAACCATTTGCACGAGTTTTGGTTTAGGGAACGACGGCAACGAATACAAGATCATCACGCAATGCTTTTTGTATAAATTCTTATGCGATAAATTGGAATTCCTTTTTGAACAAGAATTTCCCAACAAAACGATACAAGATTACAAAAACTTTAACGAAGAAGAATAAAGAAGACTTTTTTCTTACCTTAAGATATAAAAAACTCCCCACACTCTCTTATGATGAGCTTTTAAATTATCTTTTTGAAAAACATTTTAACGATAACGATTTACACCTAAAGCTAGACGCTATTTTTGATCGCATTTCTAGCAATAATGCCAAGCTTTTTAACACCATAAGCACAGATAATACCACTATCGCTTTATTTGAAAACATTTCAAAATACATTAACGAAGAGTCTAAAAGGGCTAATTTTACAAGAGCTTTACTAGACAAACTCAAAAATTTTAATTTCAAACAAGCTTTTTTAAACCTGCAAAACCAACAAGGCTATGATTTTTTCGCTCCCATTTTTGAATACTTACTCAAAGATTACAATAACGCCAGCGGAGGGAAATACGCCGAATACTACACCCCTTTAAGCATCGCTAGCATCATTGCTAAGCTTTTAATTAATGAGCCGACTCAAAGCGTCAAAATCTATGATCCAAGCACAGGCACAGGAACGCTTTTAATGGCATTAGCCCACCAAATAGGCACGGATTCTTGCACCCTTTATGCCCAAGACATTTCGCAAAAATCCTTAAGAATGCTCAAACTCAACCTCATTTTAAACGACTTGACCCACTCTTTAAGAAACGTCATTGAGGGAAATACTTTAACCAACCCCTACCATTCTAAAGACTATAAAGGGAAAATGGATTACATCGTGAGTAACCCCCCTTTCAAGCTGGATTTTTCCGACTATCATGCCGAAATCTCGCAAAACAAAAACGATTTTTTCTTAGGCGTGCCCAATATCCCTAAAAAAGATAAAAGCAAAATGCCCATTTACACGCTCTTTTTCCAGCATTGCTTGAACATGCTCAATCCAAAGGGTAAGGGGGCTATAGTCGTGCCAACCGGATTCATTAGAGCTAAAAGCGGGGTAGAAAATAAGATTGTCAGGCATTTAGTGGATGAAAGGCTCGTTTATGGGGTAATTTGCATGCCCAGTCAGGTTTTTGCCAACACCGGCACTAATGTGAGCATCATCTTTTTTAAAAAAACTCCAGATGAAAATAAAGTAGTTTTGATTGACGCTTCCAAACTCGGCGAAAAATACACCGAAAACAAAAACAAAAAAACGCGCTTAAGAGAAAACGATATTAATTTGATTTTAGAAACTTTTCAAAATAAAACCCAAAAATCGGATTTTTGCGCTCTGGCTTCTTTTGATGAAATTAAAGAAAAAAATTATTCTCTAAACCCCGGGCAGTATTTCACCATAGAAGACACAAGCGAGAAAATCAGCCAATCGGAATTTGAAAATTTAATGAAACAATATTCAAGCGAACTGACAAGCCTTTTTGATGAAAGCCAAAGCTTGCAACAAGAAATTTTAGAAGTTTTAAAAGGGGTTAGGTTTGAGTGATAATAAAACGTATAAACTTAAAAATATAGGAAAAATCGTAACAGGAAAAACCCCTAAAACTTCTAATTTAGACTTTTTTAATGGCAAATACATGTTTATTACGCCAAATGATTTGCATGGCACATATCGTATTATTAAAACATCAAGAACGCTTAGTGATAGTGGTTTAAAAAGCATACAAAACAACACAATAGATAATACAAGCATTCTTGTAGGGTGTATAGGTGATGTGGGTATGGTTCGCATGTGTTTTGATAAATGCGCAACAAATCAACAAATAAATTCTATTACAGACATTAAAGATTTTTGTAATCCATACTACTTATACTACTATCTATCTAATAAAAAAGAGCTTTTTAAAAATATAGCTCTCTCTACAGTTGTGCCAATTATTCCAAAAACAATTTTTCAAGAAATAGAAGTCTTATTGCCAAATATAAAAACACAACAAAAAATAGCCCGCACGCTTTCTGTCTTAGATCAAAAAATAGAGAACAACCATAAAATCAATGAGCTTTTACATACGCTCGCTCATAAAATCTATGAATACCATTTCAAATACAAACCTAAAAATGCAAAGCTAGAACGAATTATTATTGAAAATCCTAAATCTAGTATTATGGTTAAAAACGCCCAAAAAACCCAAGATAAATACCCCTTTTTTACAAGCGGGGATAATATCCTATCCTATCCTAAAGCGATCATTAATGGCAGAAATTGCTTTTTAAACACTGGGGGTAATGCTGGTATTAAATTTTATGTAGGCAAAGCTTCTTATTCAACGGATACTTGGTGTATTTGCGCTAACGAATTTAGCGACTATTTATATTTACTGCTCTCAAGTATAAAAACCCATATCAATCAAAGCTTTTTTCAAGGAACTAGCCTTAAACACTTACAAAAAAATTTGCTTAAAAAATATTCTATTTACATGCCGTCGGTGCATGAAATTAAAAAATTTAATCAAATTATGATGCCACTACTCACGCTTATATCCATTAACACAAGAACTTCTAAAAAATTAGAACAAATCAGAGACTTTCTGCTCCCCCTACTTTTAACACAACAAGTCAAACCCCAATAAAAACCAAAAATAAGCAATAACTAAGAAAACTTATATTAAAATACCCCTTTTGATTGCGGAGTATGGCGCAGCCTGATTAGCGCGCACCCTTGGGGTGGGTGAGGTCGTGGGTTTGAATCCCGCTACTCCGACCATGACTTTTTTAAAAAAGCTTCAATTGCTATCATTTCATTATATAATCACACCAAGCAAAATGATTTTAAACATGAGGATTTAAAGGATTTCTATTGAATCGTTTCTTTAACCGAGAGCTTTCATGGTTAGCTTTTAACACAAGGGTTTTAAACGAAGCCAAAGATGAGAGCTTGCCTTTATTAGAGCGCTTGAAATTTTTAGCCATTTATGACACGAATTTAGATGAATTTTACATGATAAGAGTGGCAGGGCTTAAGCAACTCTATGAGCACAAAATCGCCTCTAAAGGCATTGATGGCGCAAGCCCTGAAGAACAATTAGAAAAAATCAAGCATTATTTAGCACATGAAATTGAAGAAAGGGAGTTAGAATTTCAAAAAATCCAAGCCCTACTCTTTAAAAAAGGGCTTTGCATCACCCCCTATAATGAATTGAATTTAGAGCAAAAAGCTAAGGCTAAAACCTATTTTAAAGAGCAACTTTATGCACTCGTTTTGCCTTTTAAGTTGGATTCTTCGCACACCTTCCCGCCTTTAGCGAATCTGACTTTCGCGCTTTTTGCCCGCATTAAAGACAAAGAAACCCAAACCATCTCCCATGCACTCATCAAACTCCCCTCTTTTATTTTCCGTTTTGTAGAGCTAGAAAAAGGCTTGTTTGTGCTGGCTGAAGAAATCGTAGAAGCGCATTTAGAAGAATTGTTTTTAGAGCATGAGATTTTAGATTGCATGGCGTTTAGGGTAACTTGCGATGCGGATATTGCCATCACTGAAGATGAAGCGCATGATTATGCGGATTTGATGAGTAAGAGTTTAAGGAAACGCAATCAAGGTGAAATCGTGCGCTTGCAAACCCAAAAAGGGAGTCAAGAGCTTTTAAAAACCCTTTTAGCGTCTTTAAGGAGTTTTCAAACCCACTCCCACAAAAAGCACAAACCCACCGGCATGCATGCCTATAAAAGCGCGATCATGCTCAATTTAGGGGATTTGTGGGAATTGGTCAATCACAGCGATTTTAAAGTACTCAAATCGCCCAATTTCACGCCCAAAATCCACCATCATTTCAATGAAAACGATCTTTTTAAATCCATAGAAAAACAAGATCTGTTGCTGTTCCACCCTTATGAAAGTTTTGAGCCTGTGATCGATCTCATAGAGCAAGCCGCTAGCGATCCAACCACCCTTTCTATCAAAATGACGCTTTATCGTGTGGGCAAGCATTCCCCCATTGTCAAAGCTTTAATTGAAGCGGCGAGCAAGATTCAAGTGAGCGTTTTAGTAGAATTAAAAGCACGCTTTGATGAAGAGAGTAATCTGCACTGGGCAAAAGCTTTAGAAAGAGCAGGTGCGTTAGTCGTTTATGGCGTTTTTAAACTCAAAGTGCATGCCAAAATGCTAGTGATCACTAAAAAAACAGACAACCAATTACGCCATTTCACCCATTTAAGCACGGGCAATTACAACCCTTTGAGCGCTAAAATCTATACCGATGTGAGTTTTTTTAGCGCTAAAAATGAAATCGCTAACGACATTATCAAGCTTTTCCATTCCTTGCTGACTAGTAGCGCGACTAATAGTGCCTTAGAAACGCTTTTTATGGCGCCCAAACAAATCAAGTCTAAAATCATTGAATTGATCCAAAATGAAATGAACCACAAACAAGAAGGCTATATCATTTTAAAAGCCAACGCCCTAGTGGATAGCGGAATCATTGAATGGCTCTATCAAGCCTCTCAAAAAGGGGTTAAAATTGATCTCATTATTAGAGGGATTTGCTGTTTAAAGCCCCAAGTTAAGGACTTGAGCGAAAATATCAGGGTGTATTCTATTGTGGGGAAATATTTAGAACATGCACGCATTTATTATTTTAAACATGAAAATATCTATTTTTCTAGCGCGGATTTAATGCCCAGAAATTTAGAAAGGCGCGTGGAATTGCTTATTCCGGCCACAAACCCAAAGATCGCTAATAAATTGTTGCATATTTTAGAAATCCAATTAAAAGACACCTTAAAACGCTATGAGTTAAATTCTAAAGGCCGTTACACTAAAGTTTCAAACCCTAACGATCCTTTAAATTCGCAGGATTATTTTGAAAAACAAGCCCTTAAAACCTTTTAAGGGTTATCGTTCAAATCATAAAAGATAAGGATTTAAATGCTTTATTCATTATTAAAAAAATATCTTTTTAGCCTGGACGCTGAAGATGCGCATGAAAAAGTTTGTAAAATTTTAAAAAGGCTTTCTTCATCGCCCTTTTTGTGCAGTTTGATTCATGCTCAATGGGGTTATAAAAACCCAAAGCTTGAAAATGAAATTTTAGGCTTGCATTTCCCTAACCCTTTAGGATTAGCCGCCGGTTTTGATAAAAATATCTCCATGCTCAGAGCGTTAATCGCTTTTGGGTTTGGCTATTTAGAAGCAGGTACATTGACTAATACCGCTCAAATCGGGAATGAAAGGCCAAGGCTTTTCAGGCACATTGAAGAAGAGTCCTTACAAAATGCGATGGGGTTTAATAATTACGGGGCGGTTTTAGGAGTAAGATCGTTCAATCGCTTCGCTCCTTATAAAACCCCTATTGGCATCAATTTAGGCAAAAACAAACACATAGAGCAAGCGCATGCCCTAGAAGATTACAAGGCGGTTTTAAATCAATGTTTAAACATTGGCGATTATTACACTTTCAACCTTTCTTCGCCCAACACCCCTAATTTAAGGGATTTACAAAACAAAGCGTTTGTGAATGAGCTTTTTTGCATGGCGAAAGAAATGACCCGTAAGCCTTTATTTTTAAAAATCGCCCCGGATTTAGAAACAGACGCCATGTTAGAGGTTGTCAATAGCGCTATTGAATCAGGAGCGCATGGGATTATTGCAACTAACACCACGATTGATAAAAGCCTGGTGTTCGCTCCTAAAGAAACGGGGGGCTTGAGCGGGAAATGCTTGACTAAAAAAAGCCGTGAAATCTTTAAAGAACTGGCTAAAGCTTTTTTTAATAAAAGCGTTCTTGTTTCTGTGGGGGGGATTAGCGATGCCAAAGATGCTTATGAAAGGATTAAAATGGGAGCGAGTCTGTTACAAATTTATAGCGCTTTTATTTACAATGGGCCAAATTTATGCCAAAATATTCTTAAAGATTTGGTAAAATTACTCCAAAAAGGTGGATTTTTGAGCGTCAAAGAGGCTATAGGAGCGGATTTAAGATGAGATATTTTTCTGTTAAAAGACTTTTGAGGCTTAGTTCTGTCTTGTTAGTCACTTTAGGAGCGAGCATGCACGCACAATCTTACTTACCCAAGCATGAGAGTATTACCTTAAAGAATGGGTTGCAAGTCGTAAGCGTCCCCCTAGAAAATAAAACCGGGGTTATAGAAGTGGATGTGCTTTATAAAGTCGGCTCTAGAAACGAAGTCATGGGCAAGAGCGGGATCGCTCACATGTTAGAGCATTTGAATTTTAAAAGCACCAAAAACCTTAAAGCCGGCGAATTTGATAAGATCGTTAAGCGTTTTGGGGGCGTGAGTAACGCTTCTACCAGCTTTGATATTACACGCTACTTCATTAAAACCAGTCAGGCTAACTTGGATAAATCTTTAGAATTGTTCGCTGAAACCATGGGTTCTTTGAATTTAAAAGAAGATGAGTTTTTGCCTGAGCGTCAAGTGGTCGCTGAAGAAAGGCGATGGCGCACCGATAATTCCCCTATCGGCATGCTTTATTTCCGCTTTTTTAACACCGCTTATGTCTATCACCCCTACCATTGGACGCCCATTGGTTTTATGGACGATATTCAAAATTGGACTTTAAAAGACATTAAAAAATTCCATTCGCTCTACTATCAGCCTAAAAACGCTATCGTTTTGGTGGTAGGCGATGTCAGTTCTCAAAAGGTTTTTGAATTGAGTAAAAAGCATTTTGAATCCTTAAAAAACCTTGATGGAAAAGCTATCCCCACCCCTTACATGAAAGAGCCTAAGCAAGATGGGGCCAGAACGGCAGTCGTGCATAAAGATGGGGTCCATTTAGAATGGGTAGCCCTTGGGTATAAAGTGCCTGCCTTCAAGCATAAAGATCAAGTCGCTTTAGACGCATTAAGCAAGCTTTTAGGCGAAGGTAAAAGCTCGTGGTTACAAAGCGAATTAGTGGATAAAAAACGCCTAGCTTCTCAAGCCTTCTCACACAACATGCAATTGCAAGATGAAAGCGTGTTTTTATTCATTGCGGGGGGTAATCCTAATGTCAAAGCCGAAGCCTTGCAAAAAGAAATCGTAGTGCTTTTAGAAAAGCTTAAAAAAGGCGAAATCACTCAAGCTGAGTTAGACAAGCTCAAAATCAATCAAAAAGCGGACTTCATTTCTAATTTAGAAAGTTCTAGCGATGTTGCGGGGCTTTTTGCGGACTATTTAGTGCAAAACGATATTCAAGGCTTGACCGATTATCAGCAACAATTTTTGGATTTAAAAGTGAGCGATTTGGTGCGTGTGGCCAATGAATATTTTAAAGACACCCAATCAACCACCGTGTATTTGAAACCTTAAAAGAGCCTTACAACATGCAATTTCATTCATCTAGTGCGTTAATTACGCCTTTTAAAAAAGATTTGAGCGTTGATGAGGCCGTTTATGAAACCTTGATCAAGCGCCAAATTTTTCAGGGCATGGATGCATGCGTTCCTGTTGGCACGACAGGAGAATCCGCCACGCTCACCCATAAAGAGCATATGCGTTGCATTGAAATCGCCGTAGAGACTTGCAAAAACACTAAAACGCCCTCAAATTCAAGCATGAAAGTGTTAGCCGGCGTGGGCAGTAACGCCACGAGCGAGTCCCTTTCTTTGGCAAAGTTCGCTCAAAAAATCGGTGCGGATGCGATTTTATGCGTAAGCCCCTATTATAACCGCCCCACCCAACAAGGCTTGTTTGAACATTATAAAGCTATCGCTCAATCGGTGGAAATCCCTGTCATGCTTTATGATGTGCCAAGCCGAACAGGCGTGTCTATTGAAGTTCCAACCGCTCTCAAACTCTTTAGAGAAGTCCCTAACATTAAAGCCATTAAAGAAGCGTCTGGCTCTTTGAAAAGAGTAACAGAATTGCATTATTATGAAAAAGATTTTAAAATTTTTAGTGGGGAAGATTCACTCAACCACTCTATCATGTTTTCAGGGGGGTGCGGCGTGATTTCAGTGACCGGTAATTTAATGCCTAATCTGATTTCACAAATGGTCAATTGCGCGCTCAAACTTGAATACCAACAAGCCCTAGAAATCCAGAATAAGCTTTTTCATTTGCACCAAGCCCTTTTTGTAGAAACAAATCCTATCCCTATTAAAATGGCTATGCATTTAGCCGGCTTGATTGAAAACCCAAGCTACAGACTGCCTTTAGTGGCCCCAAGCAAGGAAACGATTCAACTTTTAGAAAAAACTTTACAACAATATGAGGTAATTGCATGAACAATTCCAATCACATGAAAAATAAAACCCTAGTGATCAGCGGCGCGACTAGAGGGATTGGCAAGGCGATATTGTATCGCTTCGCTCAAAGTGGTGTGAATATCGCTTTCACTTACAATAAAAATGTTGAAGAAGCCAACAAAATCATAGAAGATGTGGAGCAAAAATATTCCATTAAAGCCAAAGCCTACTCCCTTAATGTTTTAGAGCCTGAGCAATACACGGAGCTTTTTAAGCAAATTGACGCTGATTTTGACAGAGTGGATTTTTTTATTTCTAACGCTATTATTTACGGGCGTTCTGTCGTGGGCGGATTCGCACCGTTTATGCGATTAAAGCCTAAGGGGTTGAACAATATTTACACAGCCACTGTGTTAGCGTTTGTAGTGGGGGCTCAAGAAGCGGCAAAACGCATGCAAAAAATAGGCGGTGGGGCGATCGTAAGCTTAAGCTCTACCGGGAATTTGGTCTATATGCCTAATTACGCTGGGCATGGCAATTCTAAAAACGCCGTAGAAACCATGGTCAAATACGCTGCTGTTGATTTAGGCGAGTTTAACATTAGAGTGAATGCGGTTAGTGGTGGGCCTATTGATACGGATGCTTTGAAAGCCTTCCCTGATTATGTGGAGATTAAAGAAAAAGTAGAAGAGCAATCGCCCCTAAAACGCATGGGCAATCCTAACGATCTAGCCGGAGCGGCTTATTTTTTATGCGATGAAACCCAAAGCGGTTGGCTTACAGGGCAAACGATCGTTGTAGATGGTGGGACCACTTTTAAATAAAGATATTTCTTGCAAAACATTATCCATATCCACCAAAACAAAGAGTTGCAATTCATTAAAAAATGCTTGTTGTGCTATTTTTTCGCCCCTTTGTGTGGGGCTATCTTGTTGGTGCTTTTTCTTGTTTCAAGTGGGGTAAAATCGTTTCAAATTTCTAACCTCTTTAGCAACCAACTGGCTTATATCGTTTTATTGTCTCTTTTTTTATGTGCGCTCGGGTTTATTGCCGGAGCAATTGGTTTTTACAGGCTTTCTAAAATCACACGCCATCTGAGTTTTTTTGAAAATTTTGCTTTTAGTTTTTTGGCGGTGATTTTATGCGCCCTTTTAAGCTATCTTATCCCTAACGCTAGCAACGCTCTTTCGTTAATCGGTAATGGCGTTTCTATTTTTTATTTGCACAAACTCTATAGAGAATTGAGCCTTTACACGCAAGAAAGATTTTTTTTAAGCGGGTTTAGGTTACTGCTTTTTAGTTTCATGCTGGCTCTTTTAGGGGTTTTAGCGCAAGCGTTAGTTGTCCTTTTTTTAACGATCGCTGTGGTTTTAATGTGTGTGGCGCTTGGCTTTTTAGGGCGTGCGTTTTTGAATTTTTCACAAGTCTTTTTGAAAGCATGAAAGTTTTAAAACTCCTGCCTAATTTTTTAACGATTCTACGCATTGTCTTATCCTTATTTTTATTATTTTTATTGTTAAACACGCGCACTTATTTTAGTTTTTTAACCCCCTTTCACATCAACATGATCTCTTCATTGGTTTTTTTGTTTGCCGCGCTCACGGATTTATTGGACGGATACATCGCTAGAAGCTATAAAGCCAAATCGCGCTTTGGGGAAATCTTTGATCCTTTAGCGGATAAAATCCTTATTTTGAGCGCGTTTTTAGGGTTAGTCCATTTGGATCGCGTGAATGCGTGGATCCCGTTTGTGATTTTAGGGCGTGAATTTTTCATTTCAGGGCTTAGAGTCTTAGCCGCTAATGAAAAAAAGGATATTCCTGTCAATGCGCTAGGCAAGTATAAAACCGTTTCTCAAGTCGTGGCGATTGGCGCTTTATTGGCTGATTTAACTTACTCTTATGCGCTTGTGGCTATAGCGGTTTTTTTAACCCTTTATTCGGGGATAGATTACACTATTAAATATTATAAATCTTAATGTTTTAAGATAAGTTTTTAGCTTTCTTTAAAAAATACCTTAAAACTCCGTTCTCATCAAATATTGATAAACATTAGCCTTAACATTCTTTCGTTTTTTTAAATTCTATTTTCAATATTCAATTAAAAAAAATCATTTTATTTTATTTTTGTTATAATTCAAGCTATTTTTATTTTCAATCTAAGGAGGTGTCGCATGAACAATCAAAAGATAACGCATCAAAATATCACGCAAAAACAAGGCGAGCTTAAAAGAGACATGAAAATGCGCCATCTCTTAATGATTGCATTTGGGGGAGCGATTGGCACAGGGCTTTTTGTAGGCACTGGGGGTAATATTGCGAGCGCTGGCCCTTTAGGGACCTTGATCGCTTATTGTTTTGGAGGGCTTGTGGTTTATTGCATCATGCTCTCTTTAGGCGAATTGGCTAGCGTTTATCCCACTACAGGCAGTTTTGGGGATTATGCGGCTAAATTCATAGGTCCTGGCACGGGCTATATGGTTTTTTGGATGTATTGGCTTGGCTGGGTGATCACGGTTGCGTTAGAATACATCGCTATAGGCATGCTCATGCAACGCTGGTTTGCTAGTATTCCTATCCATTATTGGGTTATTTTATGCATTGCGTTAGTTTTTTTACTGAACTTTTTTTCGGTTAAAATTTTTGCCGAGGGCGAGTTTTTCTTTAGCCTGATTAAAGTTTTAGCGGTGATCGCTTTTATAGGCATTGGCACGATTGGGATTATTTATCAAATCTATTTGCATGGGTTTAGTTCTATTTTTGATAACTTCTATTTTGGCGATAAGGGGTTTTTCCCTAACGGGAGCGCAGCGGTTTTTAGCGCGATGCTCGCTGTCATTTTTGCTTTCACGGGCACAGAGGTGATTGGGGTGGCTGTGGGAGAGACTAAAAACGCTAGCGAAGTGATGCCCAAAGCGATTAAAGCGACTTTGTGGCGGATCGTCTTTTTCTTTTTAGGCTCTGTGTTTGTCATTTCCGTTTTTTTACCCATGAGCGATTCTTCTATCACGCAAAGCCCTTTTGTGAGCGTTTTAGAACGCATCAACTTGCCCTTTATTGGCATGGGTATCCCTTATGTGGCTGATATAATGAACGCTGTTATCATTACGGCGATGTTTTCTACCGCTAATTCAGGGCTTTATGGAGCGAGTCGCATGATTTATGGGCTGTCCCAACAAAAGATGTTTTTTAAGGTTTTTTCCAAACTCAACCGACAAGGCATGCCCACTTATGCGATGTTTTTTTCCCTTTCTTTTTCCCTCATAGGGCTTTTAGTCCAAATTTATGCCAAAGAAAATGTCGTGGAAGCTTTGATTAATGTGATCAGTTTCACGGTGATTATTGTGTGGGTTAGCGTGTCTGTTTCGCAATATTCTTTCCGCAAACAATACTTAAAAGCCGGGCATTCTTTAGAGGATTTGCCTTATAAAGCCCCCTTTCTACCCTTTTTGCAACTCATAGGGATCACTGGGTGTATCATCGGCGTGATTGGTTCGGCTATGGATAAGGATCAACGCATTGGGATGATTTTAACGATTGTTTTTGCCATTGTGTGTTACATTGGATACTATTTTACACAAAAAGCTAATGAAAATAACAAAAAAGATTTGATATAATCTTTTTTTAATTTTGAAGTTTAGCAAATTTTAAGGAAGTAACCATGATGAAAAAAACTTTTTTTATCTCTTTGGCTTTAGCGTTAAGCTTGAATGCGGGCAATATCCAAATCCAAAACATGCCCAAAGTTAAAGAGCGAGTGAGTGTCCCCTCTAAAGACGATACGATCTATTCTTACCACGATTCTATTAAGGATTCGATTAAGGCGGTGGTGAATATCTCTACTGAAAAGAAGATTAAAAATAACTTTATAGGTGGCGGTGTGTTTAATGACCCCTTTTTCCAACAATTTTTTGGGGATTTGGGTGGCATGATCCCTAAAGAAAGAATGGAAAGGGCTTTAGGCAGCGGCGTAATCATTTCTAAAGATGGATATATTGTAACTAATAACCATGTGATTGATGGCGCGGATAAGATTAAAGTTACCATTCCAGGGAGCAATAAAGAATATTCCGCCACTTTAGTAGGCACGGATTCTGAGAGCGATTTAGCGGTGATTCGCATCACTAAAGACAATCTGCCCACGATCAAATTCTCTGATTCTAATGATATTTTAGTAGGCGATTTGGTTTTTGCGATTGGTAACCCTTTTGGCGTGGGTGAAAGCGTTACTCAAGGCATTGTTTCAGCGCTCAATAAAAGCGGGATTGGGATCAACAGCTATGAAAATTTCATTCAAACAGACGCTTCTATTAATCCTGGAAATTCCGGCGGCGCTTTGATTGATAGCCGTGGAGGGTTAGTGGGGATCAATACCGCTATTATCTCTAAAACCGGAGGCAACCACGGCATTGGCTTTGCCATCCCTTCTAACATGGTTAAAGATATTGTAACCCAACTCATCAAAACCGGTAAGATTGAGAGAGGTTACTTGGGCGTGGGCTTGCAAGATTTGAGCGGCGATTTGCAAAATTCTTATGACAATAAAGAAGGGGCGGTGGTTATTAGCATAGAAAAAGACTCTCCGGCTAAAAAAGCAGGGATTTTGGTGTGGGATTTGATCACTGAAGTCAATGGGAAAAAGGTTAAAAACACGAACGAATTGAGAAATCTGATCGGCTCTATGCTACCCAATCAAAGAGTAACCTTAAAAGTCATTAGAGATAAAAAAGAACGCACCTTCACCCTCACTCTTGCTGAAAGGAAAAACCCTAACAAAAAAGAAACCATTTCGGCTCAAAACGGCACGCAAGGACAATTGAACGGGCTTCAAGTAGAAGATTTAACTCAAAAAACCAAAAGGTCTATGCGTTTGAGCGATGATGTTCAAGGGGTTTTAGTCTCTCAAGTGAATGAAAATTCCCCAGCAGAGCAAGCCGGATTTAGGCAAGGTAACATTATCACAAAAATTGAAGAGATTGAAGTTAAAAGCGTTGCGGATTTTAACCATGCTTTAGAAAAGTATAAAGGCAAACCCAAACGATTCTTAGTTTTAGATTTGAATCAAGGTTATAGGATCATTTTGGTGAAATGATAGAGGTGGGTTGTCAGTCGCATGTCTTTGATTAGAGTGAATGGGGAAGCTTTTAAACTCTCTTTAGAAAGTTTAGAAGAAGACCCTTTTGAAACTAAAGAAACGCTAGAAACGCTTGTTAAACAAACGAGCGTTGTTTTATTGGCTGCTGGGGAATCTAGGCGTTTTTCTCCAACAATCAAAAAACAATGGTTACGCTCTAATCATACCCCCTTATGGCTCAGCGTTTATGAAAGCTTTAAAGAAGCCCTAGACTTTAAAGAAATCATTCTAGTTGTAAGCGAATTGGATTATCTTTATATCAAACGCCATTACCCTGAAATCAAGCTTGTAAAAGGTGGGGCATCAAGGCAAGAATCCGTGCGTAACGCTCTAAAAATAATTGATAGCGCCTACACGCTCACCAGCGATGTGGCTAGGGGTTTGGCCAATATTGAAGCGCTCAAAAGTTTGTTTTTAACCCTCCAACAAACCAGTCATTATTGCATCGCTCCTTACTTGCCTTGCTATGACACGGCGATCTATTATAACGAGGCTTTAGACAGAGAAGCGATCAAACTCATTCAAACCCCGCAATTAAGCCACACCAAAACGCTCCAATCAGCCCTAAATCAAGGGGATTTTAAAGATGAAAGCAGCGCGATTTTACAAGCTTTCCCTAATCGTGTGAGCTATATTGAAGGCAGTAAGGATTTGCACAAGCTCACCACGAGCGATGATTTGAAGCATTTCGCGCTCTTTTTTAACCCAGCAAAAGACACTTTTATAGGCATGGGCTTTGATACGCATGCATTCATTAAAGATAAGCCTATGGTTTTAGGGGGGGTTGTTTTGGATTGCGAGTTTGGGTTAAAGGCTCATAGCGATGGCGATGCTTTGTTGCATGCAGTGATTGATGCGATTTTAGGGGCGATTAAAGGGGGAGATATTGGCGAATGGTTTCCTGATAATGACCCCAAATACAAAAACGCCTCTTCTAAAGAGCTTTTAAAAATCGTGTTGGATTTTTCTCAAAGCATTGGGTTTGAATTGCTTGAAATGGGAGCGACCATCTTTAGCGAAATCCCTAAAATCACTCCTTACAAACCGGCGATTTTAGAGAATTTGAGCCAACTTTTGGGTTTAGAAAAATCTCAAATCAGCTTGAAAGCCACCACAATGGAAAGAATGGGGTTCATTGGCAAACAAGAAGGGCTGTTAGTCCAAGCGCATGTGAGCATGCGTTATAAACAAAAACTTTAAAGGTAAGGAAGAATTGATGAAAATCTTAATCATTGAAGACGATTTAGCGCTAGCTAGGAGCATTTCGCATAATTTGCATGATTTAGGGCATTTTTGCGAGATCATCTCTAGCATTTCAGAAGAAAATAAAGAGCCTTATGATGTGATTTTAGTTTCTTCTAAAGTTTGCACTCAAGGGCGTTGCGAACATTTTGTGCGTTATAATTCCAAGCAAATCATTATCATGATGGCTTCGCATGTCAATGAAGATGGCGTGAATAAACCCATTCAAGCGGGAGCGAGAGATTATATTCTAAAACCTTTTAAAATGGATGAATTGTTGCGTAAGATCCAATACCACAAAGCCTACCAAGAAATGACCGCTCGCTTGGGATTTTATGAAAATTACTTAGACTTTATCCATGCGGAATTGCCCTTGCCTAAAGATTTTTCTTACCGACCGCCCTTTATCATCCACACGCCCTCTCAAGATCTTGCGAACGCTTATTTATTGCAATACGCTAAAGAAAGGCAAATGGATTTTTCTTTTTTCTCTTTAAAGGATACCACTTGGAAAGAACTATACAAGAATAAAGACAAACTAGAACGCCCTTTTTACATCATGCATTTAGAAGAGCTTAAAAAAGATGAGCAATTGAAATTACTAGAATTGGCCCGTTCATGCCCTATTGTTTTGTCCTATACCCATAAAGAACCCCTAGAATTTCCTAAAATTGTGAGCATTGAATGCGGCAATAAACCCCTATCTTTGTTTAACAACCACACGACTTTCCTTTCCATTCAAGAATATGAAAGAGAAGCGATTAGGCATTTTTCTTCTACTTGCACCGATACAGAATTGGCTAACAAGCTTGGCATTAGCCGCAAAAGTCTTTGGGAAAAACGCCGGAAGTATAACTTACCGCGCAAATAAAAAAAATCCTTAAGCTCTGTTTTCATTGGGCGTTTGATCATAAAATGTAAAAATGCCAAAAGCGTTTTTACAATCAAAAGATCTAAAACAAGCGATAACCTCTCAAAATTTAGCGTATTTAATGAGAATAGAGCTAATTATTATTAAAACAACTTATTATTTGCTATATATTTACTATAATAGTTTAGCCTTTAAAAAAGAGAAATTCAACTTAAGGATTAACCATCAGACAAGCGTTTAACAAGACAAGATTCACGCATTCAAAAACCCTTTTACTAGACATTGATTGCGTTATCCCTAATATTGTTAGGCGTTTGCTCTCTAATAAAACGCTCCCTAAAAGATTCGCCGCTTATAGCTTGCAAGAAGTGGGCATAATCTTTCTTACCACTCAAATTTTATCCATCATGCGTAAAACCCGTTGCTCCAAAACGCTTTTTTTTATCACTAGGGGCAGAGAGAGTTTCCGCTACCAGCTGTGCGATCATTATAAACAAAGACGCCACCAATTTGATGAAGATTTTAGATCTCTTTTAAAAGCCCTAAAGATCGCTTTAGTGGAAAAATACCCCCTAAAAAAAGGGGCTAGAATCCAGGGCGAACATTGTTTTGAATATGAAGCCGATGATATTATCTCTTTTTACAAAAAGAAAGACCCCAAAAATTATGTGATAGCCAGCATGGATAAGGATATTTTGTATTCTAATAGTGGCTCTCATTTCAGCCTCAAAACAAACGCTTTTTTTAATGTGAGTCAAAAAGAGGCTCATTTTTTTGCTTATTATCAGTGCGTTGTAGGGGATAAGGGGGATAATATTAAAGGGGTTAAAGGGATTGGCGGTTTCAACTATAAAGATTTTTTAAACGAAGACGCTAAAGAGCATGAGCTGTGGGAGCAGATCATTCAAGCGTTCAAAATTAAAGAAGATTTGAGCGACAGCGAAGCTAAAGAAAAGGCTCTTTTAAACATGCGTTTAGTCAATATGCACCAGATGACCCACCATGGCGTGATCAAACTATGGGAGCCTGAGTTTAAAAAAACTTTTTTCCCTAAAAAACCCCAAAGATCTGATTTTAAAAGAATTTCTTAAAACAAAAACTTCTTTTAATGTTGATTTTTTAAAAAAAGAAACTATCGCTTGCTTTTGACAAGCCTTTCACTATTGATTGTAGAAATGGTATTTTTTAAAACAAAAACTTCCCAAAAAAGACAAAAGAACTATTTCCAAGACTTTTTCTCGTGGCTTTAGAATTATAAGCATACACATACCCCCCACCCATATCAAAAGACAAACTCCTATAAGTCCAAACCCTAAAACTGCTCATTAAAGAATATTCTTGGTAATCCCCAAAAGCCACCATCGCATCTAAACGCACCCTTTTAGTCTTAAGCCCTAAAAAAACATAGCCTGAAATGCTAGAGTTAGCAAAATAAATCGCTGGCACGCCGGGCGCGTTGATCCCACGGCCATAGAATTTAGTCCTGTCATTAAAAGTCCATAGATAGCCCTTATTGTTTCTTGCCGGAACGATATAAAAACCCGTTCCAAAATTAAAAATTTTGTATTTAAAAGTTTGATCGATCAAAAACAAGCCGGCATTTTTAGCGCTTGTAGCAGCGTCAGTGTTGCCGTATTGATACATGCCATGCACTAGAGTGCGCGAAGTGAAACCCTTAGCTAAAGAAGCGTCATACTCAAACTTACCCCCCACTTGCACTAAAACATTTTGAGTGGGCAAAGGCAAGCGGGTATCCGTTAAAATAAAAGGAACCACTTTAAGATTTTCATGCCTGTATTCTGCGCCTAAAACAAACACTTCCCCCCCCACATACAAGCGTTTAGACACAGGGTCATAAGACGCTAGAGTGTTTAGAGAAGTAGCGATCCGATTCCCTTGCTCTTTATTGATTTGATGCCCATTATAAAGCATGCTATCCATAAAAATCCCAAAATAACGCATGGAATTTTGCTTAAAAGCCACAGAGACCCCTTGAATATTGCCCCCTATCCAATCAAAATCCACAAAATCGGTATTGAAACGCCCTAAAGCTATTTTAAAACGCTGGTTAGTGTATTGAACATACGCATCTGAAACATCGCCAGCGCTCAAATAAGGTTTAACATTTTTAGAACTACCAAAAAAATTCCCTAGACTGATGTAAAGGTTAGCCAAACGCTGTTTGTTATAAATATTCCAAGCTCCAATCGCTCCAATGCCAAAGGACCACCCATTGCTATAAGAAAAATCCACCCCAAGGCGCGCTAAAGCTCCTACATAGCTGTGAGGGTTTTTTTGCACCCCTTGATTATACAATAGCCCCAGATAGCCAAAAGGTTTGATTGCGATTTCTAAAGCTTTCAAAGACAGACCATTTAAAAAAAGGATCCATAACGCTAAATAATAATATCTTTTCTTATTTTTCTTATATTGCATTAAAAACTCATCGTGGATTTAAACTCAATATTTTAGTTAAAATTCCTTTTAATTGCGCTGAAACGGGTTTAAAATCTCAATTACCTAAAAGCATTATCAATAAACTTGATTGACTAACACTAAAGATTTATGATAGTATTCTAATAAAACTATTTTAAAGGTGATCCATGAGCAAGAGTTTATACCAAACTTTAAATGTGAGCGAAAACGCCAGCCAAGATGAAATCAAAAAATCCTACCGCCGTTTAGCCAGACAATACCACCCAGATTTGAATAAAACCAAAGAAGCCGAAGAAAAATTCAAAGAAATCAACGCCGCTTATGAAATTTTAAGCGATGAAGAAAAACGCCGCCAATACGATCAGTTTGGCGATAACATGTTTGGTGGGCAAAATTTCAGCGATTTTGCCAGAAGCCGGGGTGCTAGTGAAGATCTAGACGATATTTTAAGCTCTATTTTTGGGAGAGGAGGTTTTTCACAAAGATTTTCTCAAAACTCGCAAGGCTTTTCTGGCTTTAATTTTTCCAATTTCGCCCCTGAAAATTTAGACATGAGCGCCACTTTAAATGTCTCTGTTTTAGACACCCTTTTAGGCAATAAAAAACAAGTGAGCATCAATAATGAGACTTTTAGCCTTAAAATCCCTATCGGCGTGGAAGAGGGCGAAAAAATCAGGATCCGCAACAAGGGGAAAATGGGGCGAACGGGTAGGGGCGATTTGCTCTTGCAAATCCATATTGAAGAAGATGAAATTTATAGGCGCGAGAAAGACGATATTATCCAAATCTTTGATTTACCCTTAAAAACGGCTCTTTTTGGAGGGAAAATTGAAATCGCTACTTGGCATAAAACCTTAACCCTAACCATTCCCCCTAACACAAAAGCGATGCAAAAATTCCGCATTAAAGACAAAGGGATCAAAAACAGAAAAACTTCGCATGTGGGGGATTTGTATTTGCAAGCTCGTTTGATTTTGCCTAAAACTGAAACGCTTTCTAATGAGTTAAAAGCGTTATTAGAAAAAGAATTGTAAGGAGGAATCGTGTGCGATTATGATGAACCGCTTTATTTGATCAGCGTTGTGGCTAAAATCTTAGGCGTGCACCCTCAAACCTTGCGCCAATACGAAAAAGAGGGTTTGATAGAGCCTAGCAGGACTGATGGGAAAATGCGCTTGTATTCCCAACGAGACATGGACAAAATCAAAACGATTTTACGCCTTACAAGGGATATGGGGGTTAATCTGGCGGGCGTGGATATTATTTTGCGCTTAAAAGAAAAGCTTGATGAATTAGACAACCTGAATAAAGAATTGCAAGACGCTCTGCAGAAACACTCCAAAAACAACAAAACCCCAACGAAAAATTTAAACACCCCTACTAATTTTTATGAATTGATTTTATTTAAAAAATGAGCCTGACTTCGCTTTTAAACCCAAAAAGCCTAGAAGATTTTTTAGGCCAAGAGCATCTAATAGGGAAAGACGCCCCCTTATTTAAAGCCCTACAATCCAAACACTTCCCCCATGCCTTTTTCTATGGCCCTCCTGGCGTGGGTAAAACAAGCCTGGCTCAAATCATCGCCTGCATGCTAGAGCGCCCCATTCTTTCATTTAATGCGACAGATTTCAAATTAGAGGATTTACGCCTTAAGCTTAAAAATTACCAAAACACTCTTTTAAAGCCCGTTGTTTTTATGGATGAAACCCACAGATTGAATAAAACCCAACAAGAATTTTTACTCCCCATTATGGAAAAAGATCACGCTCTGATCTTAGGGGCTAGCACGCAAGATCCTAATTACAGCCTAAGCCAAGCGATTCGCTCAAGAAGTTTTATTTTTGAATTAACCCCCCTAAACAAGAGCGATTTAGACAAGCTTTGCACTAAAGCTTTGACATTGCTCAAAAAACAAATAGAGCCTAATGCTAAAACCTATCTCTTAAACAACAGTGCTGGCGATGCCAGAGCGTTATTAAACCTTTTAGATTTGAGCGCTAAAATAGAATATCCTATCACTTTAAAAACGCTGCAATCTTTACGGCCTCATAGCTTGAATGACGGATCTTATAGCGGTGATACGCATTATAATCTTACTAGCGCTTTAATCAAGTCTTTAAGGGGGAGCGATGAAAACGCTTCCATCTACTATCTGGCGCGCTTGATTGCTGGCGGGGAAAACCCGGAATTTATCGCCAGAAGGCTAGTGGTTTTTGCGAGCGAAGATATTGGTAACGCTAACCCGAACGCCCTTAATTTAGCCGCTTCTTGCTTATCTTCAGTCAAACAAATCGGCTACCCTGAAGCGCGCATCATTTTAAGCCAATGCGTGATTTATCTGGCCTGTTCGCCCAAGTCTAACACGGTCTATAGAGCGATCAATCAGGCTTTGGATTGCGTTCAAAAAGGCTTGCTCTACCCTATTCCTAAACACCTACTGCCTAACGCTAAAGATTACCTTTACCCGCATGATTATAACGGCTATGTCAAACAAGATTATTTGGAAAAACCCCTAGATTTGGTTTCTTCTCAAGGCATAGGGTTTGAAAAAACCCTTTTAGAATGGCTTGATAAGATAAGAAATTGATCTTATAAGTTACATTAAAATGCGACAATGGTAATAAAAAAATCAATATTTTTTGATTAAATTAAAATAATAATGAGTTTTATATATGTTTCATCACATTATTATTGTATAATAATATTCTAGTTATAAAAATCATTTTACGGATAAGGAAAAGATTAGCATGAAAAGATTAGAAACTTTAGAATCTATTTTAGAGCGCTTGAGAATGTCTATCAAAAAAAACGGACTCAAAAATTCAAAACAGAGAGAAGAAGTGGTGAGCGTTTTGTATCGCAGCGGCACACACCTAAGCCCTGAAGAAATCACGCATTCTATCCGCCAAAAGGACAAAAACACCAGCATTTCTTCAGTCTATCGCATTTTGAATTTCTTAGAAAAAGAAAATTTTATCTGTGTTTTAGAGACTTCAAAAAGCGGTCGGCGCTATGAAATTGCGGCTAAAGAGCACCATGATCACATCATTTGTTTGCATTGCGGTAAGATCATTGAATTTGCCGACCCTGAAATTGAACACCGCCAGAATGAAGTCGTTAAAAAATATCAAGCCAAGTTGATTAGCCATGACATGAAAATGTTTGTGTGGTGTAAAGAATGCCAAGAGAGTGAGTATTAAAAGATTTTAAAGAAGAAGCTTAAATAGGGCTATCTTTAATGGTTTTAAGGACTTCATTCAAGTTAAAACGCTTGAGTTTTAGATTTTTGATTTCTTCATCGCTCAAGCGTTTCCAAGTAAAAGTCTTACCCACATACCCCCATTTATCATAGCTTGAAGTGAATTCTAAATCCCCGTTTGAATTTTGAGTGACTCTCACATAGTAGGTCTTGCCGTCATAAAAATTATACGCCTTACCGCCTTTATAAGATCGTTCTCCAACCTTAATCAAATCGCTTAAAAACACCACGCCTTTATCGCTGCGATCCCTTAGTTTTGGGTTAGGGTTAAACTTGTCTTTTCTGGCTTTAGAGCCATCCGCATCAGAAATACCATAGGCATAGAACTTCCCGTTATGCTCAAAAAACTCCACAAAAGAGCTTTTCATGTATAAAAATTCTTGAGTTTGATAAATTCCAGGCAACTCTACAGCCCCTAAAAAACAACAAAAAACTAATGTTATAACAAGACTCACTAATTTCATAATTTTAATTTGATCAATCCTTTAGGCGCTTTAACGACCGCTTTAAAAATCGGCTCTTCCCTATATTTTTCAAAAGACTCTCCATAAAACCTCAACGCATGCGCATCGTTTTCAAAAAAAATAGCTAGCATGCCCGCATGCAAACGCAAAAAAGAAGCTTCACTGACCGGCTCATAAACGATCAAGTCTCTTTTTTCATCGTAAGGGTTTTTAATGACAGCTTGATTGATACCAACCGCTTTAGCCCCCTCAACGCCTTTGACAATCAGCTGGAAATCCACATATTTTTTGTGGCTTTCAAAAAAGCCTTTCTCGCTTTCTTTGGCATGCTCTAAACAATAACTCTGCTCTATGCTAAACATGCCATGCCCTAAAGGCACTTGAAATTCTGTATTGGTAGCGAGATTTAAAACCCTTTGATGCGCTCCACTACCCTTTTGCATGACCTCTTTTAAATACTCGTGCAAAATTTCTAACGCTTGCGTTTTTTTAAACAAATGCCCAAACGAGCTTAATTCCCCAAAAATAGCCATATCCCTTTCCTTTTTATGATAAAAAATTTAATGTTTCAATTGCTCTAAGCGTTCTTTTTTAGTGCCAATATCCGTGATCTGAATGCCAAAATTCCCATCCACGATCACCACTTCGCCCTTAGCGATCACCTTGTCATCTACAAGAATTTCCAAAGGGTCATTCACCAATTGATCAAGCTCTACCACGCTCCCTATATCCATAGAGACCACATCTTTTAAAATCATCTTTTTTTGCCCGATGCGCACCTTAACATTCAATTTCACGTCTAAAAGCATGCTGATATTGCGGATTTCTATGTTTTCTAAAGACGCATCATGGGTTTTAACCTCTTCAGTAGCGCTCTCTGTCGTTTCTTCTTTTTCTTCTTTATGCGTTTTTTCAAATTGGCGTTCAAAAGCCGCCGTAGTCAATAAAATGATTTGGCTTTCTTTGAGTGCTTCCATTTTAAAAGAAAACACTACCGCTTTAGCGTAATCTTCTTTTTTAGGAAGCTCCTTAGCGATTTCAGCGTTTATAGTGGTGAAATTGAGTTTAGGGAGCAATTCTTGAGACTTCAAGCTTGTAGCGATCGCGCCAAAAATATTAGAAGCCATTTCTTTAAAAGCATCTAAATCGTCGTTATCCATTTCTTCCTTACTCGCTCCCTCACCTCCTAGCATCAAATCGCTTAAAGCGGTAACTAAAACTACCGGGGCCAGTAATTCAATAGAGCTCTCTTCTTTTTCAATCGCACTCATCTTGACTCTTGCATAAGGTGCCTTGATCAACCCCAAAAAAGATTCTTCACTATTAGAAACTTCTTTTTCTAACCCCACGCTTGGAGCCTTACCCACTAACCCTTCTAAAGTAGAGACAGCCTCTTGAATAAAAATTTTAATAAAATCTTGCATTTCTCACTCTTCTTCTATTTTCATAATATCGCCCACTTTGCCTCTGCGCTGTTCTTCTAGCATTTCTAGAATTTCTTTAGTGCGTTCTTTTTCGCTATAAACCACTTCTTTAATTTGAATGGTTTTCCTATACCCTTGAAACCCCACGCTCGCTAAATAACGCTTTTTTTTATGCACATACACACTCACTTCATCATTAGCGATCTTATTCAACCGGATAGTATCCCCCACATCTAAATCCAACATTTCTTTCAAACTCAATTCCACCGCGCCCAAAAACACCATCATATCCACGCTCACACCGCTCAATAACGCTTGCAATTCCTTATTACGGCTCTTTTTGGAATTCGTTTCTGAAAGCATCAAATCCCTACTCCCCATTTTAGAAAGAATGCTCTCAATTGAAATCACCGGGTAACAAATATTCATCATCCCACGACTATGCCCGATAATAATCTCTAAAACCACCATGATAGAAATTTCATTTTGAGCGACTATTTGGACCACATTCGCACTGGATTCTTTAGCGTCAATGGTAGGAAACATCTCCACCACGGGCGACCACACTTCCTTTAAAATTTGCATCACTTGGCGTAAAATCGTATCCAATAAATTCAATTCAATATCGCTAAACTCCCTGTTTTGATCATACGCACTCCCCTTGCCCCCTAATAGTCTGTCAATCATAGGGAAAGCGATGCTAGGATTGATTTCTAAAACCCCTGTTCCTCCCATAGGCTTCATGGAAAAGACATTAAAACTCGTAGGGCTAGGCAAACTCATCAAAAATTCGCCATAAGTCATTTGATCCACGCTATGGAGCTGAATTTCCACAATAGAACGCATGATAGAAGAGACTTGACTGGAAAGATTCCTAGCCATTTTGTCATGGATGCTCCTAAAAGAGCGCAGTTGCTCCTTACTCACACGATTAGGGCGTTTGAAATCATAGAGAGTTACGCTGCGCTGCGGGATAATATCTTTTTTTTGGACATTTTGAATATCCACATTCTCATCAACGACTTCTAAAAGCGCATCAATTTCTTCTTGGCTTAAAATATCAGCCATGATCCACTCCTAAGGATTTACGCACCTTTTTAATCACTTCTTTAATAATTTGAGAAATGCGCGATTCAGTAATGCCTAAAATCTCTTTAATCTCGTTCAAATTCAACTCTTCAAAGTAATAAAGCTGGATAAGGATTTGCTCTCTTTCGCTCATTTGATTCAATACTTTTTGGACATGCTCTAACAACTCTTCGGCTTCAATCTTTTTAATGATTTCGTCTTGCTCAATCGCATTAAATTGTTCGTCTATTGGCACTAACGCATAAATATCTGAAGCCGTTTTGGCTTCTCTGATTTTTTCAATATTTTCGCCTAAAGCTTCCGCTAAATACGCATCGCTAGGCTCTTTCCCATGCTCATTAAGGTGTTTGGTGACCTCAGCATCAATGCTTTTAATCAGCTTTCTGTTGGAGCGAGAAATCACATCTAAAGAGCGCAAATAATCCAACATCGCCCCATTGACACGAGTTTTAGCATACCCCCAAAAAGAGTCATTTAACGCACTCTCATAACGCCTGGCTAATTTAATCAATTCTTCAGTGCCAATAGAAACCAGATCGTTAAAATCAATAGAGCTGGGCAAGCGCTCTTTTAAACGAAACGCCATAGCACGCACGGCCGGTAAATACTGGATAGCGAGCGCGTCTTGATGGTGGTGTTGTTGCTTATCATAGGCGTTCAAAACCTTTTCTATACTTTTTTCGCTTGTTTCAGTTTTTTGAATTTCTTTGGGCATTCTATTTTCCATCATCAAAATCATAATTTCTAATGTAATTTAAAATACTAGCCACTTCTTTTTCTCTGTTCTTAAATTCATGGTTGAAACGAAGCAAGCTCTCTTCAGTGCCTTTTTTGTCAAAAAGACAAATATCTAAATCCGTGCAAGCGATAAAAACAGACGCGAACAACAACGCAATCAAGTATCCCCCAAGCGTGGATAACACCGTCCATAATAAAATGCTCTCTGGCTCATTGAATTTCAACACCGAAAACACTAACCCCAAAAAAAACCCTACCACAACAGAAAAATGGATAAAATTTTGTACTTTCATGAGCCTACCTCAAATATGTCAAAAGCCTTTTAAAAAAGCTTTTCAAACCTTCTTTTGGTATTTCTAAAGCGCCGGTTTCTAATTTAGAAACTAAAAGACCCGCTATCTGATCAATGGATTGCGAAAACAAATCATTAGGGGCTATTTTTCTCAGAATTTTGCGCTCTCTCACATAGCGTTTCAATAAGGAGCTGTTTTCAATCGCTCCTAAGTAATGCAATTCTAGTGAAGCGATATTGTTTTTAGCCACTTTAAACAGCCTTTCATAAGTCGCCCTGCCCTCTTTAGGTTGGGCTACCATGTTAGCAATAAGAAACAATTCGTCTTTATTTTTGGAGTTGATTTTAATGCATGCATACGCATCTGTAATGGCTGAGGGATCTGGTGTGGTTACAATCACCACGCAATCGCTCGCATTCAAAAACGCTTGCGTAGTGGCTCCAATCCCAGCACCTGTATCAATCACAATATAATCCAAAGAGCTTAAAACCCCCTCTTCATCCACGAATTGATCTAAAGCTTCTGCGCCGCTAATGTATTTTAAAATTTCTTCACCACTATCCCCAGGAATGAGACAAAGCCCGGGTTCAATCTCGCAAACGATTTCTTGTAATTTGGCTTCACCTTTTAAGGCATGCAAGATGTTTTTATGGGTTTTTACCCCAAAAATAACATCTAAATTCGCTAAACCAATATCCGCATCAAACACCCCTACCTTATAACCTTTCTTGTATAAAGAATAAGCTAAATTAGCGCTAATATTGGATTTCCCCACGCCTCCCTTACCGCTTGTGATAGCGATGAATTTGGTATTCCCTTTATTGTCAAAAAAACTTTTGGGGTTTTTAATATTTATCAAATTATCTAAGCGACTCGCTTGATTGTTCATGCTTGTTCCTTATTAGGGTTACTAAAGCCATCTAGCATGCAATCCACTAAATATTCATTAGTAGCCACTTTCAAATCCATAGGCACTTCTTGCCCAATAGAAAGATAGCTGATAGGCTTTTGGCTTTCATGCACTAAAGAAAACAAATTCCCTAACCCTCTACTCTCATCTAATTTCGTAAAGATTAAAGTGTCAATCCCTAACACCCCAAAAGAATCATAAATGTCTTTCATGTCTTCATACTTAGTGGTGACCGAAAGCACTAAGGACACATCAATATTATAACCCCCATCTATAAATTCCTTCAACCCGGCAATTTTTTCTTTATCGTATTGCGAATGCCCTGTCGTATCCACTAAAATAAAATCGCAGTATTCCAAAGCTTCAATTTCTTTAGCAAAATCTTTAGCGTCAATCACCGCTTCTATACTCATTTTCATTTTATTAGCATACCAACTTAATTGCTCCAAAGCCCCAATGCGGTAATTGTCTAAAGTGATAATGCCCACCTTGTATTTTTTAGCTAGCATCCTAGAATAGCGTGCGGCTAATTTAGCTAAAGTAGTCGTTTTCCCCACGCCTGTTGGCCCTACAAGCATTAAGATGCGTTTTTGCCTTAAATTCAAATCTTCAGGGCGGCACAAGATCATTTTGCGCAATACTTCTCTAAAATAACGCTTGATGGTTACGGAATTTTCCCGCATGCGTAAAGGCATCAATTCCAGGCTCAATTGCATGATTTCATCTAAATGGCTGGATTTCATCCCGCTTTGTTTGGCTAGTTTGTAAATTTCTGCAAATTCTTGAGGGATATTGATAGAATTGGGGTTTTTCTCATCCCAAAACATGTTTTGAATGAGTTTCAGGCTGTCTCTGATTTTGCTTAATTGCAGATTAATGTCTTTAATTTCTTCTTCTTGTTTAACTTCTCTTTTTTCTCTTTCTTTTTTATGGTTGGCTTCATCTTTTAAAGCTTGCAATAAAGCGTCTTGCTTATTAACCTCTAAAGGTGGTGCATTCTCGAACGGAGCGTCTTTTTCTAAAAGGGTCTTATTTTTTGAAAAACTATAGTTGCGCTGACTGGATGAAACCCCGGCGAGTTTGCGCATTTCTTCTACCGTGCTTGAAAGCTGCATGACCACATCTTCTTCATTCAATTCTTCATTATACAAACTTTCTGGAATAAGGGGGGCTTTAGGGGGTTTGTTTTCGCTTTCTTCTTCAACCGCCACAACGATTTCATAAAGCCCAGAAGAAGTGAGCGTTTTTTTACGGATTTCTTGGGTTTTAAACACCAGCGTATCCACCCCATGGTGGCTTTGAGCGATCTTTAAAGCTTCAGCGGCCGTCTCCCCACTATAGGTATAGAATTTCACCACTCCCCTTTTTTAAAAAGAATTTGTTGCAAAGCCAACGGCACTAACACCGAATCCCTTTCGCTCCATTTAGGATGAGGTAAAGTCAAATCATTCTGTCTTAAAATGACTTGGTTGAAAGCGATAATATCAATATCTAAAGTTCTTGGAGCGTCTTTAAAATCGCGCTTCCTTTGGCGCCCAAAACGCCTTTCTATATAAAAAACCAGAGCAAAAAAATGGTGCAAACTTAAAGATGTTTTAAGGATAATCGTAGCGTTATAAAAGTCAGGTTGATTGGTGTAACCAAAAGGCGGATTGATATAAACAGGCGAAGAAAAAATTTTCCCGATTTTACTATGATTTTTAAAAGATAAAAAACAATTTTTTAATATTTTTAAAGGATTTTTAAGATTAGATCCCAGCCCTAAAACCACCCTGTTAGAAAAATCAAGCCTTTTTTTAAAAAGGCTAGGGAAAAAGCGGCTAGTAAGGATCTCTCGCATCACAAAAGCTCAGCCCTAGAATTTTTGATCACCACTAAATCCTCAATGCGCACCCCAAAAAATCCAGGGATATAGATCCCAGGCTCTACAGAAAACACCATGCCCTCTTCTAAAATGGTTTCACTGCGCGATGAAATATAAGGAAGCTCATGAATGTCTAAGCCAATGCCATGCCCGGTGCTGTGAGTGAAATATTGCCCATAACCATAATCGCTAATCACTCCCCTAGCCAAGCTGTCCGCTTCTTTACCGGTCATGCCCGCTCTAATGCCTGAAATAGCCTTTTCTTGTGCTTCTTTCACAATGTCATAAATCTTTTGACGCTCTTTATCCTTGAAACTCTGCTCTCTTGTGAAGACAAAATCTTTAGGGTCAAAAAAAGCCGTGCGAGTCCTGTCAGAGCAATAACGTTCGTATTTGATCCCCATATCCAAAAGAATGCTATGCTCCGCTTTTAAAAAATCCTTCGCGCTAGGCAAAGCATGGGGCTTGCTCGCATTCGCATTCAAGGCTAAAATAGGCTCAAAACTCAGATCATAAACCCCCTCTCTAGTCAAAAAGTCCTTAACCTTATGCTGCAAATACCGCTCGCTCAATGATTCTTTTTCATCAAAAATCTTTTTCACATACTCAGCAAAATTTTTAAAAGCTTCAACATTCAACGCTTGAGATTTTTTGAGAAGTTGGATCTCATACTCGTTTTTAATGATGCGTTTTTGGCGGTGGTAACTAGGCACGCTCTCTAAAGTAACCCTATCCCCAACCGCTGCATTTAAACGCTTATAGGTTTGTAAATTCACTTGATTGGCGTCAAAAAAGAGCTTTTTAACTGAACTTTTTGCAATCAAACCAATCGCACTTTGCACTAAATCGCTAGATTCTACCACTTCCGCTAAAACGCCATTTTTAGGATGAATGCTTTCTTTAGCTTCTTGAGTGTAGCGAGAATCAGTGATAAAAAACGAGCGATCCTCTAATTGCAAAAACAAAGCGTTATCGCAACTATAAGTGCACTCAAAAAACATCGCATTTTCATCAAGCGTGAAATGCGACTCTCTCTCTAATTCTCTCATCAATAACCCCCTTTTTATTTTTGATTGTTGATAGGGTTATTAGGGCTGTTTTGTTGGGCTTCTTGGAACGCTTTCATTTCGGCTAAAATATTGACCATCGCCATTAAAGCCATGTTGTAACCAAGCGGGCCAAATCCCATAATCACGCCTCCACAAGCCGCTCCAGTGTAAGAATTTTTCCTGAATTCTTCTCTAGCCTGAATGTTAGTGAGATGCACTTCAATAACGGGTTTGCCCGCTAGCATGATCGCATCCGCAATCGCGATAGAAGTGTGCGAAAACGCTCCAGGGTTAATGATAATCCCTTCATAATCGCTGCCCACGCTCTCTTGGATTTTATCAATGATTTCGCCCTCAAAATTGGTTTGAAAAAACTCTAATTCCACATCTAAATTGCCTTGCTTCACGAAAGTTTGCATGATTTCATGGATTTGGTCTAAGGTTACCATGCCATAAAGTCTTGGATCTCTGTGTCCTAACATGTTTAAATTAGGCCCTTGAATCACTAAAATTTTCATTATTTATTTCTCCTTGTTTAATATGGAATGAGACCGCATTATAGCATAAGTTTTTATCTTACCCCTTAAATCCAAAGAGACTAGGCTTTAGAATCCTTTTTTAAACAAACAGCCATCATGACCATTCCTGCAAAAAAACTTCCCGTAATGAAGAAATCAAAGGGGTCAAACCCGATGCCAAAAACAAGATAAAAGGTCAGTGTAGTTAATATAAAAAACGATATTAAAGAGTTTTGCTTTATCCCGCTCCAAAAAATCTTTACAATGACTAACAACCAAAAAAGCCAAATCAAAAAGCCTATGATCCCCCTAGTGGCTAGAATGTGAATGATTTGATTGTCGTATCTTTCATAACAAAGAATCAAGTCTTTTGCCCTATAAGACTGCGACAGAGATAAAATCTCTTCTAACCTCTGGCATTTCTCGCTAGCGGCCATACCAAAAAAGGGCCTTAAACGCAAAACCGTTAGGGCTTCTTTCCAACGCTCCAAACGCCACCCGATACTGCTATCAGCGTCCTTTTTAGCGTAGCGTTTCAAATCTTCTTCAAAGCTTTGATTTTGAACCCTAGATTGCTCTATTGCCCCCTTTTTTTCTAAAGCGTTACTCCCCATATACAAAGCGCTCAAAATAAGACTCACAACCACCATATAACCCAATGGTTTGAGCGATTTTTTGGCGTATAAAATAAAGCAAGAAAGGATTAAAAAAGTAATAACAAAAGCGATTGTTGCACTCCTTGTAGCGCTTAAAATAACGACTAAAAACCCCACAAAAACAGAAAGAGTGAAAAAAAGTTTCTCTTTTTGATTGCACGAATAAAGCGCATAAATATAACAGCCCAAAATGGACACGCTCACTAAAACCACATACTCCTTAACCGTGCTAAACCCTTGCGCTCTAGGCATGTTAAAATAAATTTTTTGCACTAGTGAAAGCAAGCCGTTGATGCAATTTGCAACAGCCATGCTGTAAAAAAGGATTTTTTGATTCAATTTGATTCTTAAACAACTGGCAAAAAGCAAGCATAACGCCCCGCAAGCATAAGTTAAGGACATGTTTAGAGCGAACAAATTGTAGCGGAAAGTTTGGCTATCATACATGGTAAACATGTTGGGGAAAATGCTTAAAAACACGCCCAAAAAAGCTAGAGTAAGCCATTTGAAAGGCATTATTTTTAGATGATGGATTCTAAAGGTTTCTTTCAAAGACGCTTGAAAATAACACCTAAGAAACAAAAAAACCATTAAAACAATCAACAAGACTTGAGTTAAAGGTTTTTTAAATGAAGTGAGAAAGAAAAGGGCAAAAATTAAAGTGAAAACAGAGTCCGCACTAAAAAAGACCTTCAAACGCTCTTTCAACACAAACTCGCCATACCCTAAAACCGATAAAAATTATCTGTCTTTAATGCCTAACTTTTCAATCAAAACCACATAACGCGTATGATCGGTGCGTTTGATGTATTTCAACAAGTTGCGTCTTTGAGCGACTAATTTTAAAAGCCCTAAACGGCTGGAATGATCTTTGGGGTTAGCCTTTAAATGCTCGGTTAAAAGCTTGATCCTTTCATTCAACAACGCCACTTGCACCTCACAAGAACCCGTATCGTTCTCTTTAGTAGCAAACGCCTTAATGATTTCTTGTTTTTTCTCCAGATTCAAAGCCATAACGACCTCCTAATTGGTATTTAATAAAGATCGCATTATAGCGTAAAATAAGCTTTTTTGTGTCATACTCTTAAACTTTATATTATAATAAGCCTAAAAAGACAAACCACCTACCAAATTAAGGCATTGATTTTAGATTATGGCAAACGAACGCTCCAAATTAGCTTTTAAAAAAACTTTCCCTGTCTTTAAACGCTTCTTGCAATCCAAAGACTTAGCCCTTGTGGTCTTTGTGATAGCTATTTTAACGATCATTATCGTGCCGTTACCGCCTTTTGTGTTGGATTTTTTACTCACGATTTCTATCGCGCTATCGGTGTTGATTATTTTAATTGGGCTTTATATTGACAAGCCTACTGATTTTAGCGCTTTCCCCACTTTATTGCTCATTGTAACCTTATACCGCTTGGCTTTAAATGTCGCCACGACTAGAATGATTTTAACGCAAGGCTATAAAGGGCCTAGCGCGGTGAGCGACATTATCACGGCGTTTGGGGAATTTAGCGTGAGCGGGAATTATGTGATTGGGGCTATTATCTTTAGTATTTTAGTGCTGGTGAATTTATTGGTGGTTACTAATGGCTCTACTAGGGTTACTGAAGTGAGAGCGCGATTTGCCCTAGACGCTATGCCAGGAAAACAAATGGCGATTGATGCGGATTTAAATTCAGGGCTTATTGATGATAAGGAAGCTAAAAAACGGCGCGCCGCTCTAAGCCAAGAAGCGGATTTTTATGGTGCGATGGATGGCGCATCTAAATTTGTCAAAGGCGATGCGATCGCTTCTATTATCATCACGCTTATCAATATCATTGGAGGGTTTTTAGTGGGCGTGTTTCAAAGGGATATGAGCTTGAGCTTTAGTGCTAGCACTTTCACTATCTTAACCATTGGCGATGGGCTTGTAGGGCAAATCCCTGCCTTAATCATTGCGACAGCGACCGGTATTGTCGCCACTCGCACCACGCAAAACGAAGAAGAGGACTTTGCTTCTAAACTCATCACACAGCTCACCAATAAAAGCAAAACTTTAGTGATTGTGGGAGCGATTTTATTGCTTTTTGCAACCATTCCTGGACTCCCTACCTTTTCTTTAGCGTTTGTAGGGACTCTCTTTTTATTCATCGCATGGCTGATTAGTAGGGAGGGAAAAGACGGGCTGCTCACTAAATTAGAAAATTATTTGAGTCAAAAATTCGGCTTGGACTTGAGCGAAAAACCCCACAGCTCCAAAATCAAACCCCATACCCAAACCACAAGGGCTAAAACCCAAGAAGAGCTTAAAAGAGAAGAAGAACAAGCGATTGATGAAGTGTTAAAAATTGAATTTTTGGAATTGGCTTTAGGCTACCAACTCATTAGTCTTGCGGACATGAAACAAGGGGGCGATTTGTTAGAAAGGATTAGAGGGATTAGAAAAAAGATAGCGAGCGATTATGGTTTTTTGATGCCTCAAATCCGGATCAGGGATAATTTGCAGCTCCCCCCAACGCATTATGAAATCAAGCTTAAAGGCATTGTGATTGGTGAGGGCATGGTAATGCCAGATAAATTTTTAGCCATGAATACCGGTTTTGTGAATAAAGAAATTGAAGGCATTCCCACTAAAGAGCCAGCTTTTGGAATGGACGCTTTATGGATTGAAACTAGAAATAAAGAAGAAGCCATTATTCAAGGCTATACCATTATTGATCCAAGCACCGTTATTGCGACGCACACCAGCGAATTAGTGAAAAAGTACGCTGAAGATTTTATCACTAAAGATGAAGTGAAATCCCTTTTAGAGCGCTTGGCTAAAGACTATCCTACGATTGTAGAAGAGAGTAAAAAAATCCCCACCGGTGCGATCCGATCAGTCTTGCAAGCCTTGTTGCATGAAAAAATCCCCATTAAAGACATGCTCACTATTTTAGAAACGATTACCGATATTGCCCCATTGGTTCAAAATGATGTGAATATCTTAACCGAACAAGTGAGGGCGAGGCTTTCTAGGGTGATCACTAACGCTTTTAAATCTGAAGATGGGCGTTTGAAATTTTTAACCTTTTCTACCGATAGCGAACAATTTTTGCTTAATAAATTGCGAGAAAATGGCACTTCTAAGAGCTTGCTACTCAATGTGGGCGAATTGCAAAAACTCATTGAAGTGGTCTCTGAAGAGGCTATGAAAGTCTTGCAAAAAGGGATCGCTCCGGTGATTTTGATCGTAGAGCCTAATTTAAGAAAAGCCCTTTCTAACCAAATGGAGCAGGCCAGGATTGATGTGGTCGTGCTAAGCCATGCTGAATTAGATCCTAACTCTAATTTTGAAGCCTTAGGCACGATCCATATTAACTTTTAATGGATAAATATATTGATAAAAAAGGAGGATGATGCAAGTTTATCACCTTTCACACATTGATTTAGACGGCTATGCATGCCAGCTTGTTTCAAAACAATTTTTTGAAAATATCCAATGCTATAACGCTAATTACGGACGGGAAGTCTCAGCGAGAATTTATGAGATTTTAAACGCGATCGCTCAATCCAAAGAGAGTCAATTCCTTATTTTGATTAGCGATTTGAATTTGAATTTAAACGAAGCGCAGTATTTGCAGGATAAGATCCAAGAACACCGCTTGCAAAATAAAAACATTCAAATCCAGCTTTTAGATCACCATATCAGCGGTAAGGAAGTGGCTGAGAGTTTCCATTGGTATTGTTTAGACACGAACCGCTGTGCGACTAAAATCGTGTATGAGTTTTTGAAAAAACATTACGCTATTTTAGAGCCAAAAAACACAACATGGCTAGAGCCTTTAGTGGAAATGGTCAATTCTGTGGATATTTGGAACACGCAAGGTTATGGCTTTGAATTAGGTAAGGTGTGTATGCGCATGATTAACCAAAGCTCTGAATTGAATCGTTTCATGTTTGATGATGAAAACCGCGATTATAAATTAAAGCTTTTAGAAGAAGTTAAAAACTATTTGTTTTTAGAAAATGCCCCTGTAGCCTATGATAATGATTTGTTCAAACTTAAAAAAATCGCTCTGGGGGGCGACCCTGATACAGAAACGATGGACAATATCTCTTCAAATGTGCAAACGCATTTGCTCTCTTTAAAAAAACATGATTGCAGCGTTTATTACCAGGATAAAAAAGGGTTTTTAAGTTATTCTATGGGGGGCATTAGCGTGTTAGCTAACCTTTTTTTAACGCAAAATCCGGATTTTGATTTTTATATGGATGTGAACGCTAAAGGGAATGTGAGCTTAAGAGCGAATGGGAATTGTGATGTGTGCGAACTCAGTCAAATGTGTTTTAATGGAGGCGGGCATAGGAATGCGAGTGGAGGCAAGATTGATGGCTTTAGAGAAAGCTTTAATTATAGGGATATTAAAGAACAAATTGAAGAAATCTTTAATAACGCTTAAAAATAAGCTGTTTGCAAAAAGCTAACCAAAACTAAAAAGAATTTAAAAACTCTTTTTAGAAGGTTTAAAAATTTTCATTCTATCATTTTATGGCAAAAACTCGTTTTTTAAGGGAATAAGGAGTATTTTAAAATAATTCTCCCCCTAAAACAAACCCCCTAACCCCCAAAAGACCGCTTAAAAATTCATCGCTTGATTAAAAAATCACGCTCTTTTAATGATTTGATTGTAAAGAATGCTTTTAGCATTTTTTAAATTCTATGGTCAATATTTGATAGAGCCAGAGTTTGCATTTTTGTGTTTTAACGGGTATTTAGATCCACGAATTTATACGAATCTATTTTAGTGTTTTTTAACCAAAATACCCTACTAATCGCAGATAAAATGACTATGCCCCCTATCTGAACACCAACATGATAGGAGTGCCTCTACTATCGTTATAAAAATATTTGATTTTATCCACTCCACACCCTCATTCTAATCTATTTTTTAGCAAAAACCACGGGATTTATTCTTCACACACCGGTTTTGGGTAACAAAAACGATAGCCTCTGCGCCTTACGGTTTCAACCGTGGAAATCCCCAAGGGTTTATCCATTTTTTGGCGGATTTGATTGATAGCCACTTCAATGACATTAGGGGTAACCATTTCAGGCTCTTCCCAAATAGCGTCTAAAAGCTGTTCTTTGGAGACGATTTGATCCCTATGTCTGGCAAGATGGGTAAGCACTTCAAAAGGCTTCCCTTTAACCTCAACTTCACGCCCCTTGTAAATAATCTTTTCTTCATCAGGGCTAATGGTCAAATCCCCAATTTCAATCACATTAGAGCCCCAAAACCTCAAACGAGCCTCAATCCTTGCGACTAAAGCCTTAATGCTGCGATAAGGCTTAGCGATATAATCGTCCGCACCTTGCTCAAACGCTTGGACTTCTTCCTCGCTTGTAGGGTTATCAGAAGAAACTAAAACAACAATGGAAGAATGCTTTTCCTTGATTCTAGAAATAAAACTTAAAGCATTTTTATCGCTAACCATAACTAAGTCATAATTCCTAATATCCATAAGGTATTCCCCATCCTCTAAACTCTCCGTTACATCAGCCATAAAGCCTTTAACATTTAAGCCCTTTTCAATTTCTCCACCCAAAACAGAATTTTTTTCAATCAGTAGAACACGCATGGTTTTGACTCCCGCATTTAAGAGTAATTCAGACACTGATTATATCATAATTTTAAATTAGTTTAAGAAAATATTAATAAAAGTTATCGCTTGATCAAAATCAAGCCCTTGATTATTGGTTGTAAAAAATGCCTTTGAGCGTTTTTTATGGATAATTTTTAAAATCATTTGCTAAAAACTACCATTTTATTGTATAATTACAAATCCAACCATTCCTTATGGTTTGGTTGGCATCGCTAAGATTGAAGGGTCACCTCCCCCTCCTTTCCCTTTGTCTTGGCGGTTGTTTTTTAAATCTTAAATCCTTGTTTAATCCTTATTTTTAACCGCTTGATTACGATTTAATCCATAGCTTGCTATTCTTAATATGTTTAAAATTTTTAGTTCAAGATTGATTTTTAGGTAAAAGCCTAAGGTATGCGATCTCGCTAGGGGCTAAAAACCTTAAAGGAACACCCCAATACCCTGCCCCACTGCTCACATAAATTTGAGTGGTGTCGCTGTGCTTGTATAAACCATATAAATAAGTTTGCGCTAACTTGACTAAAAGGCTAAAGGGAAAGATTTGCCCTGCATGGGTATGCCCTGAAAGCACTAAATCTACAAAGTGGCTTTCTTTGACGCTTCTAATTTGTTTGGGCTGGTGGGCTAAAAGGATCGTGGGCTTACTCTCATTGCGCTTTTTTAAAGCTTTATCAATATCAGGGGCAAAATTTTGATGCTTTCGTGCGAAATAATCATACACGCCGCACAAATTGATCCCCCCTAAATGCACGCACTCATTCCCTAAAATCGTTAAATTAAGCGTGTCAAGAAACGATAAAATCGGCTCTATGCCATGATAATACTCATGATTTCCTGGCACATAAAAAGTGCCATGCGTGCTTTTAAGGTTGTTTAAGGGCAGTAAAAAAGATTTGACTTTTTCAATGTTTTCATCCACTAAATCCCCCCCAATCAGCACCATATCCACTTCTTTTTGATTGACTTCTTCTACAATGTAATCAACAAAATCTTTTTGCAACAAACTACCCACATGCATGTCTGTGAGTAAAATAATCTTTAATTCTTTATCCAGCTTATCCAAATAAATAGGGGTTTCTTTGATTTTAGGGCGGGCTAATCCTTCATAAAACCCGCGCCAAAAATACCCTAATAACGCCAGATAAAACCCCAATTTTAAAAAGTTTTTTAAACTTTTACGCCTTGAATGCAAAAAACCTATTTTTTCTATAGAGTAGGAAAACCCGTAAAAACTTAAAGAAAAAATAAACACAATAAAAGATACAAACGAACACGCCGAAGTCAAAACAAACCAATGGCTAGGCATGGTATTTCTATAAAAAGCAAAAGCCGCCTCGCCCACACTCAAAAGGATAAAAAACCCTAAATAAGTGTATTGAGAGACTTTCTTTAAGGTTAAAAACGATTTTAACATCCTAAAAGAACTATAATTCAAAAGGCACAAAACCAATAAAAACGCTATGGAGATCAGCATATCACCCTTTTATTATCATAAAGTGTTCCGTCATTCTAGCATATTAACGCTAATATCCCCTTTAGGGCTAATATCCTTATTTAACGCCTTATCGTTCTCAATTTAATGGCTTTTATAATCCAAATTATTCTTATAACTAGCGCTATTTTTAATATTCAAAAAATAATCTCACCACTCAAAAAGCGTTTTAACTTTCTTTAAATCTTTATACTCCACGCTTTTGATGGTGTGATCCTCTAATTCAAAATCCGCACTCAAATCGTTAGCGTCTTTAAGGACAGCTTGAAAGCTTTCTTTATTGATGAGTTTGACTCCCACTTTTTCGCCTAAAGAAAGCTTGAAGTGTTTGGGGGTTTTAAGCGTTCTTTCTAACCCCATAGAGCTCACTTCCAAAATATAAGCGTCCTGAATAAAATCGCACACATCTAATAAGGGCGAAATAATCTCGCTCACTTGCTGGCAAATATCCAAACTAACCGCTCCATTAGGGTTTTTAAGACTCACCCTTAAAACATGCTGCTCATTTTCTTTAATCAAACTCACATCATAAAGCAAATAACCCAAACTTTCAATCACGCCCTCTATTTTCTCTTCTATTTTTTTAGTCATTATCTTTCCCTTTAGCGATTTCATTAAATAGGGCGTCTAATCGGAGCTGCTTTTCTAAGCTATTGTCTGAAACAAAACTGAGTTTTGGGCATTTAAACCACCCGCTCGATTGCAAAACAAACTGCCTGATCAAACCCTCAGCTTTTTTTAATTTAGAAAGGATTTTATGATCTTGTGAAAGCACAAACACAAAAGCGTGGTGCTTCCCTTTAGAGCATTCCACTTTAGTAACGCTTAAAGAATTCAACTCGCTGTCGTTCAAACCCGCTAAAGCCTCTTGTAATAATTCTAAAAGATTGGATTCTAAGCGTTCTTTATGAGCGTTCATTAGAGGGTTCTTTTTTTATGGATTTCTTTATAGGTTTCAAACACATCGCCCACTTTAATCTCATTATAATTGTCTAACATGATCCCACACTCATAGCCCTTAGAAACTTCTTTCACATCATCTTTAAAGCGTTTTAAAGAAAGGATTTCGCCTGTATGAATCACCACGCCATCCCTAATCAAACGCGCCTTAATGCCACGAGCGATCACCCCATCGCTCACCACACACCCGGCTATCGTGCCAACTTTAGGGATATTAAAGGTTTCTCTCACTTCCGCTTGTCCGGTATGCTCTTCTTCAATAATAGGACTCATCAAGCCTAATAACAGCGATCGCATTTCTTCAATCAAGGCATAAATCACCGTGTAAGTTTTAATGCTCACATTGTATTCTTTAGCCTTATTTTTCACATTACCGGTGGGGCGGATATTAAAGCCTAAAATCACCGCATGCTCACTGCTAGAGACTAAGCTCAAATCATTCTCAGTAATGCCCCCCACCCCTGAGTGGATCACTTGAATCGCTACCTCTTCGTTATTAAGCTCTAACAAGCTGTTTTTAATGGCTTCTAAGCTTCCTTGCGTATCCGCTTTAATGACTACAGGAATATTTTTTAATTCCTTATTAGCGACCATTTCTGAAAGCTCATCAAAAGACACTTTAGTGCTTTTGCTCAACGCTTTTTGGCGCAAATAAGTCACTCTCTTTTGAGCTTGCAAACGCGCGATAGAATCGTTTTCTACCCCTATTAAAACCGATCCTGCAGGCGGCACTTCGCTCAAGCCTGTGATGAGAGCCACCATAGAGGGTTTTAAATTTTGAATGCTCTTGCCTTGATCATCAGTCATCGTTCTTACCTTACCAAACGCCGTTTCGGCAAAAAAACTATCCCCCACGCTCAAAGTCCCGATTTGGACAATCACAGTGGCTACTGCCCCACGCCCTTTTTCCACGCTTCCTTCTAAAACAACCGCTCTAGCGCTGCCCTCTTCTATGGCTTTTAATTCCATAATATCCGCTTGAATAAGAATGGTTTCCAATAGATTGTCAATACCATCGCCCGTTTTAGCCGAAACAGGGATAAATTCATACTCTCCGCCCCAATCCACAGGGTTATAGCCAAGCTCAGCGCATTCGGCTTTGAGTTTGTCCGGATTCACATTAGGCTTATCCATTTTATTCATCGCAAAAATCACAGGCACATTAGCAGCCTTTGCATGCTCTAAAGCTTCAATAGTCTGTTGCTTCACCCCATCATCAGCCGCTATCACAATCACTGCAATATCTGTAACTTGAGCCCCACGATTACGCATCTGGCTAAAGGCTTCATGCCCTGGGGTGTCAATGAAAGACACCCACTTACCATTCTTTTCTACCATGTAAGCGCCAATGTGCTGAGTGATCCCTCCAGCTTCAGTGTGAGCGACTCTTTTATCACGGATTTTATCTAATAGCGAAGTTTTACCATGATCAACATGCCCCATGATGGTAACCACAGGTGGGCGCTCTTTTTTCACCCCCTCTAGCACTTCTTCTACTTCAAATTCTTCTAAAGTGTTTTGAACAGAAATTTCTAAATGGAACTCTTCGGCTAAAATTTCTATGCTATCCTTATCCAAAAAGTCGTTTTTAGTTACCATAAGCCCTAAATTAAAGAGAGTTTTAATCACATCAGCCAGATTCAAATTCGCTTTTTGTGCGAATTCATAGACGCGCACCTCTTCAGGGATTGAAATCGTGCTTTGGATCACTTTTTGGCTGTTATCGTTACGGAATGCGCGCTTTTTCTTGGATTGTCGTTTGATCCCGCTTTCATTCATCCAAGGGTTTTTTCTTTGGACGCGCACCCTGTCGTTGATATTTTGGCGGGTTTCTTTTTCTTCTTCCTTATTGAAATCATCTTGTTCATGCAAATCAAACAATAAGATTTCATCGGTTTCATCATCATAAATATCATTGCCCTTAAAATCCCTCGCATCGCTAAAATCAATTTTATGGGATTTGTTGTTTTTGGCTATGGGGGTGGGTTTAGGCTTACTTGGTTTTTTGGCTTTTTTAGCCTCTTGCTTGTCTTTTTCTTGCCATTCTTTTTTAATGTCTTCAAAAATAGCCGCAGCACTTTGAGTGGGTTTTTTGCTTTCATTTACGCTGTTTTCAGTTTCATTTTCTGTTTCATCGTTGCGTTTAATCACTCTAAAACCGGTGCGTCTTTTAATGTTTTCATGGCGTTTGATCTCTTGCTCTTGCTTTTTAACTTCGCTGATTTCTTTTTTAGTGTTGCTAGCGTTATTGGTGCTGTTAGCGTTGTTAGTATTGCTTTGGGTGAGCTTGTTTAGAGCTTCTCGGCTTTTTTGGATTTCTTGGAGCTTTTGCTTGGCTTTTTCTATTTGAGAGTGGCTAACCATTTTAGGGGTGTTTTCTACAGGGGGCATTTGGTTTTCAAAAGTATTGACAATCTCTATCCCTCCTTTTTTTTTGGCAATGGGCACAGGAGATTCTTTTTTCTTTTCTTTAGTTTTTTTGGGCTTTGGCTGGCTTTTTGTTTCTTCTTTTTTAGGCGTTTTGGAAACCTTTTTGTTAAGGGGTTTGGGCGTTGCGGCCGTATTCAAACCATCTTTATTGTCTTGTTCAGGATTTTTAGTGGGTTTATTGGCTTGTATTTGTTCTTTAATACCATCCACAATGTATTTGTATAGCTTGCCTGCTTGCTCTGGGGTCATTTTAGAATTCGTCTTAAGCTCTAAACCAATGTCTTTGGCTTGCCCGATCACATTTTTAAGCTCTTTTTGGGTCTTACCAAGCTCGGCTAAAAATTCTTTTAAATCAACCATACCACTCATGCTATGCTTCTCTCCTTAATCCAAGTAATGATATTTTTGGTATCTTTTGGGGCATTCTTTATTTTTGAAACCGCTTTCAACAACTTTTTTTCTCCATTTTTCAAACAATTTTCACACACATAAAAACTACGACCTTTGCCATCAAATTCCATGATTTGATTTTCAAAGCTTTTCAAACGCAACAAATCCTTTTGAGGTTGACGCATTCTGCACGCCACACACATGCGGATTTTAATTTCAGTCTTTCTCAATAAGGACTCCATCATTATCAAAATCTAAAACCGCTACCCTAAATTTAGGGAATTTCTTGCTCAAAACTTGCTTTAATTTAGGGGCGTCCTCTTCATAACACATGTTAAAAAACGACGAACCGCTCCCTGAAAGCGTGCTCATTAAGGCGTTATTTTCTAAAGCGAGCTTTTGGATCGCAAACAACACAGGATAAGTTTGCATGCGCTTATGTTGATGCATCCTGTCTTTAGAGCAACAACGCAATAAATCCCACTTCCCCTGCATAATCGCCATCGTCATCAAACTCGCATGCGAAAGGTTAAACACGCTTTCTTGCACGCTGTAACGCTTAGGCAAGAGATGGCGCGATTGTTTGGTAGAAATGGCTCTATTAGGGATCACCATCACCGCTTTTAAAAAAGAAGGGATTTTGGTTTTTAAACTTACCACTTTCTTTTTTTCCACAAACGCTGCATTATACCCCCCAAACACCGCCGGGGTGATATTATCCGGATGGTTTTCATAAATTAAAGCGGTATTGACAATGTTTTCTCTATCAAAAGCAAACCCTAAAAACGCAAATGCTGAAGCGACCGCCCCCACAATCATCGCCGAGCTAGACCCCATGCCCCTTGTAATAGGGACTTTATTATGCAATAAAAATTTAAATGAGCCGTCATTCCCATGCTTTTTTAAAATCTCATAAAAAACTTTAGTGAAAATATTGTTGGTTAAAAACTTAAGGATCCCTTCACCCTCCCCAACCAATTTCACCGCATGAAAATTGCTAGGCTCAATAAAAAAACGATTGCGTAAATTCAAGCTCAAACCCAAGCAATCAAAACCAGGGCCCAAATTCGCACTTGTTGCAGGAACACTCACTACCAAATTTTAAACCCCTATTTTTGATACCCTTTCATTTTTAAAGCTAGCATTATACACTAAATTATACACTAAATAGGAGGCAAAATGTAAAACGGCGTGTTCAATTGGGTGAATTTGTCTTTCTCTAAGAAGGGGGGCAGCATGAAATCTTTTGGTGCAATTTTCAAATCTTTAAAATCGGTCAAGCTTCCCGTTTCTTTTGAAACAAAGTATTTATTGGCATACGCTAAAATGGGCGTGTTGCCGTTAAAATCAAAGCCTGTGGTTGAATAAAGTTCAAAGTTATAAATTAAAGCCAAAGTGTGTAGGAAAACATGCGTGAGTTTTAGGCTAGTGAAACTCCCTGGCCCTTTAGCGTAATAAACCCCCTTAATCGCCGGTAAAGTAGGGTTTTTAAAATCTTTAAATAATTGTGAAAAAACTTCCACTAAAGCTTCGCTTGTTTTTAATTTGGAAGTGTAAGAAGCACATAAAAAATCGTTTTGATACGCCCCAAGCGAAACCCCATCGCCTAAAGAGATAAGCACTAAATCCAATTCCAAAAAATAAACCCTAATTCAGGATTAAGCGAAAGCCTTTTGCAACGCAAATTCCTTAGCTAGATCTGTAGCGATCAAAACTTCGTAATTTTTAGCGTCCGCCAAAATGGCTTTAACCAACATGGAATTGAGCTTATGACTCCCTGAAAAAGAAGTGTATTTACCCATCACAGGCATGCCTAAAACCATTAGATCCCCCATAGCGTCTAAAATCTTATGGTACACGAATTCCTTTTCGCACCTCAAACCCTCTTTATTCAAAATGCTGTTTTCATCCAACACGATGCAATTATTCAAGCTCCCCCCTTTAGCCAAACCAATGGATCGCAAGTAATTCACTTCTTGCAAAAACCCAAAGGTGCGAGCTTTAGCGACTTGCTCTTTGTAAGCGGTCTTGCTAAAGACGAAATGATGGGCTTGCTTAGCAATAACCGGATGGTTAAAATCAATCGTGAAATTCAAAGAAAGTTGGCTGTCTGGCTCAATTTTAACAAATTTATTGCCCTCTCTAACTTCAACGACTTGCTTGATTTCCATCACCTTTTTAGGAGCGTCTAATTCTCTAATCCCTGCTTCATCTAAAAGCATGCAATAAGTCAAAGCACTCCCATCCATGATAGGGATTTCTTCGTTATCCACAGAGATCTTAAGGTTGTCAATGCCATACGCATGGATAGCTGAAAGCAAATGCTCAATCGTAGAAATTCTAGCATTATCCCTACCCAACACGGTTGCCATTTTGGTATCCACGATATTTTCAGGCTTTAAGGGGAGTTTCACGCCCAAATCAGAGCGGTAAAAAACAATGCCCTGATTTTCTTCTAAAGGCTCTAAAACAAGCTTCACAGGAACGCCCTTGTGCAAGCCTATCCCTACTAATTCCACAGAGTGGTTAATGGTTGTTTGCTTCATAATACTTCCTTTATGTCTAGTATATCGTCATTTTTAGTGATTATTTTAATATTTTTATTTACCAAAAGCCGTTCAACCTCTTTTAGAGATAAAATTTTATTTTGAAAAACGATTTGAGCACTCCTAACTTCTTTCAAAATCAAGCACTCTCCAAAGCACACGATCGCCCCTTCGCAAACCCCATAAACCGACACACAGCCCTCTGAAATAATCTTGGCTCCATTGTGGATATTACCCAAAAAAATCAGATGATTAGCGCTATAAATCTCTTCCCCACTCCTGATATGGCGCTCATAAATCGTTGTTTTAGGTTCTGTTTTAGAATGATTGGGTGTTGGATGATTGGTTTCTTCTTTTATAGACATGGTTTTGATATGACGCCCGTTTAAAGGGCGATTCGTTTCTAAAAACAAAAGCTGGTGTTTGTACAAAATGGCTTTGATTTCTGGTTCAATATCATATTTAAATATAATAAGAAAATACTGCAAAAGGGCATGGTTTTTTTCTAAAAATCCTATGACCGCTTCAGGCTCTTGCTTTTCAATTTCAAACGCATGCACATTTTTTTGATTCGTTTTTAACATGACTATCCTTTCATTAAAAGCCGTTTGGCTTGCTCTATGGGGGTGGTGATATTGGTTTTTATCCATGGCTCATTAAGCCATTCATTAGGCCGCACAAAAACCCCTTGCAAAAGCATCCCTAAATGCAACCCGCTCCCTAATTTCAAACCACTACTCCCCACGCTTTCATCATCTTTTAAATGGGCTAAAAAAACGCACAAACCTAGTCCATAGCAATTGATTAAACTATTACCATAAAAGTCTAACTCCCCCTTAAAAACCCTATTCACAGATAAATCAAACGCTAAAGATAAATCCTTGCCAGGTATCAAATCCACCCCTAAATGCGGAAATTGGAACAACACCTGATTATCTTTTAAGATACGCCGATCTTCTAAAAAATTGCTTATCGTTTTAAAAGACCCGTTCAAGGGTTTTAGCGCTTGAAAATGAGAAAAATCCTTATAAAAACCCCCTCGCTCTAAAGCGATCTTTTGGATTTTTTCTAAATCTTTAGAGTGCATTTTGGAAAATCTTTCTAATAAAGTTTGTTCAGCGTAGTTTTGAAATTTTTCTTGCTTTACAATCTTATCTTTTAAGGCGCTTAAGTCTATATCTTTTTCCCTCAAACGATGGGTTTTTCGCTTGAACAATAAAGGGGTGGTATTAGAGTTATAGGCTTTATCTTTAGCGACAATGAACGCCTTAAAATCCTTATCCTCATAAGACCAAGGCACTAAAGCGATAAAAACATTACGCTGTTTGAATTCTAAAAGCCTGAAAGCTTCAAAATTCTTTTTTTTGATGCACACAAACGCTTGAGACAAATTCTTATCCAAAGCTTCAAAGACAACTATCGCGCTCCCTCCATAAGCGATGCTTGGGGATCGAGATAAAATAGCGATTGAGGGTTTTATCGTATCAATACACACTTCTTGTTTGAAAGACGCCTTATTGCCATTGAAAAAATTAGCATAGCTCCAATCATTAGCTTGAATTTCATACAAAAGGCACTTGTCTTCTAGCCCCATGATTTCAGGCTTGATCAAAGGCACTTCTAAAGACTTGGGTTTATCCAATACTAGATTTTTTTTTTCATATAAGACCAAATCATCTTGTGTGGTTACCTTTAGATCATAGCGTTTGATTCCCTTTGGGGCTACTATTTTAATCTTAATGGGTTTTTTTAAATCCCAAAAAAGCGCTTCATCATTGTCATTAAGCGCATCCTCTTTGCTACTTAAACTAAAACTTAAAGCTTTGGGTTTTGTGATTAAAGCGTTAAAAATCAAATAACCCCCTAAAATTAAAACGACTAACGCTAAAATTTTAAACCTTAACTCCAAGATCAAGCCTTAAAAAATAAACGCATAATTCACTAATAAAAAACTAGATCGCTTGAACTGGTTGTTAGCCGAAATCAACAAACGCTCATCATCTTCTTCTTTATTTTGATAAATCGCTCCCTCTTCCACTCCCATTCTCAAATAGCTAATCGGTAATTTTGTGCCAATCTCTAAGCGGTGTTTCCTATAAAGCGTTAAACTCACGCCCACATTAAAAGTGTAATCCACTTCAATCAAAGATTTCCATAAAAAATTAGGGCTTGAATAGCCCCCCACTACCAAATTCCTCCCGTTTTGATTAGGCTTGTCTTGATAGAGCATAAGCCCTATCCCAAAACCCGCATAAACGCCTAAGAAATGCTTTTTAGTTTTAAAATCTAAAGGCATATCAAACAATAAATCGGTATTGACAGCCCCTAAAACATAAAAAAACGAGCCTACAGGTTGCTTAAATGCATTCTCTTTTAACGCCCCACCTCCAAGCAATAAATCCCCATAAAATCGTGTCCCAAAATAAGGCACAAAGTATTTTTGATACCCGAATTTAGCGCTAATCATAGAAACAGGAGCGTTAATATTGATATTGTTTTTAAACGCGCTAGGGGCATTCGCACCATATCTGTCTAACATTTCCCCTTGATAAGACAAGTTAAGTTCCCCATAAGCATACCCACCCCCTAAAAAAACCCCACTCTTATCATCGGCTATGGAAAAAGATTTGAGCAATTTCTCTTTTTTTTTGGAGGAAATTTTAGGATAAGATCGATCAATATATTCTTCTTCAAACTTATCCTTATCCATCTCTTTGGGCGAAACCCCTTTTTCGGTGAGCTGTTGCTTTAAATTGTTTATTTTTTCGTCTAATTGTTGGTTTTCTTCTTCTAAATTGTCATAATCTGTCGCTTGAAGTCCCAGTATGAGTGCGATATAAATCAAACCATATTTAAATTTCAACATTCTAGCCTTTACAATAAATAGTTGTAGCTAATATAATAAATATTAGTGCTTTTAAAATAATATAAAAAGGTTTGCGAAGTTTCTTTTAAGGGAGGCATTTTTAAGGCTAATTCAAAGCGGTGTTTGAGGTTAAGCGTCATGCTCACCCCTAAATTTAATACTAATCCAAAAGCGTTAGGCTGTGAATACCCTTTAATCTCTTTTAAATTTTGATACATCCCATTCCACCCCACTCCAACGCCTCCAAATATCCCTAACGCAAACCTTTTTTCTTTGTCAATAGGCTTATCCATCAATAGATCAATATTCAAGCTTGCGGTTTGATAAGAGGCTAAAGAATCGCTTTTAAATCCTTTCATTGCCCCCCCTAAATATTCCCCATAAAAGCGTAAGGCGCTAATCCCGTTAGCAAAATACTTTTGATACCCGCTCCTTAACCCATACAATAAAGGAGAAGCTTGAATATTGCTTAAAGATTCAAAGCTTTCATAAGATCGGGCGTTAGAATGAGCGTTAATCCCTATATCGCCAAGAATGACGCCTATAAAAAAACCGCTCTTATTTTTAGCCATTCGTTGGAATAAGATGGACTCATTCTTTTCATGCAATTCTCCTTTGAGCATGTAAAGTTGGCGTTTTTTCTTATGGATTTCTTCAAGTAGGCTTTTTTCATCAATCTTTTTAGCTTCCTTGTTTTCTTCAAACTCTAGCGCGCGTTTTTCTTCCAAAAGAATGGGAGCGTCTTTAGGGGTATTTTCTTCAGTCATACTCTCTTGAGCCGTATTTTCTTCGGCACGCAAGCTTAACATAAAACCAAAGCATAAAATAAGATTTATTATTTTTTTAAAACACATATTGATACCCAATGCTTGCTATAGCTCCCCACCAAGTCTCTTTTGAAGAATTAGATTGCAAAAAAGGGAAATTATTTAAAATTTTAAATTCAAATTCAATGCGGTTTTTTTCTAATACCGTTAGAGCCAGTCCTGCATTAAAAGACATCCCCCATTCCGCCGTATAATTCACCCCATGCGCTACAACCCCTAAACCTAAACCCATATAACCCCCCATATAAAGGTATTTTCCCACAAAGGGTAAGGGAATGTCTAATAAAAAATCCCCATTCAGCATAACCGATTGAAACCCCACGCTCCCAAAGCCCGCTTTTTTAGGTGCTCCTCCATAATATTGGATATAAATGCGCCTGCCAATGATATTTGGCTTGACCAAGCGCGCAAAAAACGACGGCCTGAAAGTTTGATAGCCAAAACGCAATCCGTAAGCGAACAAATAATTTAAAATATTCCCCGTGATGCTAGAGCTATTCGTTCTAACCATGATTTCATGGTTGTAAAAAAACCCGGTATTGATCCCTAAAATAAGCCCGCTTTTAGCGTTCGCCCTTTTTAAGTCTCTGATCAATTCTTCAACTTCTTTATCTTCATAGGCTTTATAATACTTGATATACTTGTAGTATTTTGGGTCTAGGGTGTCATAATCAAGCGCGTCCAATCCCACATAAAACCCCATTAAAGACCATAAAATAACATATTTTTTAAGACCCAAAATCGCCAAATCCCTTGAATTGTTTGTTAAAAGTTTCTTTCAATTATACTAAAATAATTAAAATGACCGGTTAAAATTGAGTGAAATTTCACCCACCCTAATAAAGTCATGCTACAATGCCACTACATTTAACATTTAGGATTTTCAATGAGCATGCAAACCGCCCCGATTAAAAAAATCACTCTCAACCACCTCCAAGCTAAAAAAAATCAAGAAAAAATCATTGCCATCACCGCTTATGATGCGCTATTCGCTCAAATATTTGATCCGCTAGTGGATGTGATTTTAGTGGGCGATAGTTTGAATATGAGTTTTTTCAATCAAAACGACACTTTAAGCGCGAGTGTGGGAATGATGCTCTATCACACTAAAGCCGTGTGCGCAGGCGCTAAGACTCCTTTTATCATCACAGACATGCCCTTTGGAAGCTATAGAGATGAAAAAACAGCCCTAAAAAACGCTATTAGAGTTTATAAAGAAACCCAAGCGAGTGCGATCAAACTAGAGGGGGGGAAAGAAAAAGCGAAACTGGTTAAAACGCTCACTGATGAGGGCGTTATCGTGGTAGGACACATCGGCTTAATGCCCCAATTCGTGCGTCTTGATGGAGGTTATAAGATTAAGGGCAAAAATGAAGAACAACAAAAAAAGCTTTTAGAAGACGCCTTGAGTTTAGAAGAAGCCGGAGCAGGTTTGTTGGTTTTAGAGGGTATAACCACCCCTATCACTCAAAAAATCACGCAAACAATCAAAATCCCCACGATCGGCATAGGGAGCGGTAAAGATTGCGACGGGCAGATTCTAGTGTGGAGCGATATGTTAGGCTTTTTTGATAGCTTTAAGCCTAAATTCGTGCGAGAATACCTTAAAGGGAAAGAATTGGTTCAAAACGCTATCAAGCAATACGCTGATGATGTGAAAAAAGGAAACTTCCCTAACGAGCTAGAAAGTTATTACTAAATGAAAGAACGGATAGTCAATTTAGAAACTTTGGATTTTGAAACTTCTCAAGAAGTGAGTTTGCGCCCTAATCTTTGGGAAGATTATATCGGTCAAGAAAAGATTAAAAGCAATTTGCAAATTTCTATTTGCGCGGCTAAAAAACGCCAAGAAAGTTTGGATCACATGCTCTTTTTTGGCCCACCTGGTTTAGGTAAAACTTCAATAAGCCATATCATCGCTAAAGAAATGGAAACCAATATCAAAATCACCGCCGCTCCTATGATAGAAAAAAGCGGTGATTTAGCCGCCATTTTGACTAATTTGCAAGCTAAAGACATTCTTTTTATTGATGAAATCCACCGGCTTAGCCCAGCGATTGAAGAGGTGTTATACCCAGCTATGGAAGATTTCAGACTGGATATTATCATAGGATCAGGTCCAGCGGCTCAAACCATTAAAATTGATTTACCCCCTTTCACTCTCATCGGCGCTACCACCAGAGCCGGAATGCTCTCTAACCCCTTAAGAGACAGATTTGGCATGAGCTTTAGAATGCAATTTTATAGCCCTAGCGAACTAGCCCTTATCATTAAAAAAGCCGCCACTAAACTCAACCAAGATATCAAAGAAGAAAGCGCTGATGAAATCGCTAAAAGGAGTAGAGGCACGCCAAGGATCGCTCTAAGGCTTTTAAAAAGGGTGCGCGATTTTGCGTTAGTCAAAAATTCAAGCTTGATGGATTTAAACATCACTTTGCATGCTTTGAATGAATTGGGCGTGAATGAATTAGGCTTTGATGAAGCGGATTTGGCGTATTTATCTTTGTTGGCTAACGCTCAAGGACGACCGGTAGGTTTGAACACGATTGCAGCATCTATGAGAGAGGATGAAGGCACGATTGAATATGTGATTGAGCCTTTTTTACTCGCTAATGGTTATTTAGAGCGCACCGCTAAAGGCAGAATCGCCACGCCTAAAACCCACACGCTTTTAAAAATCCCCACTTTAAACCCCCAAACTTTATTTTAATCTTGTTTAGAAAGAAAATTACACTACAATAACGATAAAATTTTAAAGGGTGTAAAAGTAGATTATTATGTTTGGCATGGGCTTTTTTGAAATCCTTGTGGTGTTGGTTGTGGCGATTATTTTTTTAGGACCAGAAAAATTCCCCCAAGCTGTCGTGGATATAGTGAAGTTTTTTCGCGCGGTTAAAAAAACGCTCAATGACGCTAAGGACACTTTGGATAAAGAAATCAATATTGAAGAAATCAAACAAGAAACCCTAGAGTATCAAAAGCTCTTTGAAAATAAAGTGGAGAGTCTTAAGGGCGTTAAGATTGAAGAATTAGAAGACGCTAAAGTAACTGCAGAAAATGAGATTAAAAGCATTCAGGATTTGATGCAAGATTATCAACGCAGCTTGGAAACCAACACAATCCCTAACCATTCCAATGAAGAAGACTTAAATAAAGAAGCTTCAAGCGATGAATCTCCTAAAGAAGTCAAATCAGCAACCGATAACAACACCAAAGAACACGACAAAGAAAAAGAGCATGTTTGAAGATTTAAAACCGCATTTACAGGAATTAAGAAAGCGTTTGATGGTTTCTGTAGGAACGATTCTAGTGGCGTTTTTGGGGTGCTTTCATTTTTGGAAAAGTATTTTTGAATTTGTTAAAAATTCTTATAAAGGCACGCTCATTCAGCTCTCCCCTATTGAAGGGGTCATGGTAGCGGTTAAAATCAGTTTTTCAGCCGCTATCGTCATTTCCATGCCCATTATTTTTTGGCAATTATGGCTCTTTATCGCTCCAGGGCTTTACAAGAATGAAAAAAAAGTGATTTTGCCTTTTGTGTTTTTTGGGAGCGGCATGTTTTTAATTGGGGCGGCGTTTTCTTATTATGTGGTGTTCCCTTTTATCATTGAATACTTAGCTACTTTTGGGAGCGATGTGTTTGCGGCTAATATTTCTGCGTCCAGTTATGTGAGCTTTTTCACGCGCTTGATTTTAGGCTTTGGCGTGGCGTTTGAATTGCCTGTTTTAGCGTATTTTTTGGCTAAAGTGGGCTTGATCACCGATGCGAGCTTGAAAGCGTATTTTAAATACGCTATTGTAGTGATTTTTATTGTAGCAGCCATTATCACTCCCCCTGATGTAGTGAGTCAAATCTTTATGGCGTTGCCCTTAGTGGGGCTTTATGGGCTTTCTATTTTAATCGCCAAAATGGTCAATCCGGCTCCCAAAGATAACGAAAAAGATAACGAAAATAACACCAAAGAGAATACAAGAAACGAGTCGTAGTTGAAAGAATTTGATTTAGAAAGCTATGATTACCATTTGCCTAAGGAATTGATCGCAAACTATCCCATTTTGCCCAAAGAAAAGGCTAAATTACTCGTATATGAAAGGCGTTCACAAAAAATCACGCACACCACTTTTGAGCATGTTTTAGATTTTTTCCCTAAAAACGCCCTTGTTGTGTTGAACGACACTAAAGTGATTAAGGCCAGGCTTTTTGGATCTAATCATGCCTTTTTACCATCAAAAACAACCGAAGTGTTTTTCCACCGCTTTTTTAAAAATAATACCGCTCTGACTCAAATCAAGGGCAAGATCAAAGTGGGGGACAAAATCTTTTTTGATGCAAATCATTACGCTGAAGTCTTGGAATTACTTCATAACGGCCAGCGCTTGATCGCTTTTTATGGCCATAAAACCCCCTTAAATCAAGCGAATATCTTAAAACTTTTAGAGCAATATGGGCACATGCCCTTACCCCCTTATATTAAAAGAGCGGATGAAAGTTTGGATGCGCATGAATACCAGAGCGTGTTCGCTAAACACATCGGCGCGGTGGCTGCCCCTACAGCGTCATTGCATTTTTCTCAAAATACCTTAGAAAAATTATTGAAAGATTTCAAGCACGCTTTTTTAACCTTGCATGTGGGGGCTGGGACTTTTCTTGGCGTAGAAACTAAAGATATTAGAGAGCATCAAATCCATACAGAAGTTTTACGCATTCCTAAAAAGAATCAAGAAATTTTGCAGAAATCCCAAGAGATTTTATGCATCGGCACGACCGCTTTAAGGAGCGTGGAATACTTTAAGCGTTTAGAAAACCCTAATCAAGAGGTGTTTGAATGCGATATATTCTTGCATCTTGCTAATCCTATTTTGCATGTTAATCACTTGCTCACTAATTTCCATTTGCCCAAATCAAGCCTTTTAATGCTTGTAAGCGCGATGATAGGCTTAGAAAAAACCAAAGAAATCTATCAAATAGCCATAGAAAAGAAGTATCGTTTTTATTCTTATGGTGATGGGATGCTGATTTTATGAACCCCTTATTGCAAGACTATGCGCGCATCCTTTTAGAATGGAATCAAACACACAACTTGAGTGGTGCGAAAAATTTAAGCGAGTTAGAACCCCAGATCACAGACGCTCTAAAACCCTTAGAATTTATCAAAGATTTTAAAAGTTGTTTGGATATTGGGAGCGGAGCGGGTCTTCCGGCTATCCCTTTAGCCCTTGAAAAACCTGAAGTCAAATTCATTCTTTTAGAGCCAAGAATAAAAAGAGTGGCTTTTTTAAACTACCTTAAAAGCGTTTTGCCTTTAAAAAATATTGAAATCATTAAAAAGCGTTTAGAAGATTATCAAAATCTTTTACAAGTGGATTTAATCACTTCTAGAGCGGTCGCTAGCTCTTCTTTTTTGATAGAAAAAAGCCAACGCTTCCTAAAAGATAAGGGGTATTTTTTATTCTATAAAGGCGAGCAGTTAAAAGATGAAATCGCTTATAAAGACACTGAATGCTTTATGCATCAAAAGCGTATTTATTTTTACAAATCAAAGGAAAGTTTATGTTAAGAATTTTAATCCCCTTACTCATTATTGTGTGGGTTTTATGGCGTTTGTTTTTGAAGCAAAAACCCCTTAAAGACAACCACTCTTATAGGCAACAAACCCCTAAAGAATTAGAAGATCACATGATTGTATGCTCTAAATGCCAAACCTATGTCTCTAGCAAAGACGCTATTTATAGCGGGGCGGTGGCGTATTGCAGTGAAACTTGTTTGAATGATAAAGGATAAATATGCTTATCTTAGGACACCCTTTAATCCCTAGCGATCGTTTTATTTTCATTAAAAATACCGATGGCATTCATTCTAGCACCAATAACGATATAGTGTGTTTTGAAGCAAACCAAAAAAATGTGGAATTAGCCAAATATTGCTGTGAAAATAGCGTCAATTTTAGCGTGATCTTTTTATCGCACAAGATGGAGACAGACACCTTTTTTTTATTCAACGCTTTCAAACCGCTCTATTGTATTTTTAAGGATATTAAACAAGCTACACTCGCCCAACAACACGCCACTAATTACTTATTGGATAGCAAAATTTTGTTTTCTATGGATTTAAACGATACAGAGTCATGGGAAATTTGCGCTAAAAGTCAGATTGATGGCGTTATTTCTAAAGATTCACTCCTTTTAAAATAAGCCCTTTTTAAACAAATATTAGTTATAATGAGCCCTTTTTAAGGGGAGATGTCCGAGTGGTTGAAGGAGCACGCCTGGAACGCGTGTAAGGTGCAAGCCTTCGAGGGTTCGAATCCCTCTCTCTCCGCCATTTAAAAATGCCACGAATGCGAAACAAAAAATAAAAAACTCCTTTCAAACAAGCTGTTTCTTTCAGGGGTTAGAAAGATTTTCATGCCAATTTCTACATCCACCTTATGATACAAAACGATTGTGCGAAACTGCACCCCGAATTTCCCGATAGCCCTGAAATAAGTGTTACGAAAATTGAAATCTTTTAATGAATCCCAAGTATTCACCACCAAATCTTTGACTTTATTGTTGAGTATCCATGTGTTAGCGGCCAGTTGCAAGCCAAAGAAAAAAGCCCAGCGGTTGATAGGGTTTTTAGCGTAGGCGACCATAAAATCCCCTCCCACCCCATAAGTGAACATGTTCGCCTGTAAAGTAGAGTCATTATTAAAAAGCACATTACCATAATCTATAAAGAAATAATACCTAGAATAAGCCCAATCGTTTTTAGGATTCACTTCATAGCCTTGAAGGATTGAAGCCCCTTGTAAAAGCTTGTTAGTATTTAAAGGGCGCATAAACACCGTGCCTATTTGATAAGAAGAAGACATATAACTCAAATTTTCAGCATCTAAAACATTTAAAAAACTTATAATCAGTATTAAAATTCTTAAATAATACACTTACTTGTAAAATCCTTGTCTTTCTTTTTTCAAACCATCCAATGACCCTTTATCGCACTCAAGAGTTATTTTATTACTTTTAAACTATTATCATAGCAAACAAGCTAAATTTTTTTACAAGTAAGAACGCTCATTGAACGCTCCATTTAGCCAATGATTATTGTCGGTCAAGATAATTTTAATCAAAACATGCTATTATTTGGAATGACTTATTATTATAAGACGTTAGAGACGCTTTGGCTGTTTAAAAAGAGCCTAATTTAAATGCAATCTTATAAAGGAGAAGCACTTTGAAACTACTGGTAGTAGATGATAGCTCAACTATGAGGAGAATTATTAAAAATACGCTTTCACGCTTGGGCTATGAAGATGTTTTAGAAGCTGAGCATGGGGTGGAAGCTTGGGAGAAACTAGACGCTAATGCGGACACTAAGGTGCTTATCACCGATTGGAACATGCCTGAAATGAACGGATTAGATCTCGTTAAAAAGGTGCGAGCCGATAGCCGTTTTAAAGAAATCCCTATCATTATGATCACCACAGAGGGCGGTAAGGCTGAGGTCATTACGGCTTTGAAAGCTGGCGTGAATAACTACATTGTAAAGCCTTTTACCCCCCAAGTTTTGAAAGAAAAATTAGAGGTTGTTTTAGGGACAAACGATTGAGTGTTAAAGCCAATGTATTATGAGTTTTTCTTTATCTTCCCTAAGGAGCAAGAGCTTTTTGAGAGCTTTCTTTTAGACACCACGCATCTAGCCTTAGAAGAATCAAGTCTAGAAAATTTAAAAGCGTTTGACGATAAAGAGACCATTGAATTTATAAGCCAATCCAGCTGGCGTTATTTTGCCACTCATGACCCTTTAAAAGAAAATTTAAAAGAAAAACCCCCACATCTCAAAAATTTCGTTATTTTACGCTCTGAAAAGGATTTGAACGACTCGCTCATTCCAGCATTAGAAGCGTTTTGTTTGAGCTTGCAACAAAACCTGCAAAGCGGGTTTGATTTTTTCCATCTTTCACGCAATCTTGCTTCAAAAGACTGGCTAGAAGCCTACAAACAAGCTATTTTACCGGTGCAATGTGCCAAATTTTACATACACCCTAGTTGGCATCAAAAACCAAGCCATGTCGCTATAAATGATAGCATCATGATTGATCCGGCTCTCGCCTTTGGATCAGGCCATCATGAAAGCACTTCTATGTGTTTGGAATTGCTCTCTAACCTTGATTTGAAACGCAAAAACGCTCTAGATGTGGGCTGTGGGAGTGGGATTTTAAGCATCGCCTTAAAAAAACAAGGCGTTAGCGTTTTGATTGCTTGCGATACGGATAGTTTAGCCGTTGAAGAAACCCTAAAAAATTTTAGCTTGAATCAAATACCCCTATCAGTGCAAGATCAAGTCATTCATGGCTCTACGCAAAAAATTAGAGGGCGTTTTGATATTATTGTGGCGAACATTGTCGCTGATGTGATTAAGAGTTTGTATAGTGAATTTGTGCGGCTTTGTAACCACACTCTTATTTTATCAGGGATTTTAGAAACCCATTTAAACTCTGTTTTACAGATCTATTATAATGGATTTGAGGTTTTAGAGCAACGGCAGCGTAACGAATGGGTCGCTCTAAAATTGCTTAAAAAACAACCAATAAATTAAGGATTATAATGAAACCAACGAACGAACCTAAAAAACCTTTTTTTCAAAATCCCGTTATCCTTGCGGTTCTTGGAGGGATTTTACTCATCTTTTTTCTACGCTCTTTCAATTCTGATGGCAGTTTTTCGGACAATTTTTTAGCTTCTAGCACTAAAAATGTAAGCTACCATGAAATCAAACAGCTCATCAGTAATAATGAAGTGGAAAATGTGAGTATCGGTCAAACTTTGATCAAAGCCAGCCATAAAGAGGGTAACAATCGTGTGATTTATATCGCTAAACGAGTGCCTGATTTGACCTTAGTGCCTTTGTTAGACGAGAAAAAAATCAATTATTCTGGTTTTAGCGAGTCTAACTTTTTTACGGACATGTTAGGGTGGCTCATGCCTATTTTAGTGATTTTAGGGCTATGGATGTTTATGGCAAACCGCATGCAAAAAAATATGGGTGGGGGTATTTTTGGCATGGGGAGTGCGAAAAAACTCATTAACGCTGAAAAACCCAATGTGCGTTTTAATGACATGGCAGGCAATGAAGAAGCCAAAGAAGAAGTGGTAGAAATCGTAGATTTCTTAAAATATCCCGAACGATACGCTAATTTAGGGGCTAAAATCCCTAAAGGCGTGTTATTAGTAGGGCCTCCAGGAACCGGTAAAACCCTTTTAGCAAAAGCGGTAGCCGGCGAAGCGCATGTGCCGTTTTTCTCTATGGGAGGGAGCAGTTTCATTGAAATGTTTGTGGGCTTAGGGGCAAGCAGGGTTAGGGATTTATTTGAAACCGCTAAAAAACAAGCCCCCAGCATCATTTTTATTGATGAAATTGATGCCATAGGTAAGAGCAGAGCGGCTGGAGGCGTGGTGAGCGGGAACGATGAAAGAGAGCAAACCTTAAACCAACTCTTAGCCGAGATGGATGGTTTTGGGAGCGAAAACGCACCTGTGATTGTCTTAGCCGCAACGAACCGCCCTGAAATCTTAGATCCAGCCTTAATGCGTCCAGGGCGCTTTGACAGGCAGGTTTTAGTGGATAAGCCTGATTTTAACGGCAGGGTAGAAATCTTAAAAGTGCATATTAAGGGCGTGAAACTCGCTAATGATGTGAATTTGCAAGAAGTCGCCAAACTCACTGCAGGGCTTGCGGGGGCAGATTTAGCGAATATCATTAATGAAGCCGCGCTTTTAGCAGGAAGAAACAACCAAAAAGAAGTCAGGCAACAGCATTTAAAAGAAGCGGTTGAAAGAGGGATTGCAGGGTTAGAAAAGAAAAGCAGGCACATCAGTCCTAAAGAAAAGAAAATCGTCGCCTACCATGAAAGCGGGCATGCCGTGATTTCTGAAATGACTAAAGGGAGCACTAGGGTGAATAAAGTCTCTATCATTCCAAGGGGTATGGCGGCTTTAGGCTACACTCTTAACACGCCTGAAGAAAACAAATACTTGATGCAAAAACACGAACTCATCGCTGAAATTGATGTGCTTTTAGGCGGGAGAGCAGCTGAAGATGTCTTTTTGGAAGAAATTTCTACTGGCGCAAGCAACGATTTAGAAAGAGCGACTGATATTATTAAAGGCATGGTGAGTTACTACGGCATGAGCAGTGTCAGTGGGCTTATGGTGTTAGAAAAGCAACGGAACGCCTTTTTAGGAGGCGGTTATGGAAGCAGTAGGGAATTTAGCGAAAAGACCGCAGAAGAAATGGATCTTTTCATTAAAAACTTGCTAGAAGAACGCTATAAGCATGTCAAACAAACCTTAAACGACTATAGAGAAGCGATTGAAATCATGGTCAAAGAATTGTTTGACAAAGAAGTCATTACAGGCGAAAGGGTGCGTGAAATCATCAGCGAATACGAAGTTGCCAACAATTTAGAAAGCCGTTTGATCCCTTTAGAAGAGCAAGCGAGTTAAGAGTGTGGGCTTACAAGCAGATTTTTGATAAGGGTTTAAAGCCTTATTATAAACATTCTGTTTGTTTAAAGCTTTTTTTTAGGTTTTGTTTTCTAAAAACTCATGCTTATCAACAGCGTTATAAAGCGTTTGCTCTGACGCTCTTTTTTTGTAAGTTTTTTAACGCTTGTAAGATTTTTATTCTTGCAATTGATTTTAAAATCGTTTTTATTCCTGTTCTAAAATACCAAGCCAAGTTGAAAAGAGTCTCTAATGCCTATTAACCCTCTCTATCTTTTCCCTAATCTTTTTACCGCTAGCAGTATTTTTTTAGGCATGATGAGTATTTTTTACGCTTCCAGTTATCAATTTGTCATGGCGTGTTGGTTAGTGGTAGCGAGCCTTATTTTAGATGGGCTTGATGGGCGTGTCGCAAGGCTTACCAACACCACTAGCAAGTTTGGTATTGAATTTGACTCCTTAGCTGATGTGGTGGCTTTTGGAGTGGCCCCGAGCTTAATCACTTACTTTTATGTGGGGTATAACTTTGGACGCATAGGCATGGCGGTGAGTGCATTGTTTGTGATTTTTGGAGCGATACGATTGGCGCGATTCAATATCAGCACCAACACAAGCGACCCCTATTCTTTCATCGGTATCCCTATTCCTGCTGCGGCGGTATTGGTGGTGCTTTGTGTGTTATTGGATGACAAGTACCATTTTTTAGAAGGAAATACGGAAAAGTTATTTTTAGGCTTTATTGTCTTATTGGGGGTGCTTATGGTGAGCAATATCCGCTACCCTAATTTTAAAAAAGTCAAATGGAACCTCAAGCTTTTCATCTTAGTGTTGATTTTTTTATCGTTAGTGTTTGTGCGCCCTTTAGAGGCTTTAAGCGTGTTTATGGGGTTGTATTTGATTTATGGCATCATTCGGTGGCTCTTTTTAATGGTAAAAATTATTTTTAGTAAGAATAAGAACGCATGAAAGAATCTTTTTACATAGAGGGAATGACTTGCACGGCGTGTTCTAGTGGGATTGAACGCTCTTTAGGGCGTAAGAGTTTTGTGAAAAAAATAGAAGTGAGCCTTTTAAACAAGAGCGCTAACATTGAATTTAACGAAAACGAAACCAATTTAGATGAAATTTTTAAACTCATTGAAAAGCTAGGTTATAGCCCTAAAAAAACTCTAGAAAAAGAAAAAAAAGAATTTCTTAGCCCTAATATTAAATTAGCGTTGGCGGTCATTTTCACGCTTCTTGTAGTGTATCTTTCTATGGGGGCGATGCTTAGTCCCAGCCTTTTATCCAAAAGCTTGCTTACGATTAACAATCATAGTAATTTTTTAAACGCTTGCTTACAGCTTACAGGCACTCTCATTGTCATGCATTTGGGGAGGGATTTTTACATTCAAGGGTTTAAAGCCTTATGGCACAGACAACCCAACATGAGTAGCCTTATCGCCATAGGCACAAGCGCTGCCTTAATTTCAAGCCTGTGGCAATTGTATTTCGTTTATACCAATCAGTGGTCTTACGGACATTATTATTTTGAAAGCGTGTGCGTAATTTTAATGTTTGTGATGGTGGGCAAACGCATTGAAAATGTTTCTAAAGACAAAGCGTTAGACGCTATGCAAGCCTTGATGAAAAACGCCCCAAAAACCGCCCTTAAAATGCAAAATAACCAACAGATTGAAGTTTTAGTGGATAGCATTGTGGTGGGGGATATTTTGAAAGTTCTCCCTGGAAGCGCTATTGCGGTGGATGGCGAAATTATAGAGGGCGAAGGGGAATTAGATGAGAGTATGTTAAGCGGTGAAGCGTTGCCAGTTTATAAAAAAGTCGGCGATAAAGTCTTTTCAGGGACATTCAATAGCCACACGAGTTTTTTAATGAAAGCCACGCAAAATAACAAAAACAGCACCTTGTCTCAAATTATAGAAATGATCCATAACGCTCAAAGCTCAAAGGCAGAGATTTCTCGCTTAGCGGATAAGGTTTCAAGCGTGTTTGTGCCAAGCGTGATCGCTATCGCTATTTTAGCGTTTGTGGTGTGGCTCATCATCGCGCCTAAGCCTGATTTTTGGTGGAATTTTGGAATCGCTTTAGAAGTGTTTGTATCGGTTTTAGTGATTTCTTGCCCTTGCGCTTTAGGATTGGCTACGCCTATGAGCATTTTAGTAGCGAATCAAAAAGCGAGTTCTTTAGGATTATTTTTTAAAGACGCTAAAAGTCTAGAAAAAGCAAGACTGGTCAATACGATCGTTTTTGATAAAACCGGCACGCTCACTAACGGCAAGCCTGTCGTTAAAAGCGTTCATTCTAAAATAGAATTATTAGAGTTATTGAGTTTAGCGAGCAGTATTGAAAAGAGCAGCGAACATGTCATTGCTAAAGGGATTGTAGAATACGCAAAAGAGCATAACGCCCCCTTAAAAGAAATGAGTGCAGTTAAAGTGAAAACGGGTTTTGGCATTAGCGCTAAAACAGATTATCAAGGCGCTAAAGAGATCATTAAAGTAGGTAATAGCGAGTTTTTTAACCCTATTAACACGCTAGAAATTAAAGAAAACGGGATTTTAGTGTTTGTAGGTAGAGTAATCAACGAAAAAGAAGACGAGCTTTTAGGGGTGTTTGTTTTAGAAGATTTGCCCAAAAAAGGCGTGAAAGAACATATCGCTCAAATCAAAAATTTAGGCATTAACACCCTTCTTTTAAGCGGGGACAATAGGGAAAATGTCAAAAAATGCGCGCTTGAATTAGGGATTGATAGTTATATCAGCAACGCTAAACCACAAGACAAGCTCAATAAGATTAAAGAGCTTAAAGAAAAAGGGCAGATCGTTATGATGGTGGGCGATGGCTTGAATGACGCTCCTAGTCTTGCTATGAGCGATGTGGCGGTGGTGATGGCTAAAGGAAGCGATGTGAGCGTGCAAGCAGCGGATATTGTGAGCTTTAATAACGATATTAAATCGGTTTATAGTGTGATCCAATTAAGCCAGGCGGCCATTAAAAATATCAAAGAAAATTTGTTTTGGGCTTTTTGTTATAATAGCGTATTTATCCCTTTAGCTTGCGGGGTTCTTTATAAGGCTAATATCATGTTAAGCCCGGCGATTGCGGGTTTAGCGATGAGTTTAAGCTCTGTGAGTGTGGTCTTAAACTCCCAAAGGCTAAGGAATTTTAAAATTAAGGATCATTGAATGAAAGCAACTTTTCAAGTGCCAAGTATTACTTGCAACCATTGCGTGGATAAAATTGAAAAATTTGTGGGCGAAATTGACGGCGTGAGCTTTATTGATGTGAGCGTGGAAAAAAAGAGCGTGGTTGTAGAATTTGACGCCCCAGCGACACAAGATTTGATCAAAGAAGCTTTATTGGATGCTGGGCAAGAGGTGATATAGAAGTAGCGGATTAATGATAAAGGTGGTTTGATGCAAAAATAATCCAGATACTGCAACATTCAAAAGGGTTGTTGTCTTTTAATATTTGGGTTTGTTTGGGGTGTTTTTACGCCTTTCAATGGTGGTTTATCATAACGATAAGAGAAAAAACTATCACTTTTTCCTTTTGTTTTTGTTGTTTCTGGATTGCGAACGAATATCTCCAAACATTTCAACAAGCAATAGGCATAGCTCGTTAGGTTTCATATTGCCAACACCGTATAAGCGAGAAATGGATCCAATAGGGACATAAACACGAGAGTCACCATCTTTTAAGTCATTGTCTAATCGCTCCGTTAAGTTATCCACGCCCTTTTGGATTATCGCATGCATTCCTCCTAATGAATGCATGGTATTAAGGCTTATTTCTCATTCCGCATAGCCTCTTTTTTAAGTCAGGTAATGATAAATAAAGACCTCTAATGTCTAGCATAAGTATATTTGTCGCTATCGTATTTTATCATGCGTTGCCTTAAAAACGCTATGAGTTTTGGTAAGATTTAGTCATTCCTACACAAATTTCACTAAGATCATCCCGCTAAACGCGTTGTTTTTATAAAATTCTATGCGATAGATCCTTTCTTGCCTATCCAGTGAAAAGCGTTTTTGAAAATCTTTAAATTTAATCGTATAACCCGCTTCATTAGGCTTGCTCTCATTAGAAACGCTAAAGCCAATCACATTCGCGCGGATATTGTCAATAGCATGGATATAAAAACTCTCTTTCACTTCAACCACGCTCCCTATTTTAACCATTTGATCCTTATTGTCAATTTGCATTTTCACTTCTTCTAGAGAATGATCAAACTCTATGTAGAAAGGCGATAATCGTGTCATGAGCTTATTGCCATATTTTAAAAACACTTCTTGTTTGTTTTTGACTAGCCCCACAATGTAAGCGTTGCTCTCTATGGGGATTTGTGGGATTTTAGTGTTGTGGGGTAAGGGGAAATGATTGAGTTTAGGGCGCAAGTTAAAAAGGGGCATTTTAGGCAGAGAGCTGATTTTTGCCCACAAGCTTTTATTATTGATTAGGGCATGCACGCTGCTAGGGTTAAGCTCAAAATCGCGCTTAAAAGGGATATTGAGCTGATTGAGTAAGCCCTCAATGGCTTGCAAGTGGTAAAACACCCTTGATTCTAAAGGGAGCTCTTTGCTGGTCTCATTGGCAAAAGCGCTCTTTTTTTGATTGATCGCATAAAAAGTTAGGGCTTTTTGCATTTCTGTATTGCCTTGTGCGGTGCGCGTGTTTTTTAAATGATACTCTTCAATGGGGTGCAATAAATGGGCGTTGATGCTCTCAATCGTATTGTTTGCAAAAGCAAGCAGGTTAGGGAATTTCGCCCCTTTAACCTCATCTTGATCAATGATAAAGCAATTCCCCCAGCGCTTAGGATTGAGCATCGCATCAACATAAACAGGGCGATAATACCCACCGCCATCATGCAAGTGCAAGACGGCATCTATATTGGGTTTTGCAATCAAAGATTTGATTTCTTGGATAGTGGGATATTCAGGGTCATTCTTGTCTAAAGCGGCAAATTTGCGGTTCATATCCCCATACAAGCCCCTATGATTTCTTAACATGGAAGGCTTATTCAATACTGGAACCACTTCAACCAAGCCTTTTAAAACGCTATAGTGCATTAAAAACAAATTAGCCGCATTAAACCCTCCAGGCTCATCGCCTTGAATCCCTGCTAAAAGCAACAAATGGGGGGCTTTGTCTCTATCCTCTACATCTATAGGGGCTTTTTCTATCGTTTCTATCGCATGCAAAAACACCAAAGAATACAAGCCCCACACTAAAAGCCATATTTTTTTCATCCAATCTCTCTACTATTTGAAACTAAAAGATCGCTAATTATACCTAAAAACCTTTTTAAGGGTGTTTTTTAAAGTTTTCATAAAAAGGAACGAAAAATGCTTGTGAATAATTAATTCTATTTAAAAGGTTTTTTATGGATATTTTAAAAACTCTTCAAAAGCATTTGGGCGGTGTTGAAACAAGCGATTTTAAAACCAATGCGATAGAAAAATCCCAACAAATCGCCAAATTCAGCAGGGACATGAAAAATATAAACGAGAGCGTTGGAGCGTTACAAATCTTGCAAATCGCTTGCAAAAAGCTTTTCAATAAGAGCATGGGTTTAGAAGATAAAGACGCTTTGCAAGCTTCTATCATTAAACAGGAATTGCAAGAAATTGTAAAAAATTGCCAGTTTTTAGCCTCCCCTTTGTTTGACACCCAGCTCAACATTGCAATCAATGACGAAGTTTTTTCCATGATTGTGGCTAATCCTTTGAATTTATTGGAAAATGCGGGCGAATTTCAAGCTTATTTGGAAGAAAAATTAAACGAAATTAAGGAATTATTAGGTTATTTGAGCGAAAGCCTTTCAAACCCTAAAGCCTTTATGCCAAGTTTTTCAAATAAAAGCCTTAAAGATTTGTTAAGCGATAATTTGAGGGCTTAAAATCTAGCTCTCTAATTTAGAAAACTTGATTTTCCATAAAAAGAATGAGCCTAAAAACGCTATTACAAATAAGCCCACCAAGTAATAGCCCAAGTCTGTAAATTCTAGACTTTGTAAGGTGTTTAAAAGGCGGTTTTCAAATTTTAAATGGAGTTTCTCGCTAATGACTTGAAAAAGTTCAATCAATCCGATAAAAAGTGCGATAAAAACGCTTAAGGCGGTGATGGAGATATTGTAATAGATTTTTCTTAAAGGGGTTTTGAACGCCCAGTCATACGCCTTGAGCATGAACGCCCCATCTAAAGTGTCAAACAAACTCATGCCAGCGGCAAAAAGAATGGGTAAAGAGAGCATGCCCACCACACTCACTTTAATCGCACTGCTAGAGAGAGCCAAAAGCGCGATTTCACTAGCGGTATCAAAACCCAGCCCAAAAAGAAAACCCACAGGATAAATATGCCACGATTGAGAAACAAAATTAAACAAGGGTTTAAAAAAGCGATTGAGTAAGCCCCTACTCGTTAAAAGCCGTTCAATCTCTTCATTTTGTTGCTGACTCAAGCTTTCATTAGAATGCGATTTTTTGAATATTTTTAATAAATCCACCAGAATAACCGCATTCAACAGCCCTATAATGAGCAAAAAAAGCCCAGAAACTAAAGTCCCCACTACCCCCCCTATTTCTTCTAGCATCGGCGTATGCTCTTTAGCCCAAGCGATCGCAAACGCACTGATGATGGTCATTAAAATCACCACGCTTGAATGCCCCATAGAAAAGTAAAACCCCACACCATAGGCGTTTTTGCCTTGTTGGGTGAGCTTTCTGATGGTGTTGTCTATGCAAGCGATGTGATCAGCATCAAACGCATGCTTTGCCCCTAGCATGTAAGCCATAGACGCCGCCGCATAAAACGAAGCGTTATTGGCCATAAAGAGCAACGCTAAACCTAATGCATGCAAGAACACAATCGCTAAAAAATAAGGAAACCACAATTTCACAGCGTGCCTTTTTGTAAAAATAGTATTTTTTAGATAATTGTAATATATTTTGTTAAATTAGAAAATTTTAGGATTTGTTTTTTGATCATTTTCTGCAGTAGATTAATTTTCCCCACCCAAAAATTTGATCCATTCGTCTCTGTCAATCAAAAGCACTCCATTAGCTTGAGCCAGTTTTTGAGCGGCTTGTGTGAAATAGCTATTGGTGATCACACAAGCTTTTTCGCAAGCGTAGTAAGCTTTAGAAGAGACCACCTCTTGAATAGCTTTGGGCGAAACTTTATGCGAGTAGCGTTTGGCTTGAATTGCCCACTTGATGCCGTCTTTTTCTACAATCAAATCCGCTCCATAATCGCCGCTTTTTTGCGTGATGCTCACTTCAAAACCCTTTGAAGTGAAAAAGATTTTGGAATATTCTTCAAATTCAAAGCCATTCATGGCGTCTATTTTTTGTAAAGCGTGTTTGAGTTGGCGCTTCTTATACGAAGAAATAACGCCTTGAAAAAGCACTAACATTGAAAAAACGCCAAGAATCGCCAACAATTTTAAAAGCAAATCATTAGCTGATGTTACTAATTCCAATTCTAGGGCTTTTTCCAATAAAACATGCCACGCTAAATCAATCCCTACCGAAAACAAAATGACAAAAATAAAAAATACAATCTTTTTCATGCCTTAAAGCCATTGTGCATTTTCTGTAGCGTTCAAACGCTTTTCTAAACCCTCCATAAGAGAATAGTAAGCCTTATTGAGGGCTTTGATTAAAGCGTTATGGTAGGATTTATCCTCTTGGGAAAAAAGAGAGGGGTTATCGCCCAAACGATTAGCGTAATAAACAGGCACGCTGAAAGCGGTGGGGATTAAAAGGGTGTCAAACGGGCAAGTGGTTTGTGGGACGCATTCTAAAATCAAGCTCGCTTGAAGGTTTAAAAAATGCATGACGGATTTTGGGTCAGCGTTAGGCTCAATCGTCTTTTTAAGCCTTTCTTTAATGGCTTTTAAATTTTTAGGACTCTCTTCAAAAGAAAAAAAAACATTGCCTGAAACATTGAGAGTGAAAGCGCTTTTATCTTTTAAAAAATAAGCGATTTGTCGGGTGAGCGCTTTTTTAAATTCTTTTTGGTAAAAGGGCGGCACAAAACGGGCATTAAAAAAGATTTTAGGAGAACTTAAAGTGAAAGCGGTTTTTAAAGTGCTGTTTTTGGGGTAATCTTTATATTTTAAATGCAGCGTTATTTTGTTGAAAAACTGACACCCTAGTAAAATAAAAACAACACCAACGCTTAAAATCCTTAGCATTCTGTCAAACGCCCATGCTCTAATTTCACATGCTTAGTGGCTAATTCTAGCGTGCTTGGGTTGTGCGAAATGAGAATGATCAAGCGATTTTGTTTCAATTCTAAAATGCTTTGTTTGATGCTCTCTTCTGTGTTATTGTCCAAAGCGGAAGTGGCTTCATCAAAGATTAAAACTTGAGCGTCTTTATACAAAGCTCTTGCAATGGCGATTCTTTGGCGTTGACCGCCGCTAAGATTAGCACCAAATTCATCTAAAACACTCTCTATCCCATGAGGCATTTTTTCCACAAAATCTAAGGCTTGAGCTTTTTTTAGGCATTCTTTGATTTTTACCTCATCAATTTCTAAACCATACGCCACATTTTCAGCCACGCTCCCGTTAAAAATAAACACCCTTTGAGTGACAACGCTAATCTTTTCTCTTAAGGATTTTTGCGTGATGCTCTCAATTTTTTGATCATTGATGAAAATTTCGCCCTTGCTTGGCTCATAAAGGCGTAAGATTAGATTCACTAATGAGCTTTTACCGCTCCCGCTTTCGCCTTTTAAAGCGATGATTTCATTTTGTTGGAATTTCAAACTAATATCGCTTAAAACATAACGCTCTTGATTATCTAGCGTATAAGCTAGCCATACCTTTTTAAATTCTATGGTGTGTATAGCGTTATCTAGCGTTAATTCCCCATCAACAATAGCTGGCTCTCTTTCTAAAATCTCATGGATTCTATCGCTAGCGACTAAGGCTTCTTGAAAATTAGAAGCGATCCTAGTTAAGCGTTTAATCGGCGTATAGAGCATAAAAAGGGCCGTGATGAAAGAAAAAAACGCCCCCACGCTAATATGACCCTTAATCACTTCATTCCCCCCTAAATAAATCACTAACGCTATAGCGATAGAGCCTAAAAACTCCATTAAAGGCGAAGAAATTTCAGCCACGGCGATGTTTTTGATACCGATTTTAAAAAACGCTTCATTTTCTTTCACAAAAGCCTTATGCTCTAATTTTTCGCCATTAGAGATTTTAATCGCTTCCACATTGTTAAAGACTTCACTCAAACGAGCGGTGATTTTGGCGTTACTCTCTTGATGGGATTTAGCGAGTTTTTTAACCTTACGAATGATTTTGCTGATAGGAATGGCGGCTAGCGGCATGATCACTAGCCCCACTAGCGCTAATTTAGGGCTTTGATAGATCACCACCCCCACTAATCCAACAATCGTTAGCCCCTCTCTTATGCTCTCTGAAAGGTAATTGGACAAACTCGCTCTAATCACACCTATATCATTGGTGATCCTTGCGATCAATTCGCCCTTTTTAGTCCTGTTAAAAAAAACCATTTCCATTTTTAGAAGGCTTTCTAGCATAATGTTGCGTATTTTTTTGACAATATCAAGCCCGATAAAGTTAGTGAAATAAGTGCCTAAATACATGCCCCCACTCTTGCCCAAATACGCCAAAATCACCAAAAAAGGCAGGATTTTGAGCATGTGAGTGTCTTTATTGATAAAAATTTCATCTAAAGTAGGCTTGACTAAATAAGTCCCCCAAGCCGTGCTTAAAGCCACCACTAAAGAAGAAAATAAAACCACTATAAAACTTTTATAATGCTCTTTAAGATATTTAGAATAACGCCTGAAAAAGAGTTTCAAATGTTTAACCTTTGGATTTGATTAAACTCGTATTATAGTGTTTTTATTAAGGGATTTTTAACGCTTTAATAAACAGCTTAAAGCTATTGATTAAAATTTAGCGCTAAGAGTTGTCATCAAATGGCTCCTGTCTGAATAAAGCGCTTTAGAGCCGGGCGTGGGCCTGTAACTCCCTACCGTAAAGCCTGCATGCGTCATCACGCCTAAATATTCTAATTTCACGCTCGCTGTCAAACTCTTACTGATCTTATAGCCCACATTAACAGCCGCGCTCGCTTCATTGGCGATGGTGCCGCTAGTCCAACGCCATAAAGTCCCCCACAGCCACTTTTTATGCACGCCCCCACCAAAAACCCAACCAGAGATGGCATCAGCGGTTACCACATGGCTTATCGCTTGCCCTATATCATAAACGCTATTGGTCCAAAAATCAATGCCTAAAGGGTTTCCTGTCGTGCCTATGTAAGCGTTTGCGTTTTTCCATACTTTATAAAACGCTCCCCCAAAATTGAATTCATTGTAATCAAATCGTTGCCTAATGAGTAAGCTTTGCCCGGCGATGCCAGCCTTTATAGCATAACGATAAGTATCCCTTTTTAAGGGGGCATGGACAGGGAGCAAGACATAGGCTTTTGTTTCTGATCTAAAGCCCACGCCATTAAAATTAGGGTTACTATCATAGCCCACAACCACCCCAGGGCTATAGTAAGTCCCGGGCGAAAATTGGAAAAAAGGGCTGACGCTAACCCCTTTTCTTTCATAAGTGTAATTTACTAAATGGATACCATAATTCAAAGTACGCCCATTTTTAATCACGGTTCTTGGAGAATAAAAATCATAAATCCACTCCCCATAAGCGAACGCCCTACCCCATGAGCTAAACCACCATAATTTGTGGCTTCCTTCATTTTTATCCTTAACTTTAACACTAATTTCAAAACCTTGCGTGTAAGCGCTCATATAAGGAGCGCTGGATTGATAACGCCCCCCTTTAGCTAAAAAAATATCTTTATAGCGGTATTCTAAAAAAGCGTTATTCATCAAGTAATTACGGCGGATTTTATTGGCCCTAGCGTTCCCGCACGCTATAGAATCAATCACCTTGCCATCAGACCCAAGCGCGCACTCATGGATACTCGTGCCATCAAGCAAGGCTCTTTTACCCCCTAAATAGCCATCCCAATAACCGATGTAGTTATAAATAACCGATCCGCCTTGATTGAATTTGGTGTCATCATAAGCGACCCCTCCTAGCGTGCCACCGACTTTTCCCTCTAAAACATGCCCTTGATCTTTAAGGCCTTTGGATAAAAAATCCGCATAGATATTGCCCTGACCTACAGCGGTTACAAAAGTCTCTGTAGGATAAATCCCCCTAGAAATATCAATCTTTTTTTTATTAAAGCCAACTTTAGAAAAGGACTCCGCTAAAACTTCAATTTTATAATCAAACGCTTGCAAAGAAGCGCTCAAACTTAAAACATATAACCCACAAAAAACTTTATTCTTTAAAGGCGTACTATTTTTCATTTTTTTCCTTGTTAATAGCAAATACATCTTAAAGATTATAATTTAAAGACTATACAATTCTTAACTGATTTAAAAACAAAGAAGCGTAATCAAGCTATTTATTTACTTTTAATTAGCTCAACTATTTTAGATTATAACGAAATTTTTTTAGTTTCATACTAAAATGAGATAAAGTAAATCAAAATTTAATCAAAGTGGGATTTTTGTGCCGTCTTATAACCAAACTGATTTTTTTAATATGAAAATTCTCATATTGATTGTAAAAAATGCCAAAAAGCATTTTTTAAGTTTGATGATCAGTCTAATAGCAAAAACTCCAACACCGCCATGCGCATTGCCACGCCATTTTTGACTTGCTCTAAAACTTTAGATCGCTTATCTTCTAACACCGCGCTTTCTATATCAATATCCCTATGCACCGGGCCTGGGTGTAAAATAATTACCTCTTTATCTTTAGCGTGAGCCTCTAGGCGTTTTTGGGTGATGCAATAAGCGTTGCCATAATCTTTCAAGCTCGCAAAAATGGGTGCGTTGTGCCGTTCGGTTTGGGTCCTCAAACTCATTAAAATGTCTGCAAATCCTATCGCTTCTTCAATGTTATGCGTCGTTTTTAAAGAAGTGCTAGGGAGCATGGAGCTTGGAGCGCACAGCATGATCTCAAGCCCTAGTCTTTGGAGTAATTTAATGTTGCTATTAGCCACTCTTGAATTTTTCACATCGCCTATAAAAGCGATTTTCTTCCCTTTTAAATTTTCTAAACTGCCAAAATGCTGATAAAGTGTGAGCAAGTCTAATAACGCTTGGGTAGGATGAGCGCTAGTGCCGCTTCCTGCGTTAATCAAGGGGCATTGTGAAAACTCGGCTAATTTAAAAGGCGCGCTTGAAAAAGCATGCCGTGTGATGATAGCATCAGGCTGCATGGCATGGATATTTTTAAAAGTGCCTATTAGAGTTTCACCCTTTGAAGTGGAGCTTGTTTGCATGTTTAATTTCACTATTTTTGCCCCCAATCTCAAGCTTGCGATTTCAAAACTAGACACCGTTCTGGTGGAATTTTCAAAAAATAAAGCCACGATGATTTTATTTTGCATTTTTTCTTTTGTTTCTAAAGATACGGCGTTAAAATCGTTCGCATAAACGCTCGCCTTTTTTAATAAAAGCTTGATTTCATCTAGGCTTAAATCGCTGGTTTGGAGCAAGTGTCGGCATTTTTTTGGCATAAAACCCCCTTTTAGTTATAATATAGATTTTATTTTAGCTAAAAATGGCATGGGTTTTAGCAAGGAATGGGCTTGAAAAATCTCTCAACACTTTTGGTGTTTTTATTCTTTTGTTTAGGGTGTGTGAGCAATTTTAATGAAGAGACTTACACGCTAGACTTAGTTTTAGAAAAAAAGATCCAAGCCAGTAGGAAAGGCGAAATCACAAAAGATAATGTGCCTATCATCACGGCTATCGCTACGCATTTAAACGATGTGGATAGCGGCACTTACTATGACCATGAGTATTTTTTAGTGGAGATTTTCACGCAAAATAACGATTGGATAGATGATGGCTATATTTCTTATGAACTTTTTGGCACAAAACCCATAGGCTCAGAGCCTTTATGGGTGCGAGAAATCACAAAAGATGAATTTGATGGCATTTTAGAAACCACGAATAGGTGGAGTAGAGCTTTTTTACTCGCTTTTAATAAATTGGATTATTTAGCGGTGCAAGAAGCCAAACTAGAGCTTGATGCCTATAGTTTAGGCAAGATTGTTTTTAATTTCGCTTATCAAGTCCCCTTACCTCAATTTTAATGCGATTAGATTACGCCTTATTCAACCAGCATTTAGTGAGTAGCAGAGAAAAAGCTAAAGCGTTGGTTTTAAAAAATCAGGTTTTAGTCAATCAAATAGTCATCTCTAAACCCTCTTTTATCGTTAAAGAGGGTGATAAAATTGAACTCATCGCTGCAAATCTATTCGTTAGCAGGGCTGGGGAAAAATTAGGGGCTTTTTTAGAAGATCACTTTATAGATTTTACAGAAAAGGTTGTTTTAGATGTGGGAGCGAGCAAAGGGGGTTTTAGTCAAGTGGCTCTTTTAAAAGGGGCTAAAAAGGTGCTTTGCGTGGATGTGGGGAAAATGCAATTAGATGAAAGTTTGAAACAAGATAAGCGCATAGAATGTTATGAAGAATGCGATATTAGAAGGTTTAAAACACCAGAAAAAATTGATTTAGTGCTTTGTGATGTGAGCTTTATTTCTTTATATTGTATTTTAGAAACGATTTTACCTTTAAGCGGTGAATTTTTGGCGCTTTTCAAACCGCAATTTGAAGTGGGCAGAGCAACAAAACGCAATAAAAAGGGGGTGGTTGTGGATAAAGAAGCCATTTTAAGCGCTTTAGAAAACTTTAAAAACCATTTAAAAACAAAGGATTTTCAAATCTTAAAGATCCAAGAAAGCTTAGTGAAAGGGAAAAACGGGAATGTTGAATTTTTTATCCATTTCAAGCGCGCCTGAGATTAAAAGCCTAGCTATCGGTAAATTTGATGGCTTGCATCTAGGGCATCAAGCCCTTTTTAAAGAATTAAAAGACCCCAAAGCCCTTTTAATCATAGAAAAAAAATATTACACGAAAGGCTATTTAACCCCCCTAAAATACCGTGCTAAACTCGTGGGCATGCCTTTATTTTTTGTATATTTAGAAGAAATTTCGCAATTAAACGCTTTAGAATTTTTAGATCTTTTAAAAAAGAAATTCCCCAATTTAGAACGCCTGGTTTTGGGCTATGATTTCAGGTTCGGGCATGAAAGACAAAATGACGCTTTATTTTTAAAAGAGCGTTTTGAAAAAACCATTATTGTGCCTGAAGTGAAAATCCAAGAGATTAGCGTGCATTCTAAAATCATAAAACTAGCCCTAAGTCATGGCGACTTATCTCTAGCTAACAAGCTCTTAGGCAGGCCTTATGAAGTGTGTGGGGAAGTCATTAGTGATCAAGGCTTAGGGCATAAAGAATTGGCGCCTACTTTAAATATAAAGACTAAAGATTTTATCCTCCCTAGTTTTGGAGTGTATGCGAGTTTGGTGAAAATAAAAGATCCAATTTATCAAAAAAGCGTGAGTTTTATAGGCAATCGCTTAAGCACGGATCAACATTTCGCCATAGAATGCCATGTGCTTGATACCATCATAGAAAACCCACCCAAAGAAATCGCTTTGCGTTTGGTTCAAAAAATACGAGACAACATGCGCTTTTCTTCTTTAAAAAAGCTTAAAAATCAGATCCAACAAGACATCTTAACAGCCAAAGAGATTTTGAGATAATTTGTGTTAAAATGGCTTTTAAAAACCTTAAAAATGGAAAAATTTGATGCGATTTAATAACGCTGACTTAGAACGATTGAAAAGCATGGCTAACACGCTTCGCTTTTTGTGCGCAGACATGATAGATAAGGCTAATAGCGGGCATCCGGGCGTGTGCTTGGGGTTAGCCGATGTGATGGTGGTTTTAAGCTTGCACCTCAACCTCAACCCCACTAACCCTAAATGGCTCAATAGGGACAGGTTGGTTTTTAGTGGAGGGCATGCGAGTGCGTTAGCGTATAGTTTGTTGCATTTGTGGGGATTTGATTTGAGTTTGGAAGATTTGAAGCGTTTCAGGCAATTACACTCTAAAACCCCAGGACACCCTGAATTACACCACACCGAAGGCATTGAGATCACAACAGGCCCTTTGGGGCAAGGTTTTGCTAACGCTGTGGGCTTTAGCATGGCGAGTCAATACGCTCAAAACCTTTTAGATAAAGAAGCCATTTCTCATAAAGTCTATTGCTTGTGTGGGGATGGGGATTTGCAAGAAGGCATTAGTTATGAGAGCGCTTCTTTAGCCGGGCACCTTCGCCTTAATAATCTCATTGTGATTTATGACAGCAACCAGATCAGCATTGAAGGTGCTATTAATATTAGTTTTAGCGAACAGGTTAAAACGCGTTTTTTAGCGCAAAATTGGGAAGTGCTAGAATGCGATGGGCATGACTATCAAGCGATTCATAACGCTTTAGAAGAAGCCAAAAAATCCACCAAACCCGTGCTTTTAATCGCTCATACGATTATTGGTAAGGGGGCTATTGGCTTAGAGGGGAGTGAAAAAACGCATGGCTCGCCTTTAAACAAAGAAGTGTTAAAACGATCCAAAGAAAACGCTCGAATCAATCCTAATGAAAGCTTTGTAATTAGCCCAAAAAACAAAATGCATTTTGAAGAAGTGAAAGTTAGAGGCGTTAGTTTAGAGGCCTTATGGGAAAAATCTTTAAGCCCTAAAGCAAAAGAAAAGATTCATGTGTTAAAGGATTTTGATTTTAGTGCCATCAATTACCCCACCTTTAAAAAAGGCGAATCTCTAGCCACTAGAGTGAGTAACGGCATGATTTTAAACGCTATCGCTAAAGAATGCGAAGGCTTTTTAGGGGGGAGTGCGGATTTAGCCCCATCCAATAACACGCAGTTAAAACACTCTGGCGATTTCCCTTTAGGGCAAAACTTGCATTTTGGGATCAGAGAGCATGCCATGGGGGCTATCACTAACGCTTTAGCGGCGTATGGCTTGTTTGTGCCTTTTTGCGCGACCTTTTTTGTGTTTAGCGATTATTTAATGCCAAGCATTCGTTTGAGCGCTTTAATGAAACTAAAAGCCCTTTTTATTTTTACGCATGACAGCATTGGCGTGGGCGAAGACGGAGCCACGCACCAACCCGTAGAGCAGTTGAGCCATTTACGCGCCTTGCCCAATTTCTATGCTTTCAGACCCAGCGACGCTTTTGAAAATATAGCTTGCATGCAAGTAGCGTTAAGTTTGAGTGCTCCTAGCGGGCTGATTCTATCGCGCCAGAATTTACCCGTGCTTGATGAGATTTCTAAAGAGCAGGTTTTAAAAGGTGCATATGTTAAATATGATGCTAAAAATCCCGTTATCACGCTAGTTGCGAGCGGGAGCGAAGTCTCTTTGGCTTTAGAGAGCGCTAAAATTTTAGAGCGAGAAAATATCCCCACTCAAGTGGTGAGCGCACCTTGCTTTGATTTATTGATAGAGCAAGAAGAAAGCTATCTTAAAGAACTCTTTAAGGGTAAAGTCTTAATGATTGAAGCGAGCCGTGCGATAGAGTGGTATCGTTTTGCGGATAAAATCATTTGCATGGATTCTTTTGGGAGTTCAGCAAAGGGCGATAAACTCTTTGAAAAATTCGGCTTTAGCGTTGAAAACATCACCACTCAAGCTAAAAAGTTACTCAACGCATGAACTTAGAAAAACTTTTTTCACAAAAAGCCCCCTTGTTTATTTTTAGCTCCACTAGGCGTTTAAAACATTTCTATTTAGAGCAAGGCGAAGGGTTTTTGCCTCATGCGATGAGCATGGGGAGTTTTTTTGAACAGGCTTTTTACATCCCTAATAAAAAGAAAATCCCTAACAGTGCGCGCCAAATTTTAATGATAGACACCATTAAAGCTATCGCTAAAGAAAAAAAATCCGTTCTTGAAGGGCTTTTGCTTTTTGAAAATAGCTTTTTGGGGTATTTGGAAAGCACTTCTTTTTTGTTTGATTTGTTTGATGAGTTAAGCTCTGCTTGTATCAAGATCAATGAACTTTCTTCTAAAGACATTTATTTGGATTATGAAAAGCATTTAGAAGTCTTAGAAATGATTTATAACCGCTATATTAAAAAGCTAGAAGAACTAGGCTTTTATGACAAAATCATGCAAGAAAAGCCCGCCATTTTAAAAGAATTTTTTGAGCATTTTTCCTCCATTGAATGGCATTTAGACGGCTTTATGAGTGTTTTTGAAAGGCAATGCCTATTAGAAGTGACTAAGTTAGTGCCCATCACTTTACACCTATCTTGCGATAAATACAACCAAAAATTTTTGGAATTTTTGAATCTCAAATTAGAGACAGATTGCGATTATTCCATTGATTTTAAAACCCAAAAGATCCTTTCTCAAACTTTTAATGATCAAAAAATAGAGCCAAAGTTTTACGCCAACTCCAATTATTTAAAACAAAGCGCTTTAGTTTTACAAACCATAGAAGAGTATTTGCAAAAAGATAACGACCCTAATAAAATGGCGATCATCACGCCTAATGCGGATTTTTTGCCTTTTTTAAAACTCTTAGATAAAAACAATAATTTGAATTTCGCTATGGGTTTAGGGGCTAAAAACAGCCCTTATTATACAGAGCTTGTAAAAAAATTAGAAGTTTTAGAAACAAGCGATTCCAATTTGAGTGAGTCTGCGTTATTAGATTTAGAAAACCTTACGCTCCAGCTTTTAGAACAACAAAGCTCTAAAGAAAAAGCGCCATTAAAAGAAGCGCATTCTCAAATCATGCACCAGTTTCATCTTTTAAAAGACACGCTTAAAAACTACAGCCTTAAAGATTTATTGCATTTGTATTTACAAGAATTTGAAGCCAATTTCCGTTTAGACGATTCTAGCGGGGGCAAAATACGAGTCATGGACACTTTAGAGACAAGGGGCATGCAATTTGATAAAGTGGTTATTGCGGATTTCAATGAAACTTGCGTGCCAAGCCTTAAAGATTGCGATTTATTTTTAAACTCTGCTTTAAGAAAATCGCTCAATCTCCCCACTTTATCAGATAAGAAAAATTTGCAAAAACACTATTACTACCAGCTCTTTAAAAATTCTAAAGAAATGGTGCTTTCTTATATAGAGAGCGAAACTTTAAAAGCCTCTAACATGCTTTTGGAATTAGATTTGTATATAGAGCCTATCAAAGACGCTTACACGCTTTTTGCACCAACCCCCCTAAAAGACTACCAAGAAGAAGAAATCAAAGCCACTATCCCTAAAGATTTTAGCTTTAGCGCTAGCTCATTGAACGCTTTTTTAACTTGCAAGCGCCGTTTTTACTACCACTACATTAAGCGCTTCAAAGAAAGCCCTAAAGATGAAAGTAATAGCGCTGTGGGCAGTTTGCTCCATGAACTTTTAAAAGAAGCTTATGAAAAAGATAAAACCCCCTATGCATTAGAAGAGAGACTCATTCAGCTATTAAAAACAAAAAACATTACCCCTAAAGAGCGTTTAGACACTCTTGTAGCGCTCAAAAAAATCCAGGCTTTTTATATTAAAGAAAAAGAACGCTTTAATGCAAAAATCAAAATCCTTGATCTTGAAAAAAGCTTTGAAACAACCATTCAAGGCATTGCGTTTAAAGGGCGTATAGACAGGATTGACAAAACGGCTGACAATGAGATTATTTTATTGGATTATAAATTCAAAAGCGATTTGAAATTAGACAACATGAGTGAAAAACAAAGAGGAAGTTTAAGCCCCATAGAAATCGCTCAAATAAGCACCGATTATCAAATGGCTGTTTATGCGTTTGCCCTTAAAAATTTGGGTTACAAAGAGCCTATAAAAGCCTTTTTTTATGATTTAAGAAAGGGCAAGTTACTGGAAGAAGAAGGGCCTGATTTACAGGCTAAAATGGATTATTTGGAATTTTCTCTTATCCCCAAGCTCAAACAAGAAATTGATTTTGAAAAAACTCCAGAAGTTAAAGATTGTGAATACTGCTCTTTTAAAGACATGTGCAACCGATTTAAAGACATGTGCAACCGATGAAATCTAAAAAACTTTATTTAGCTTTAATTATAGGGGTTTTATTAGCGTTTTTAACCCTATCTTCATGGCTAGGTAATAGCGGTTTAGTAGGGCGTTTTGGGGTGTGGTTTGCCGTAATCAATAAAAAATATTTTGGGTATCTTTCATGGATTAATTTACCCTATTTAGCGTGGGTTTTATTCCTTTTATACAAGACTAAAAACCCTTTTACAGAAATCGTTTTAGAAAAAGCTTTAGGGCATCTGCTTGGCATTTTATCTTTGCTCTTTTTGCAATCTAGCATGTTGAATCAAGGGGAAATCGGCAACAGCGCGCGTTTGTTTTTACGCCCTTTTATAGGGGACTTTGGGTTTTATGCACTTATAATGCTTATGGTAGTTATTTCTTATCTGATCTTATTCAAACTGCCCCCTAAAAGCGTTTTTTATCCTTATATCAACAAAACACAAAACCTTTTAAAAGAGATTTATAAACAATGCTTGCAAGCCTTTAGCCCTAATTTCAGCCTAAAAAAAGAGGGTTTTGAAAACACCCCATCAGATATTCAAAAAAAAGAAACTAAAAACGATAAAGAAAAAGAAAACCCTATTGGTGAAACCTTAAACCACAAAACCCCTAACGAAGAATTATCTCTAGCGATCCCTACCCCCTATAACACGACTTTAAACGCTCTAGAGCCACAAGAAGGCTTAGTCCAAATTTCCTCTCACTCTCCTACCCATTACACCATTTACCCTAAAAGAAACCGATTTGATGGTTTATCCCATCCCACTAAACCCCCTTTAAAAGAAACTAAACAAGAAACTAAAGAAAGAGAACCCACGCCTAAAAAAGAAATTCTTATGCCCACCACACTCAAACCTATCATGCCCGCACCTGTGCTAAACACAGAAAATGACAATAAAACAGAAAACCACAAAGCCCCAAACCACCCCATAAAAGAAGAAAGCCCACAAGAAGAAATGATAGAAGAAAATATAAAAGGAGAAGAAAAAGAGGCGCAAAACGCTCCAGGTTTTAGCCCCATAACCCCCGCAAGCGCTAAAAAACCCGTTATGGTTAAAGAATTGAGCGAAAATAAAGAGATATTAGACGGATTGGATTATGGCGAAGTGCAAAAACCCAAAGATTATGAGCTTCCCACAACGCAATTATTGAATGCGGTTTGTTTGAAGGACACTTCTTTAGATGAAAACGAGATTGACCAAAAAATCCAGGATTTATTGAGCAAGCTACGCACCTTTAAAATTGATGGCGATATTATCCGCACTTATTCAGGCCCTATTGTAACCACTTTTGAATTCCGCCCAGCTCCTAATGTTAAGGTGAGCCGCATTTTAGGCTTGAGCGATGATTTAGCGATGACTTTATGCGCTGAATCCATTCGCATTCAAGCCCCTATCAGGGGTAAAGATGTCGTTGGCATTGAAATCCCTAACAGCCAAAGCCAAACCATTTATTTAAGAGAAATTTTAGAGAGCGAATTGTTTCAAAAAGCCAGCTCGCCCTTAACTCTAGCTTTAGGCAAAGACATTGTGGGTAACCCTTTCATCACGGATTTAAAAAAGCTCCCCCACTTGCTCATCGCTGGCACGACAGGAAGCGGTAAGAGCGTAGGCGTGAATGCGATGATTTTATCCTTACTCTATAAAAACCCCCCTGAACATCTCAAATTAGTGATGATAGATCCCAAAATGGTAGAATTTAGCATTTATGCGGATATTCCTCATTTACTCACGCCCATTATCACCGACCCTAAAAAAGCTATTGGGGCTTTGCAAAGCGTGGCTAAAGAAATGGAGCGCCGGTATTCTTTAATGAGTGAATACAAGGTTAAAACCATTGATTCTTATAATGAGCAAGCCCCAAATAATGGCGTTGAAGCGTTCCCCTATTTGATTGTAGTGATTGATGAATTAGCGGAGTTGATGATGACAGGGGGCAAAGAAGCGGAGTTTCCTATCGCCAGAATCGCTCAAATGGGGCGAGCGAGCGGCTTACACCTCATCGTAGCGACCCAACGCCCAAGCGTGGATGTCATAACCGGCTTGATTAAAACCAACTTGCCTTCAAGGGTGAGTTTTAGGGTAGGCACTAAAATTGATTCTAAAGTGATTTTAGACACCGATGGGGCGCAAAGCTTGTTAGGAAGAGGCGATATGCTCTTTACCCCCCCAGGAGCGAACGCCTTAGTGCGCTTGCATGCCCCCTTTGCCACTGAAGATGAAATCAAAAAAATCGTGGATTTTATTAAAGCCCAAAAAGAGGTGGAATACGATAAAGATTTCTTGTTAGAAGAATCGCGCATGCCTTTAGATTCGTCTCACTATCAAGGCGATGACATTCTAGAAAAGGCTAAAGCGGTGATTTTAGAAAAAAAGATCACTTCTACGAGTTTTTTACAACGCCAGTTAAAAATCGGCTACAACCAAGCCGCTACCATTACTGACGAATTAGAAGCTCAAGGCTTTTTATCCCCAAGAAACGCCAAGGGCAACAGAGAGATTTTGCAAAACTTTTAGGATTTGTTTTCATTGGATATTGGCAATAAAAACATTATTTTTAATTTTTAAAATTCATTTTCTTTAAGGGGATAGGGGGTATTTTGAAATAACTCTCCCCCTACAACCCCCTTAAAATCCCCCTAACCCCCAAAAGCGCTTTAAAAAGTTACCGCTGATACCGACCTTTCATCTATTAATCAAATATTATCTGTGCATTCCCTAACTCCTAGTAAAATTACCTAAAAATTTCATGTTCAAGGATAGCCATGAACCCAGAAACCCAAAAAGCCACCAAAAAACCCTTAAAATCCCTTTTAGCCGCTAGTTCAGGTAATTTAGTAGAATGGTATGACTTTTACGCTTATGCGTTCCTTGCCCCTTATTTTGCTAAGGAATTTACCCACACTAACGACCCCACTCTGGCGCTAATCTCAGCTTTTTTAGTTTTCATGCTAGGGTTTTTCATGCGCCCTTTGGGGAGTTTGTTTTTTGGTAAATTGGGGGATAAAAAGGGGCGTAAAACTTCTATGGTGTATTCCATTATCCTTATGGCGCTAGGCTCTTTTCTGCTCGCATTGCTCCCCACTAAAGAAATCGTAGGGGAATGGGCGTTTTTGTTTTTATTATTAGCCAGGCTTTTACAAGGCTTTAGCGTGGGAGGAGAATACGGCGTGGTCGCTACTTACCTCTCTGAATTGGGCAAGAATGGCAAAAAAGGTTTTTATGGCTCTTTTCAATATGTAACTTTAGTTGGAGGGCAACTCTTAGCTATTTTTTCACTCTTTATCGTTGAAAATATTTACACGCATGAGCAAATAAGCGCGTTTGCTTGGCGTTATTTATTCGCTTTAGGAGGTATATTAGCCTTATTCTCACTCTTTTTAAGAAATATCATGGAAGAAACTATGGATAGCGGAACCACTTCCAAAACCACTATTAAAGAAGAAAGAGGCAGTTTAAAGGAATTACTCAACTATAAAAAAGCCTTAATGATAGTCTTTGGGCTCACTATGGGAGGGAGTTTGTGTTTTTATACTTTTACGGTGTATTTAAAAATCTTTTTAACCAACAGCTCATCATTCAGCCCTAAAGAAAGCAGTTTTATCATGCTTTTAGCGCTCAGTTATTTCATCTTCTTACAACCCTTATGCGGGATGCTTGCAGACAGGATCAAACGCACCCAAATGCTGATGGTTTTTGCTATCGCAGGGCTTATTGTAACGCCCGTTGTCTTTTATGGTATCAAGCATGCCACTGGCGTGTATGAAGCCCTATTTTATGAAATGCTTGCATTGAGTGCGATGAGTTTTTATACTTGCATTGCTGGGGTTGTTAAAGCGGAATTATTCCCTGAACATGTGCGAGCGCTTGGCGTGGGTTTAGCCTATGCGATCGCAAATGCGCTTTTTGGAGGGAGCGCGAGTTATGTAGCGTTGCAATTCAAACAACATGGTTTTGAAGCGGGGTTTGTGGGCTATGTCATGTTGAGTATTGTTATCTTTATGGTTATGGTTATCATATTTCCTAAAAAAACCTATTTGGAATAAATCATGGTTTTTATTTGATTTTTGCTATAATTTTTCTTTTAAAAGGATTCTTGCATGCAAAATGGGTATTATGCGGCTACTGGAGCTATGGCGACACAATTTAACCGCTTGGATTTAACCTCTAATAATTTGGCTAATTTAAACACCAATGGCTTTAAAAGAGACGATGCGATTACAGGCGATTTTTTAAGGCTTTACCAACAATACCGAGAGCAACTGCCTTTAGAAGATCAAACTAAAGCGAGCGCGAAGTATTTAAACCGTAACCTCAATCGTGTGCCTGTTTTATCAGAAATCTATACGGATAGGAGTCTTGGCGCGTTTGAAGAAACGCATAACCCCCTAGATTTTGCCCTAACAAGCCCTAACCTCTATTTTGCGATACAAACTAATGAGGGAGTCGCTTATACCAGAGACGGGCATTTTAGCGTTGATAAAGACGGCTTTTTAGTGACTATTAATGGCTTTAGGGTGCTTTCTCGTTCGGGCTTGAACGAAAAAGGGGGGATCATGCTCATGCCTAACGCTGAAATTGAAATTAATCAAAATGGTGGAATCACTTTTAGGGATAATGAAGCCCCCATTCAAGCAGGCGCATTAGCTTTAGTGAGTTTTAGCGAACCTAAAAATCTTAAAAAAATAGGGCAAAACCTCTATGCTTATCAGGGCGAAGGCGTTCATCAAGCCTCTGATTCTGGCGCGTTAAGACAATACATGCTAGAGAAAAGCAATGTCAATGCGGTGCGTGAAATGAGTGCTTTGATTGGAATCAACCGCTTTTTGGACATGTATTCTAAAGTGCTAAAAACCCATCAAGATGACATGAACGCTGAAGCGATCAACAAACTCGCTACAAAAGCTTAAAAACGAATGATTTAGGGTTATTTTCAACTTGTGAGCCTTCAAAAATTTCTTTTGTCTCTTTGACTTGTGAAAAATTTTCATGCGTGCGTGTTTGCATGTTTATTTTTTCTCTTTTATTGTTTAGTTTGTTGTGGTTCTTGTGTTTTAAACTCGTTTGTGGTAGGATTATTCCCATTAAGGTTTGAGACGCTATAGTTGGTGCCGTTTCTGTAATGATTAGAGAGAGCCGCAATGGTCTCTAATCCCCTTAATGTTTTTGATATTCAATTAAATTAGAGCCATTGTAGAACTTCTCTTTTAGTCATTCTTTTCTGATTTGATTGCACCCTTTTAGCATAACCAACACCATATCTAAAGAGATCTTTTTTCTTATCTATAAATGTAATTTTATATTTTTACTCCAACGCCAAGTCAATCAAAATCTGCCAATTCTCTTTATAGTGTTGGAGCTGCGACAAGCTCTTTGCGTTGCCCCATTCTTGTATGTCTTCAATAGGGATAATATAACATTCGCTTGTGCGAGTGTCTATCCCTAAAATCAAATCGCAATCTTTTTTGGTGTATTTGTAAGTGCGTTTAGGGGCATTCCTATCAATTTGAACCCCACTCCTATAGCCCCCTGTAAAATTCAAAGCTATTTTATTTGCCCTATTAAGTGGTATTCTAAAATGCTTTTTTGCTTTCTCTCGCATGCCTTAAACTCTAAATGCTTTAAGGGGTTAGCAATGGATAAAAGATGGGGTTTTTCACTCAAACCCAATACCACCACAAGCACACAATCATGACTATAAGTTTGTGCTTGCTCGTATTCTTTTTGGGTCAATCTCAATGTCCCTTGCTTTTCTCTAATCCCCTTAACTTCCACTAAAAACGCTTGCTTGTTGGTTTGAATATAGAAGTCATACCCATCGCCAAAAAGACGCATGTCTTTTAAATGCCCACAAGAAAATATTTCGATGTTTTTATAGTGGTTTAAGAAATACAATTCGGCTTCTAAACCTGTTTCTTGCATGCTTTTATAGCGGGTTTTAAGGTAAGCGTTAGGGGTAATGCCTAAATCTTTGACGCCGTATTGTTCTTGCAAAAACAATTTCACAATATGGCTAAAACCCTTAACGCTTTCATTTTCAAACAAACTATCAATCCATAATTTTCTATGGATATAGGCATCGCCTTTTTGCCACCAACCTTTGCGTTTGTTAGGAAAAAAATAATCAAATAAATCCATGCGATTTTTGATAACGCCAGTCGTGTCAGCCAAGCCAATTTGGACGCAATATTCAAAAAAAGCATTTTTAGTAGAAAAACCAAATTCTTTAATAAAGTCATTATCAAATTTTGCCAAAGCATAGATTATGAGATTTAAAATTTCATAGTTCTTATGTTTTGCCATAGAAGCTAAACGCCCTAATCAATCTTTAATATCGCTAAAAACGCTTCTTGGGGAAGCTCCACCTTGCCGATAGCTTTCATGCGTTTCTTGCCTTCTTTTTGCTTTTCTAAGAGTTTTCTTTTTCGTGTAATATCGCCCCCATAGCACTTAGCCGTTACATTCTTACCGACAGATTTAATCGTCTCTCTGGCGATGATTTTATTCCCCACGCTCGCTTGGATAGCGACTTCAAAAAGCTGTCTTGGGATAAGCTCTTTCATCGTTTCCACTAAGGCTCGCCCCTTTTCATACGCCTTGTTTTTATCTATAATGATAGAAAGTGCATCCACCACATCGCCTGCCACCCTAACATCCAACTTCACTAAATGAGCCTCTCTGTTTTCTATAGGCTCATAATCAAAGCTCGCATACCCTTTAGTGCAAGATTTGAGCTTGTCATAAAAATCCATCACAATTTCATTGCTCGGCAAGGAATAAGTGAGCATGACACGAGACTGGTTCAAATATTCCATTTTTTCTTGAATGCCTCTTTTATTATTCAATAATTGCATTAAATTACCCAAAAATTCACTCGGCGTGATGATCGTCGCCCTCACAAAAGGCTCTTTGATACAAGCGATATGGTTTTCAGGGGGCAATTCGCTAGGGTTTTGGACATATTTGATGCTGTTATCCGTTAAATGCACTTCATACACCACCGTGGGAGCGGTAGCGATGAGGTTAAGGCCAAACTCCCTCTCCAGCCTTTCTTTAATCACTTCCATGTGCAATAGCCCTAAAAAACCCACCCTAAAGCCAAAGCCAAGCGCCACAGAGCTTTCAGGCTCAAAATTTAAAGCGCAATCGTTAAGCTGGAGTTTCAATAACGCTTCTCTTAAATCTTCAAACCTGTCCGTTTCTATAGGGTAAAGCCCCGCAAAAACAAAGGGTTTAGCCGGCATAAAGCCTTCAATAGGTTTAGGGGTAGGGTTTTTAGCGTCTGTGAGCGTGTCACCCACCGCAATATCAGTAACGCTTTTTAGCCCTAAACTCACAATGCCAATCTCGCCGCATTCTAAACTTTTAGTAGGGATTTTTTTCAAAGGGTTAGGGTAGTATAGCCCTAAAACGCCATGTTTTTTACCCGTTCCCATCACTAAAATTTCTTGCTCTGTATTAACGCTCCCATCCATGATGCGCACCAACGCTAACGCCCCTAAATAATTGTCAAACCATGAATCATAAATGAGCGCTTTTAAGGGAGCGTTAGGATCACCGCTAGGGGCAGGAATGGTTGTAATGATTTTTTCTAACAAATCTTTAATGCCCAGTTTAGCTTTAGCGCTCACTTCATTAGCGCTAGAGCAATCAATCCCTATCGTATCCTCTATATCCTGTTTGACTTCTAAAACATTCGCATTGGGCAAATCAATTTTATTAATCACCGGTAAAATTTCTAAATTGTTATCTAAAGCGATATAAGTGTTGGCGATGGTTTGCGCTTCCACGCCTTGAGTGGCATCCACCACCAATAGCGCCCCTTCGCACGAACACAAAGAGCGAGACACTTCATAGCTAAAATCCACATGCCCTGGGGTGTCAATGAGGTTTAAAACATAATCCTCCCCCTTAAGCGTGTAATTTAAGCGCACGCTTTGAGCCTTAATCGTAATGCCCCTTTCTTTTTCAATATCCATAGTGTCCATCACTTGGCTGGTCATTTCTCTGTTACTGATAGCGTTGCATTCAGCGATCAAACAATCCGCTAAAGTGCTTTTACCATGGTCAATGTGGGCGATAATGGAAAAATTGCGGATATTTTTCATTGGCGCTTTTGATTTCATCTCTCTTGTCCTAAATCTTTTAAAATAGCGTCAGTCAAACTCTCTGTGTCTAATCCTAAGGATTTTTCCACTAAAGCGGTATTCCCATGCATGATAAATTCATCAATGATTTCAAAGCTTTTAACAGGCTTTAAAATATTTTGTTCGCTCAAAAACTCTAAAATCGCGCTAGCCACCCCCCCAAGCTTGTAATTATCGCTAAAAACATAGAGCTTTTGATAAGGGGCAATGATCACGCTTAAATTTTGATCTAAGGGTTTAAGGAATCTCAAATCCAAAAGCGCGCACTCTATGTTTTTTTCTTTTAAAGCCAGTTGGACTAAATACGCCCTCCCCACGCCATTACCATAGCCAATGAGTAAAATTTCGCCCTCTTTTTTCAACAATTCGCTTTGCCCTAAAACAAAACCGCTAGGCTCAAAAACCCCCTCTTTTAACGCAAACGACCCCCTAGGGTAGCGGAACGCGCAAGGGCTTGAATCGTGTTCATTGGCAAAATGCACGGCGTTTTTTAAAGTCTCATTGTCTCGTGGGGCAAAAATGACCATGTTGGGGATAGAGCGCAAATACGACACATCTAAAAGCCCTTGGTGCGTTTCGCCATCTTCACCCACAATCCCAGCCCTATCAATGGCTAATTTAATCGGCAAGCTAGAAATGCAAGCGTCATGCACAATGGAATCATAAGCCCTCTGCAAAAAAGTAGAATAAATACTCACAAAAGGCTTAAACCCCTCTTTAGCCATAGCGCTGCTAGAAGTTAAAGCATGTTGTTCAGCGATAGCGACATCAAAAAAGCGCAAAGGGTAAGCGTTAATGAGTTTGTCTAATCCTGTGCCGCTCGGCATCGCAGCGGTTACGCCTACGATTTTTTCATCTTTCTTGGCTAATTCTAAAAGGGTGTTAGAATACGCTTCAGTGGGCGATAAAATCGCGCTTTTGGATTTTTTAGACAAACCGGTATCCAAATCAAAAGGCCCCACCCCATGCCATTTTTCATACCGCCCTTCAGCGATTTTATAGCCTTTGCCCTTTAAGGTTTGCGCATGAACTAGCACCGGCTCTTTAAGCTCTTTGGCTAATTTTAAGGTTTCAATAATCGCGCTCAAATCATGCCCGTTAATAGGCCCTATATAGTTAATGCCTAATTCTTCAAAAAACACGCCCGGGGTGATGAGTTTAAAAGATTCTTCAAAACGGCTCGCTAAGTAATTCACGCTTTCAGGCAAAGTGTTTAAGATTTTTTTAACTTTAGAGCGGAAAGACTGATAAAATGGGCCTTTCATCAGCTGGCTAAGGGCTTTGGATAAGGCTCCAATAGGCGTGCTGATACTCATTTCATTGTCGTTCAAAATCATGATCATGGGGTATTTCCTATCGCCCAATTCGTTTAAGGCTTCATAAAAAATCCCTGCACTAATGCTCCCATCGCCCAATAAAGCTATAGGCATGCCTAGCGCTTGTTTCAAACAAAAAGCTTTAGCCACCCCCACGCCTATAGACACAGAAGTGGAGCTATGGCCGGCAATGAAATAATCGTATGCGCTCTCGCTGGGTTTAGTAAAACCGCTCAAACCTTTGAATTGCCTTAGAGTGCTAAAGCTTTCAAAGCGCCCGGTTAAGAGCTTGTGAGCGTAAGCTTGGTGCGAAGTGTCAAAAATGAAAGGGTTTTTTTGACAATCAAATAAGGCATGCATGCCTACAATCAGCTCCACAGCCCCTAAAGAAGAGCTTAAATGCCCCCCATTAGCGCTCACCACTTCTAAAATACGACTCCGCAGCGTTTGACACACCAACTCCAAGCCTGCAATATCATTAGGGTTTAAATCAAAAGTTTTATTTTGCAAAATCACACCTTAAAATTTTCCAACACGCTTTCTTTGAGCGTTTTAAAGCGTTCCATTAAATTCCCATCAAGGCTCCCATTAGAGCTAGTGATCATAACGCCTCCTTTAGAAATAGCCTCATTGCTCTCTAATTTGATTTTAGAAGCGTTTTGCAAATGCTCGTTTAAATAAGGGTAATCCAAAGGATTGACTTTTAAATGAATATCCGTTGCGTCTAAAACATTTTTTAAAAGCTCTTCAGCTAAAGCTAGGGCCACTTTTTGGCTGTTGTCTTCCACTTCTTTAAGGATCACTTCTTTAGCTATATCTATCGCAATCGCGCTCAGTTCCTTTTCTAAAGCCATTAAATGATCTTCTGATCTTTTCATTTTTTCATCTAAAGCCGTGATCGCATGCAAAAGCTGGTTTTTTTCTTCATTCACGCTATGAGTGAGTTCGTTACGCATTTTTTCTTCGCCCTCTTTAAAGCCGATTTTATAGCCATCGTTTTTAGCGTTTTCAATCAAAGCCTTGCTCTCTTCTTGGGCTTTTTCAAATTGCATTTGCAATTTCACTAAATGGCTTGAAAGCTCATCGGTTTTTTTTAATAAGCAATCAATCAAATCGTTTTCTATCGCTTTTTTTTCCAAAGGCTCTTGGGGGTTAGGCGTTTCTGAAGACGCGCTATTAGGATTAGTTTTAGGGGGTAAGTTTGCCATGCTCTTAAATTCGTATTTTTGAATGTCATGCTTACTCAAATGGTCTTTTTGGATCAAATTTTTACGGCTATTCAATGACATCTTCCTCTTCACCGGTTTGGATCACGCCTTTTTCTTGCAAGCTCTGCACGATTTCAATGATTTTCCTTTGAGCCACATCCACATCTTTGATTTTGACTGCCCCTAAATATTGCATTTCTTCTACAAACTGCTCTGCAGCCCTACTGCTCATGTTGTTTAAGAATTTATCGGTTAAATCTTGGGTAGAAGTTTTTAGCGCCAAAGACAAATCTTTTTTATCTGCTACTTTCAAAATCTCTCTGATAGCGAAATTGTCTAGTTTGGCGATGTCTTCAAAAGTGAACATCATTTCTTTAATCGCACCGGCGAGCTTGTTATCCACGCTTTCAATGCGAGCGAGCGTGGTTTTAGCACTCTTTTGACCCAAGCGGTTAAAGATTTCAGCCACCGCTCTTAAACCACCCACTTCAATTTTATAGCTAGTGAGCGATTCTAGTTTGTTTTCTAACACCGTGGAAACCCTTTTAACCACTTGGGGCGATATTTCGCCTAAATTCGCCATTCTAATAGAAATCTCCGCTTTCATTTCATCAGGGAAATAGCTCAAAGTCTCAGCCGCATTAGGGGCTTCCATGTGGGCTAAAATCAAGGCAATGGTTTGAGGGTGTTCGTTAATGATGAAATCAGCGAGTTGTTGGGGCTTGATTTTGCCTAAATAAGCGAAGTTTTTTTGCGTTTGCAAGCTTTTAGTGAGTTTATCCATCACTTTTCTGGCTTCTTCGCTCCCCAAAGTCCTGGTTAAAAGCTCTCTGGCGTATTCTAAACCGCCGGTATTGATGTATTGGTTAGACTGAAAAATCGCAAAAAATTCCTCTAAAACTGCCGCGCCGATTTGCTTGTCTGTGCCGTTTAATTGCACGATTTGCTTAGAAATCTCTGTAATGGAGTCAATGTCTAAATGCCTTAAAATCTCGCCTGTAGTGTCTTCGCCCACTTGAATGAGTAAAATAGCGATTTTTTCACTCATGGAAAGTTCGTCTAATTGGGCCTTTTGTTTGGGGGTAAGCTTGGTTGCCATTTTTAACCTTTTGTCTTTTAGCCTTTCGCGCTGTCTGAAGAAATTTCATCTTTGATTAGGAGTTTAAAGAGCATTGCGATTTCATCAGGACGCTCTTTAAGGGTCCCTCTAATCTTTTCTAAGATAATTTCGTATCTTACTTCTTCTTCGCTAAAGGTTGCATTAAGCCCTAATTGATCTTCTACTTTTTTTCTCAAATCGCCTAGTTTGTTCAATTCATCTTCTTCTTCATCCATTTCTTCAAACATGGATTTCACTTCCTTATCTTCATCAGGTACCACTTCTAGCATGCGTTCACTGAAAGGCACAATCACTTTTTTATAGAAAATGAATAGCACTATAAACACCAAAACATACTTGATTAAAGGCGTGAATGAACCTAAGATTTTTTGAGTCTTGTGCATGATTTTTTCGCTCAAAGTAGCGTTATCAAGCATGGGTATTATAGGGTTAAACTCAAAATTACTCACCGCCACATCATCGCCTCTATTTTGATTATAGCCAATGGCTTGTTTCACCAGAGCGTTGATTTTTTGAAGCGATTCATCGCTCAAGGGCTCGTATTCTAAAGTATTTGCCCCATCTTTAAGCGCAATCTTATACTTGCCATCCACCACAACCGCCGCATTCAAACGCACTAAAGTGCCAAACTCGCCCTTAATCTCGCTAATGGTTTTACCCACTTCATAATTGGTCGTGTTTTGAGACTTTTCGTATTTTTCTGGCTCTTTATTGTCTTTCAATCCTTGCACAGGCCCGATATTGCTCACAACCCCAGGCACACCGCCGACTTGTTTTTTAGAAGCGCCTTCTTTTTTTTCTTCTAAATTTTGCTCGCTCCTTACGACATTATTGGGATCAAAAGTCTCTTTAGTGCTTTTCTTCTGGCTGAAATCAAACTCCGCATTGACCCTTGCGACCACCTTGTTTTTACCCCCCACAATAGGGGCTAAGATATTGACAATCTTATTTTCTAAAATGTTTTCAAAATTTTGTTTGTAATGCAATTGCTCTAGGGCTAATTCTTTGGAGTTTTCCAGTATATCGCCTTCGCCTATTGATTCGCCGTTTTCATTCACGATTTTCACATTTTCTATCGTGAGTTTAGGCACAGCTGCAGCGATTAAATTTTTAATCCCTAAAATTTGAGTGGGTGAAAGCTTCATGTCAGGCTTGAGTTTGAGCATCACTGAAGCGCTAGGAGGCACTTCTTTAGCCACAAACACGCTGTCTTTAGGGATTGCAATATGCACATTGGCTTTAAGAATGGGGTTTAAACTTTCAATCGTGCGCGACAATTCCCCCTCAATGGCGCGAATGAGTTTGATATTTTGATCAAAATCAGTCGCCCCAAAGTCTTTAGTGTCAAAGATTTCAAAGCCCACTTTACTCGTTTTAGGGATCCCTTGAGAAGCCAGAGTGATCCTTTCTTCATACACTTTGTCTTTAGGGATAAGAATGGTGTCATCTTTTGAGACTTTATAAGGGATTTGGTTTTGCTGGAGATGCTGTAAGATTAAAGCGTTATCGCTAGAGTCTAATCCTTCAAATAAAACCCCATAACCCCCTTGCGCGTAGTCTTTTTCTTTAAAGGGATAGAGCAATAAAAACACAAGCAAAGCCGTGATCAAAACCCCCGCTGCAATCAGGGCGATTTTTTGCTTTTTATTGAGTTTGATGAAAAAATCAACAATCCGTTGCAATAATACCTTTAAATCCAATATTAAAACCTTGATAAAATTTTCATTCTTTTAAGCCGTTCGCTTAGATCTTTTGAAACACGCTCAAATAAATCCCTATGGAAAAACAAGCCCCTAACGCCCCTAAACAAAACCCTCCTAAAACACTGCTAAAAGAAACCCCTAAAACAATCAGCACTAACCCTATTAAAAAAATCAAACAAAGAAAACTATAAGAAAGAATGTTTTTAAGCGTTTGATGCGTGATCAAATGGGGTATCAATAAAATAAGCAACCCGTAAAATAGCGTTAAAGAAAGCGCAGAAGCGTTAGGGAAATTAGCGTTGTGCGAAAACCACTGAATAAAATGCGCCAAAAGGTGTTTTAAAGATTCTAAAAGAGCTTCAAACAAGACCACGCTTAACACAAACCACACTCCAAGCACTAAGTTTGTGCGATAAAGGCTTAAAAACGCCCCCACTAACAAACTCAAAGGCAACACAAATTGAGAAGAGCCTAAAAAAACAATGCGTTGGAGCGTTTGATCTAAAATAGGGTTAGAAGAGTTTGAACGCATCAATCTAAAAATCGCATTATCCATTAAATTAACATAATCAAAAAAAACCAAGCCAACCATAAGGATAAAAAATGCGCTAAAAACGCCTCCTAAAAGAAACAGGGTTTTAACTTGTAATAAGAAAAATACTTTGGGTTGTGTAGAAACATTTTTGAAAGAATTTTCAGCCATTATTTAAAACCCTTTTAGTTAGTTCATTCAAACTTGATATTATACGCCAACGAACTTTAAAATTGCTCTTAAAAGTTTTAAGACAATGAAGTTTAAACACATAAAAAGCTTTTTATTTTAATCAAACCTAGCTAATAAGAAACTGAAATTGTTTTTTTTTTTTTTTTGAAATCGCTTTAATTTTTACTCTCTTTTAAAGCTTTTTAACCCTTTTTAGACTACAATTTAAGAAGCAAAAATTAAAGGAACACGACATAATGGATAGAGTCAAATTTATATTCGTTACAGGGGGCGTGTTAAGCTCTCTAGGGAAAGGGATTTCATCTTCTTCAATCGCTACGCTTTTACAGCATTGCAATTATCAGGTTTCTATTTTAAAGATTGACCCTTATATCAATATTGATCCAGGCACCATGAGCCCTTTAGAGCATGGGGAAGTGTTTGTAACTAGCGATGGCGCTGAAACGGATTTAGACATAGGGCATTATGAACGCTTTTTGAACAAGAATTTAACAAGGTTGAACAATTTCACTACCGGGCAGATTTTTTCAAGTGTGATAGAAAATGAAAGGAAAGGGGAATATTTAGGCAAAACCATTCAAATCGTCCCCCATGTAACCGATGAAATCAAAAGGCGCATTAAAAGTACGGCTAAGGGGTTGGATTTTTTAATCGTGGAAGTGGGCGGAACCGTGGGCGATATGGAGGGCATGTTTTATTTGGAAGCGATCCGCCAGCTTAAATTGGAATTAGGGAATGAAAAAGTCATCAATGTGCATGTAACCTTGATCCCCTATATCCAAACCACTAACGAACTCAAAACCAAACCCACGCAACATTCCGTCCAAGAATTACGGCGCCTTGGCGTAACCCCTCAAATCATTTTGGCGCGATCGCCTAAACCTTTGGATAAAGAATTGAAAAATAAAATCGCTTTGAGTTGCGATGTGGAGCAAGACAGCGTGATTGTGGCCACAGACACTAAAAGCATTTACGCATGTCCTATCCTTTTCTTGCAAGAAGGCATTTTAACTCCCATTGCCAGACGCTTTAATTTGAATAAATTACACCCCAAAATGGCGGCTTGGAACACTTTAGTAGAAAAGATTATCGCTCCTAAACACAAAGTCAGGATTAGTTTTGTGGGCAAATATTTGAGTTTAAAAGAATCTTATAAATCCTTGATTGAAGCCTTAATCCATGCGGGTGCGCATTTGGATACGCAAGTCAATATTGAATGGTTGGATAGCGAGAATTTTAATGAAAAGACTAATTTAGAGGGCGTTGATGCGATTTTAGTGCCTGGGGGCTTTGGAGAAAGGGGGATTGAAGGCAAAATTTGTGCCATTCAAAGAGCGAGGTTAGAAAAACTCCCTTTTTTAGGGATTTGTTTGGGCATGCAATTAGCGATCGTTGAATTTTGCCGCAATGTTTTGGGTTTAAAAGGGGCTAACTCTACGGAGTTTAACCAACACTGCGAATACCCTGTGGTGTATTTGATTGAAGATTTTATTGATCAAAACCACCAAAAACAGGTGCGCACCTATAATTCGCCTTTAGGAGGCACCATGCGATTAGGCGAATATGAATGCGAAATCGTGCCAAATAGCTTGTTAGAAAAAGCTTATAAAAAGCCTAGCATTAAAGAAAGACACCGCCATCGTTATGAAATCAACCCCAAATACCGCCAGGAGTGGGAAAATAAGGGCTTGAAAGTGGTGGGTTTTGGAGCGAATCATTTGATCGAAGCGATTGAATTAGAAGATCACCCTTTCTTTGTGGGGGTGCAATTCCACCCGGAATTCACCTCTAGGTTGCAAAGCCCTAACCCTATTATTTTGGATTTCATTAAGAGCGCTCTTCATAAATCCTAATCTAAAACATGAAACAAAAGCTTAAAGCTCAAATCAAAGAGCGAGTGGCTTCTATCGCTTATAGTGGAAAAGGGTTTCCTAGCCCCTTTTTATTTAAAGACTTGAAAAAAGCCGCGCTCAAAATCATAGAAGCCATGCACGCAAACACAGAAATTTTAGTGGTGGGCGATTATGACGCTGACGGCGTGATTAGCTCTACTATCATGGCAAAATTCTTTGAAAGTCTAAACTATAAGCATGTTCGCATTGCAATCCCTAACCGCTTCATTGATGGCTATGGGATTTCTAAAAAATTTTTAGAAAAACACCACGCCCCTTTAATCATCACGGTGGATAATGGGATTAGCGCCTTTGAAGCCGCGCGATTTTGTAAAGAAAAAAACTACACCCTTATCATTACGGATCACCATTGCTTACACCATGATGAAATCCCAGACGCTTATGCAGTGATCAACCCCAAGCAAGAAGATTGTGATTTTATCCAAAAGGAAGTGTGCGGGGCGTTGGTGGCGTTTTATTTGTGCTATGGAATCCACCAGCTTTTAGGAAAAGAAAAAAGCCATTCTAGTGAGTTGTTATGCTTAGCGGGTGTGGCGACTATTGCTGACATGATGCCTTTGACTTTTTTTAACCGCTTTTTAGTTTCTAAAGCCTTGTATTTTTTGCAAAAAGAATCCTTAGGGGCGATGGGGTTTTTGCGCCAAAGAGAAGTTTTTAGAAAACGCTCTTTAAAAGCGAGCGATATTTCTTTTAATATCGCCCCCCTAATCAACTCCGCAGGGCGCATGCAAGACGCAAAAATGGCTTTAGATTTTTTAAGCGCGAATAATTTTCAAGATGGCTATTTTTTGTATGAACGCTTGAAAGCATGCAATATGAAGCGTAAAATGATCCAACAGAAGGTTTTTGAAGAGGCTTTTAAGCATGCGATGGTTGGAGAAAAGATTATCGTCGCTTTTAAGGATAATTGGCATGAGGGCGTGCTTGGAATTGTGGCTTCAAAATTAGTGGAAGCCACTCAAAAGCCAAGCCTGGTTTTTACCTTTAAAGAAGGGGTGTATAAAGGGAGCGGGCGCAGCTCTCAAAATATTGACTTGATTGACGCTTTGAATGGGGTTTCTTCTTTATTACTCGGCTATGGAGGGCATAGGCAAGCTTGCGGGTTGAGCGTTGGAAAAAACAATATCATCTCGCTCTTTGAAACTTTAGAAAATTTTGATTTTAAAGTCTTACCTTTTTGTGAAAAAGAACCCCCTTTAACGCTAAAATTAAAAGACATTGACAGAGAGCTTTTAGAGATTATAGAAGCTGGCGAACCTTACGGGCAAGAAAAC